>SXJR01000128.1 GCA_005779305.1 Myxococcales bacterium
CTGGTGACGATCGACGGAGTCACCCACGATCTGGTCGCCGGCGTCATGGTCATCGCCACACAGAACCCGATCGAACAGGAGGGCACGTATCCGTTGCCCGAGGCCCCGCTCGTTCGTGTCCTGTTCAAGGTCGTGATCGGCTATCCCACCCGCGACGAGGAGCGCGCCATCGTCGCCCGCCACGGTCACGGCACCGCCATGCCCAAGGTCGAGCAGTTCGGCATCGAGGCGGTGGCCGATCTCGATCGGCTGGGAGCGATGAGGGCCGCGGTGCGCCAGATCAAGCTGTCCGACGCTATCCTCGACTACATCGTCGACCTGGTGCGGGCCACCCGCGAGCGCTCGAGCCTGGCCTTCGGCGCCTCGCCGCGCGCGGCGACCATGATGGCGTCAGCCGCGCGGGCCTACGCCGCGCTGGCCGGCCGCGACTTCGTCCTGCCCGACGACGTGAAGACCCTGGCCGTGCCGGCGTTGCGCCACCGCGTGGTGCTGTCGCCGGGCGCCGAGATCGAGGGCCTCACCGCCGAGGGCGTGGTCCGCCAGATCCTGGAGCAGGTGCCGGCTCCGCGGTAACGCGCCGGCGAATCGTCATGCGTCCGACCCTTCGCTTCGTGCTCGTGCTGGTCGCGCTGCTGCCCCTCGCGGTGGCGCCGGCCATGCTCGGCGGCGTGGCGTTCCCGGCCTGGGTCGCGGTCATCGGCGGACTGACCATGCTCCTGCTCGTCGACGCGGCGCTGGGCGCGCCCCGGCGCCGGGTCGCAGTCTCGACCGAGGCGCCGCCCCAGATCTTCATCGGTGATCGCGGCGAGCTGGTGGTCACGATCAAGGTGGCGAGCACGCGCACCCCCGAGATCGAGGTGGTGCCCGAGCTCGAGGGCGACCTGACCCGCCCGGCCCCGGCCCGCTTCCGGCTTCGTCCGGAAGCCGGACAGTCGACGGCGGTGGTGCGATTCCCGCTGGTGCCGACCCGGCGCGGCACGCCGCGCGTGGTGGCCATGCACATGCGCTGGGCCGGGCCGCTGGGGCTGGTCGAGCGCCGCTGGCGGCGGCCGCTCGACGTGCCGGTCGCGGTGGTGCCCAACCTGGGCGCGGTGCGGGCGATGGCGCTGCGCATGCTCTCCAACCGTGAGGTCATGGCGGGCCTCAAGGTCGAGCGCTACGTCGGCGACGGCAGCGAGTTCGAGATGCTGCGCGAGTACGTGCCCGGCCTCGACCACCGGGCCATGGACTGGAAGTCATCGGCGCGGCACGTGAAGCTGCTCTGCCAGCAGTTCCGTGCCGAGCGCAACCACCAGGTCATCATCGCCATCGACGGTGGCCAGCTGATGAGCGAGCCGCTGGCCGGGATCCCCCGCCTCGATCACGCGGTCAACGCCGGGCTGCTCCTGTCGTGGATGTGCCTCAAGACCGGCGATCGGGTCGGCCTGCTCGGCTTCGACGAGAAGGTGCGGACCTGGTCCGAGCCGGCAGGCGGCATGCACGCGTTCCCGCGGCTGACCCGGCTCACCGCCGACCTGGCCTACCGCCGCGCCGAGAGCAACTATACCCTGGCCCTGGCCGAGCTGGCCCAGCGGGTGAAGCGGCGCTCGCTGGTGGTGCTGTTCACCGACTTCCTCGACAGCATCACCGCCGAGCTCATGATCGAGAACGTGAGCCGGCTGGCTCGCCACCACCTGGTGCTGTTCGTCGCCGTCGGCGACCCCGCGGTCGACGACTGGGCGCGGCGCGGGCCCCGCTCGCTGGCCGACCTGCACGAGGCCGTGGTCGCCGGCGGCTTCGCCCGCGAGCGCCGGCTGGTGCTCGAGCGCCTGCGCCGGGCCGGCGCCATGGTCATCGACTCGACGCCCGAGCACTTCTCGATGGCGCTGCTCAACCGCTACCTCGACATCAAGCGCCGGGAGCTCCTGCGATGACCGCCGTGCCCAACCTCGCGGTGCCGCCCATCACCGGCGACGCGACCCTGCGCAGCGTGCACTTCCGGCGCGAGCGCGAGGGCACCTGGCGCCAGCTCGAGGAGCTGCTCACCCGGGTCCACGACAAGGGCCTGTCGGGGCTCGCCGCCGAGGAGCTGGCGGTCCTGCCCCACCTCTACCGGGCGACGCTGTCCTCGCTGTCGGTGGCGCGCGCCATCTCACTCGACCGCGCCCTCATCGAGTACCTCGAGAGCCTGGTGTCGCGCAGCTACGTGGTGGTCTACGGCTCGCGCGAGCGGGTGCGGACCCGCATCAGTGACTTCCTGCGCTGGCGCTTTCCGGCCGCGGTGCGGGCGGCGCGCTGGCACCTGGCGCTGTCGATCCTGTTCACGCTGGCGGGCGGCGTGATCGCGTTCGAGATGGTGTCGCGCGACAGCGACACGTACTACATGTTCGTCGACGCCTCGATGGCCTCGGGGCGCGATCCGTCGGCGCCGACCAGCGAGCTCCGCGACGGGCTCTACGAGGAGCAGGACTTCAACCACGGCCTGACCTACTTCGCCTCGTCGCTGTTCAACAACAACTCGCGGGTCGGGATCATGGCCTTCGCGCTCGGCTTCCTGGCCGGGGTGCCGACCCTGATCCTGCTCTTCTACAACGGGCTCATGCTGGGCGCGTTCGCGGCGCTCTACGACTCGCGCGGGCTCTCCGTCGATCTGTGGGGCTGGCTCCTGCCCCACGGCGTGACCGAGCTGCTGGCCATCATCCTGTGTGGCGCGGCCGGCTTCCTGCTCGCCCACGCCCTGGTCTTCCCCGGCGCCGAGCCGCGCCTCGATGCGCTGCGCCGGCGAGGCCGGCAGGCCGCCGAGATCGTGCTGGGCGCGGTGATCATGCTGTTCATCGCCGGGCTGATCGAGGGCATCTTTCGCCAGACGGTGACCAGCCTGACGGTGCGCTACGGCGTCGCCGGCGCCACCGCGCTGTGGTGGATCGTCTACCTGGGCTGGTTCGGTCGGGCGCGGGCCCGCCTCGAGGGGGCGCCGTGGCGGTAGCGCGCTACCTCGATCGCCAGGGTGATGGCGTGCGGCGCCGTGAGATCGTGACGCCCGAGGGCATCCCGATCCAGTTCACCCTGGCCAGCATCGGCGAACGCATGACCGCGCTGGTCATCGACATCGCCATCGTCATGGGCGCGGTGCTGGCCACGGTCTTCATGGCTGCGATCGCGTCGCCGGGAAAGGACGAGTGGATCTCGGCGCTGGCGCTGCTGCTGGTCACGCTGTCGCGCCACTTCTACTTCGCGTTCTTCGAGCTGCGCGGACACGGCGCCACGCCCGGCAAGCGCGCCGCCGGCATCCGCGTGATCGACGCGCGCGGCGGCTCGCTCGAGGCCAGCGCGGTGCTGGCCCGCAACCTCGTGCGCGAGCTCGAGATGTGGATGCCGTTGACGTTCCTGTTTGCGTCGAGCGTGGTCTGGCCCGACGCGCCGGTGTGGATGTGGGTCGTGGCCGGCGGCTGGCTGATCGTGGTCGCGCTCCTGCCCCTGTTCAACAAGGACAACCTGCGGGTCGGCGATCTCATCGGCGGCACGCTGGTGGTGGTGCAGCCCAAGGTCCAGCTCCGCGCCGATCTGGCCGCGCCCACCGCCGCCAAGGCGCTGGCCACCGCCACCCGGTCGACCTACACCTTCACCGAGGCCCAGCTCGAGGTCTACGGCGTCTACGAGCTGCAGGTGCTCGAGGGCCTCCTGCGCGGTGAGGCCGCCGCCGACCCGGGCGCGGTGTCGACGGTGGCCGACAAGATCCGGACCAAGCTCCAGTACACCGAGCGGGTGCCCCTGGGCCAGGACGAGAAGTTCCTGGCCGACTTCTACACCGCGTTGCGCGCCCACCTCGAGAAGCGGATGCTCTTCGGCAAGCGCCGCGCCGACAAGCACGACCGCGCCCGCTGATCGAGGCGCGGCTACTCGAAGACGCGGGCCAGATCGGCCGACGAGACGCCGTCCTTGATCTCGCGCAGGCGGCCGTAGGTCACGCCTTGCATGACCGCACCGATGGTGCCGAACAGGAAGTCGATGGCCAGCACGACCACGAGGAGCGCCTGGATCTTGCCGGTGTGGCCCTGGGGATCGATGAGGGAGATGGCCACCACCTTGGCGCCGATGCGCGCGCCCCAGAACAGGATCATGAGGCCGAAGATGCGCATGCGGTTGCCCTCGGTGAGAGCGAAGCTGCGCGTGAGCGTGCCCATGACGCCGGGCCGTTCGCACACTGCGGCCGGCACCGCCACGTAGAGGCCGGTGGCGAGCACGAAGGCGGGGATGACGAACGGGTAGGCGCCGAACAGCACGCACCAGTAGAGGAGGAAGATGGTGAAGAAGACCGGGAAGAAACGCTTGAGGCCCTGCCACACGCAGGCGCCGACGCCGGCGTGGGTGCCGTTGAGCTCGTGGACCACGCCGAAGACGATGGGCGCGGCGAGGAGCTGGTCGGCGGCGTAGGTCGCGAACGCCATGATCAGCACCCACCACATCCCGCGCTCCTCGGACAGCCCGCCGGCGGTGCTGACCTCCGACACCTCGTTGATCGTGTAGAGGATGAGCGGCGAGAAGAAGATGAGCCCGAGGACGACGATCGAGACCAGGTTGCGCGCCCAAACCGACAGGCTCTGCCGGATGCACCCGAACACGGTGTAGCGCAGGTCCATCGGCCGAGAATGCCCGACGGAGGCGGCGCGATCAACGGCGCCCGGGCTTGCCGCGGTTTGCCGCCTTGGCGGTGGCATGTGGCGCGGGGCGGTTCCAGCGCTCGAGCCGCGCCTCGTAGCCGCCCAGATCGATGTCGCGGGCGTAGCCGAGCGCGAGCCCGGCGTCGCGCAGGACCGGGCCGGTGCGATCGGGCGATGGCGTGATCCAGACCAGTCGGCCGCCGGGCGCGAGCATCGAGGGAACCCGGGCCGCGAAACGCTCGAGCAACGCGCCGGCGTCGCCGCGCAGGCGCCGGCCGAGCGGCGGGTTGGTGATGATCAGTCCGAACCCCGGCGGTGGCGGCGGGTGGGCGAGCGCGTCGGCCTGGGTCAGGGTGGCGATGAGCCGGGCGGCGGAGAGGTTCTGGCGGGTGGCGGCCAGGGCGCGCTCGTCGAGATCGGTGCCGTGAAGGTGCGCGGCGCCGAGTCGGCCGCGCTCACACAGCTCGGCGCCCGAGCCGCAGAAGGGATCCCACACGTGCTCGCCGGCGACGGCGCCGGCGACGCGGGCCAGCGCCGCGGCGATGGTCGGGTGCGAGGCGGCGGGCACGTCGGCGACGCGCCAGGTGAAACGCGTGTCGGTGTAGCGATGCGGGCGCAGCTCGAGGTGTTGCTCGTCGGCGGTGACGACGAACTCCCACGTGCTCGCCCGCGGCTGGTTGCGCAGCACTGGCGCCAGCTCGCGGGTGCGCGCGGCCGCCGCCCAGACCAGCGCGCGCCGGTGCCCGCCGCGCTCGAAGTCCAGCCGCCAGCGGATGGGTCCGCGGGTCCAGGCCGTGAGCAGGGCGAGGACCTCGGGGCGGGCGATCGCCTCGGCGATCTGGTGTGCGAGTGCGTCCTTCGACGCCGCCGCGTCGCGGCTCCGCTCAGGGTGCAGTTCGACCATGGCGCCGGCGGTCAACATCGTGCGCGCAGCCATGAGCGACACGAGTGGGCCGGCCAGCGTCGTTCGCACCAGGCCCGGGCCGAGGCGATCGACCTGCAGTCCGATGTCGTGGAGCTCGCCGGCGAGCAACGTCTCGAGCCCGGCGCGGCAGCGCGCCACCATCACCACCGGCGTCGGCGGGGCGACGTCGAGCACGACCTCGGAGACCGCGCCGGCGTCGTCGGCGTCGCGCTCGGCGATGAGCAACGCGCGGCCGCGTCGCCGCGCCAGCTCGGCGTCGCCGCCACCGTCGGCGGCGGAGGCAGCGAGATGGGCGTGAAGGTCGCGGTCGATACGCCGCTACCGATGACGCAGGCGATGCCGCCCGGGCTCGCC
>SXJR01000129.1 GCA_005779305.1 Myxococcales bacterium
CCTGGCCGAGCGCGCGGGCCGCGGCCGGCAGGTCGGCGTCGACGAGGCGGGCCTCGAGCCAGCGGCGGACCGCGGCCAAGAGCGGTGACTGCCCGCGCGCCGAGGCCACCGCCTGATCGAGCGCCGTGGCCAGCGCGGCGTCGCCGCCGACCCAGGTCATGGCGCGGCGCAGATCGCCGAGCACCTTCACCGGATAGGGCGCGTCCTGCACGGCGAAGAAGCCGGCCACGGTCGCGCCGGTGAAGCCGGGCGGACGCACGATGGCGAGGCGCTCGACCTGACGGCCCAGCGCGGCGAAGTTGGCGGTGACGTAGCCGCCGATCACGGCGAAGGCCTCGGGATCGACGGTCTCGAGGCCACGCGCGTCGACGATCGAGGCGTGGCGCTCGGCGGGCGCGCGCAGCTCGAGCGCGAGCAGGCCGGCGGTGGCGCGCACGTCGGCCGGCGTGGGCCGGCCCCACACCGCGAAGCCCCACAGATCGCGGCGGGCGCAGAACACCAGCCCGTTGGGCCCGGCCAGGTAGCGGCCCTCGGGCGCGGCGCGATAGCTGGCCACGTCCTCGGCCGCGACCAGCGGCGAGGGCGCAGACGGCGCGGGCGGCCGGGCGGCGCTCACGGCTGCCCGATCAGCTCCAGCTTCACGGCGCCGCCCCGACCCGCGGCACGCCGTGGAAGTAGTAACCACGACCGCCGAACGGGTACGTGTAGACGCCGTAGGTCCAGCGGAAGGCGTCTCCCAGCGGCGCGACCATGGCGCGCAGATCCGACTCCTCGTAGATGCGCATGGTCGAGACCAGGCCGTCCCAGGTGCCGGCTGCGAGCGCGATGGGCGTGGCCCAGACCAGGAACGCCTTGGCGACGCGATCGCGACGGGCCAGGAGCGGCTCGGCGAGCAGCGCGGCCAGGCCGGCGGGGCCGAAGGCGAGGAAGCTGAGCGGATTGCGGACCAGCGCCTCGGAGATGAAGATGCCACGTGAGCCGGCGACGGCGTCGGCGAGGATCGCCGTGGCCAGCGGCGGCGGGAAGTGGTGGAAGGCGTTGATCACGACGCGAGCCCGGCCGCTGGCCAGCGCCGGCGGGATGGCGGTGGCGTCGACCGGGGTCTCGATGAAGTCGATGGTCTCGGGGTGCTCGGCGCGCACCGCTTCCCACGACTCGATGCGCGGGAAGAGATCGGTGAGGAGGAAGCGCGGCGGGGCGCCGTGGCCGGCGAGCTCGCCGGCCAGCACCGACGCGGGACCGCCGGCGCCGGCGCACAGATCGAGCACCTCGTCGGTGCCAGCGGCGGCCAGGAACTCGCGGAACGGGTCGACCAGGCCGCGCAGCATCCGGCCCCAGCGCAGCGAGCGGGACAGGCTCTCGACGATGGCGTCGCGCAAGGGCGCCGGGGTCGCCGCCAGATCGTTGAACTCGACGAGCTGGAGGCGAGGGAGCATCGCGGCAGCGTCGCCCTGTTGGCGCGATCCTGCAAGCGGCTGGCGCGGGTCTGGAAGCGGACCCGGCCACGGACGCGGCAGGCTGCCACCATGGTGACCCCAGCCGGCTCCGGCCCCTTCGACTTCTTCATCGCCCTCGACGGCCACGGCCTCAACGGCTTCGAGGGCTGGGCCGGCGTGGCTCGCCTGCGCTGCGATCCCGACGCCGACACGTGGACGCCCGAGGTGAGGTTCTTCTCCGGCGTCGCCGGCGGTCACGCCACCCAGCTCGCGCCCGGCGGCGAGACCGGCTTCCTCGGCAACCTTTCCCAGCTCCTGCTCTTCTACGATCCGCGCACCCTCGAGGAGACCGCTCGGTTCTCGACGCTACGCTTCGGCGCGCCCAGCCGCTTCTACGAGAGCCAGACCCACGTGGTGTGGCTCGACGCGCGCACGTTCGTGACCGCGATCGGGCCTCACTTCTGGCGCTTCTCGCTCGACGCCCTCGAGCGGCCCGAGCGGATCGGCGCCCACGGCGTGACCCTGCCCCACGCGGTCAAGCGTTCGCCGTCGGGCAAGTACCTCTTCTATGGCGCGATGGACGTGCACGGCACCTTCGCCAATCAGGTCGGCGTGTTCGATCTCGTCGCGGGCGCCGCCCGCGTGGTCGCGCTGCCGGCGACGGCCTGGCACCTGGGGGTACACCCCACCAAGGACGTCTTCTACGCGCCGACCCAGCGCTGCCGGCCGCAGGACGGCGACTTCACCGAGTACGTGATCGAGGACTTCAAGAACTACCTGTTCGAGATCGACGGCGCGGCAGCGCAGGTGTCGCGCCACCTCGCCATCCCGCGCGATCTGCCGGGCGCGCTGACCTCGGACGTCGTGGTCACCGAGGACGAGGTCATCTACAACTGCTGCGCGTCGGGCGCGATCGCGCGGGTCGCGCTGGCCGGCTTCGATCGCGTGCGCTGGATCGACGAACATCCGGGGCCGCTGGGCCAGCTCAAGGGCCTGCGGGTCGGCTTCGCCAACCTGGTCGAGGCCGCGGCCCGCGCCAACCTGGTCGGCGAGCCACACCTGTTGATCAAGGCGATGCGCGCCGCCCGCGGCAGCCTGCTCGACGGCAGCTACGGCCTGGGGCTGTCGCCGTGCCGGCGCTTCCTGCTCTCGGCCCACCGCGGGCTCAACCAGGTCATCGTCTATCGCTATCCCGATCTGACCGTGCACCGCCGCGTCGCCTTCCCCGAGATGCGCCGCTTCGCGCGCCACCTCGGTCGGCTCAGCGATCCGCGCCTCGGCTTCCACCACGCGACCATCTCGGCCTCGACCGGAGCCACCCATGTCTGACTTCATCCCGCTCACCGACGCCTCGCCCTTCCGCCGCATGGCCGCCGCCATGTGGGGCAACCCGCGTGACCCGTCGATCTACGGCACCATGGACATCGACGCCGCGCCGGCGCTGGCCTTCCTCGAGACCCACGGCGCCCGCACCGGCACCAAGCTCACGGTCACGCACCTGGTCGCCCGCGCGACGGCGCTGGCCCTGCGCGACCAGCCCGAGATCAACGCCAAGGTCCGCTACTGGGGCAAGCTCGAGCAGCGCACGTCAATCGACCTGTTCCTGACCGTCGCCACCGACGGCGGCAAGGACCTCTCGGGCGTGCGCATCGATCGCGCCGATCAGCGCTCGCTGGTCGAGATCGCCGGCGAGCTGGGCCAGCGCGCCCGGGACATCCGCAGCGGCGCCGACCAGAGCTACAAGAAGAGCAAGGCCGGCTTCTCGAAGCTGCCGTGGTGGCTGACCCGCGCCGCGGTCCGGGCCGGCGACGTCGCGGTCAACGAGCTGCACCTCGATCTGCCCGGCCTCGGCCTACCGCGCGACGCCTTCGGCTCGGCCATGATCACCAGCGTCGGCATGTTCGGCATCGACACGGCGTTCGCGCCCTTCGTGCCCATGGCGCGCGTGCCCATGCTGCTGCTGGTGCCCGAGGTGCGGCCGCGGCCGGTCGTGGTCGGCGGCGATCGCCTCGAAGTCCGCCCGGTCATGCGGCTGTGCGCGACGTTCGACCACCGCATCGTCGACGGCTTCGCCGCCGGCAAGCTGGCCCGGCGGCTACATGCGCTGTTCGCGGCGCCGGACGCGCTGGCCTGAGCGCGCGGGTTTGGGTCGTCGCAAAACGATCACCTCGGTCTCGACGGTCGGATCGCGAGGCGCGGCGCCGACGACGTCGATCGAGTCGAGAGACTCGCGCGCGCCGCGATCGAGCCGCGCCGCGCAGGTGCGCGGACAGTTCACGTCGCACGGCGGCCGGAAGCGCGTGCACGCGACGATCAGGGTTCCGAGCGGATCGTCGAGGTGCTCGATCAGCTCGAGATGGGCGGTCTCGGGACAGGTCAGGAGCCGGTAACTCATCTGCGCCTCCAGTGTCGTCCTCGACCGGTGAATGCAGACGGCGTGCCTCGGTCCCGTGACGCAAGCCCTGCACGCTCGCCGGTCCCGGCGCAACCGGTGCGCGAAACGAGCTACGCTCGCCGCATGCGGCGCCTGTGCTTCGTGCTCGTGCTGGTCGGATGTGGGGGCGGAGGTGGTGACGGCGGCCCCGACGCGCCGCCGCTGCCGCTGCCCGCGCCGAGCTGCAACCCGGCCAGCGGCGGTGGCTCGGCGACGGTGGCGGCGCCGACCCTGGTCTACACCCTGTTCGACCGCTGGCACGAAGGATGGCTGGCCTCGCCCGCGGTCGCCGATCTCGACGGCGACGGCACGCCCGAGATCATCGCGCCCCGCGACGAGCTCCTGCTGGTGTGGCACGCCGACGACGCCGGCAACAACGTGGTGTGGCGGGCCTCGACCGGCGGCCGCATCTGGAGCTCGCCGGTGGTGGCGGATCTGCTCCCCGGCCGGGCCGGGCTCGAGGTGGCGGTGGCGTCGCGCGGCCAGCTCCTCGCCTTCGACGCCGGTGGCGCCGCCCTGCCCGGCTTCCCCATCACCTGGCGCGACGAGCTGCGCACGCTCGGCGCCGGCGACATCGACGGCGACGGCGCCCTCGAGCTGGTCGTGGTCACCAACGATCCGCTCGACGGCACCAACCGCCGCGACATCATCATGGCCTACGAGGCCGACGGCCGCGTGGTCACAGGCTTCCCGCCCAACACCGGCGGCAGCGCCGGCTGCGACGACGCCTGCTACGTCACCGGCGGCTACGACCAGAACCTCGCCATCGGCGACGTCGACGGCGACGACCGCGTCGACATCTTCGCGCCCCACGACAACGCCTACGCCTCGCTTCACGCCGGCACCGGCCGTGCCTTCGACGCCGCCCCGATCTTCGACGACCGCACCAAGTTCAGCGGCATCCGCATGATGGTCGACTACCGCCTGGCCCAGCAGGGCTACGCCGACAACGAAGCGGTCGACGAGCAGGGCCACTTCACCAACTCGGCGCCAGCCATCGCCGATCTCGACGGCGACGGCACCGCCGAGCTGGTGCTGCTCGGCTCGGTGCAGAACACCAACCAGAACGATCGTGAGCGCGGCGTCGCGCTCTGGGTCATGCACCACGACGGCACCCGGCCCGGGCCGTGGGTGACGCCGCCGAAATTCCCCGGCTTCCTGTCCGGACTCTGGGACTACGGCGACAACGTCGTCGGCATCACCAACCAGCCGACCGTGGTCGAGCTCGATCCAGCGCGGCCCGGCAAGGAGATCGTGTTCGCCGGCTTCGACGGCCGCATCCACGCCGTCGACGCCCAGGCCCAGACCGTGTGGAGCTACACGTACACGACCGGCGCGTCGGTCGCGACCGGCGGCGTCGTGGTCGCCGATCTCTCCGGCGACGGCGTCCCCGAGATCGTTTTCAACACCTACGCGACCAGCGGCGGCGGCCACCTCGTGGTCCTCGACGCCGCCGGCAACGAGCTCCACCGCGCGCCGCTCCCCGATCGCGGCGCCATGCCGGTGCCCACCATCGGCGACGCCGACGGCGACGGCGACCTCGACATCGTGGTCTCGCTCAAGGACGGCGAGGACCGCGTGCGCCAGGTCCAGATCTTCGACGTCGCCGGCTCGTCGGCGAACTGCCTGCTCTGGCCCACCGGCCGCGGCAACTACCGCCGCGACGGCTACGTGCCGCCGCCGCCCTGAGGGCTCGAAAGGCGTTTTCTTGCCCGTCTGGCGCGGGTGTCCGACACTGTCCTACATGCGCAATCCGTACGCTTGGTGGGACTCGCGGCGGGTCACCCCGCGCATCGACGTGGAGACGTTCTGCTCGGAGGTGGTGAGCGGGCGCGATCACCCGGGGCTGGTGATCGACCTGTCGGCCGAGGGCGCGCGACTCGAGCGTCCCTACGGCGGCGGACCGTCGCCACGGGAGATCGTGCTCGAGCTCGAAGTGCCGGATGTCGATGAAGTCATCTGGGTTCGGGGCGAGGTCTGCTTCGATCAGATCCGGCAGGCCCCGCCGGGCCAGGGCGGACCGTTCGGCCTCTTGCGCACCACTGGCCTGCGCCTGGTCACCGCTGCGGCGCGAGACCTCCGCATGCTGCGCGACTGCGTCTTCGAGATCTACCGCGCCCGGCACCGTGAGCCGGACACGGGCGCCGAGCCGTCCGAGATGCTCCTCGACGCTGCATGCTACGCGCGCGGCTGACTCGACCCGACACCTGTCTTCCTGAAGGCTCCTCGACGGTGACGGTGAGGAACCCCACCGATCTTACCTGGCCGGCATTGGCGTTCGCTCCGCCATACTGGTCACGATGTCCACTCCCACGCCGCAGCCGCAGTGGCGAGAAGGGGAGTCGATACGAGCGCCGGTCTTCACCGGTACCACTCGCTTCGCGCTTCGCCGCACGCTGGGCGAGGGCGGCATGGGTGTGGTGTACGAGGCGTGGGATCACGAACGCGGCATGGCGGTCGCGCTCAAGACCGTGCGTCATCTCGACGCCCAGAACGTCTTTCGCCTCAAGTCCGAGTTCCGCGCCCACGCCGACATCGAGCATCGCAACCTGGTGCGGCTCGGCGAGCTGTTCCACGACGGCGGCCACTGGTTCTTCACCATGGAGCTGGTCGACGGCTCGAGCTTCCGCGACTGGGTCTCCGGCCATCCCGATCCCGAGGCCATCGACACCTCGCAAGAGGTGGCGCTGATCTCGACGTCGGAGATCTCGCTCGACACCGCGCCACATCCCCGGGGCTACGACGAGCGCCGCCTGCGCTCGGGGCTGCGCCAGCTCGCCTCCGGGCTCGACGCGCTCCACCGCGCCGGCAAGGTCCACCGCGATCTCAAGCCTTCCAACGTGCTGATCACGACCAAGCAGCGGGTCGTGATCCTCGATCTGGGCCTCGCCGCCGAGGTCGCGCCGCGCGACGCCAGTGACAAGACCGCGGTCGGTACCGCCGCCTACGTCGCGCCCGAGCAGGCGATGAGCGCCGCCGCCAGCCCGGCGTCGGACTGGTACTCGGTCGGCGTGATGCTGTTCGAGGCGCTCACCGGCAAGCTGCCCATCGACGGCTCGCCGCTCGAGATCCTGATCAAGAAGCAGCACCAGCGGCCCGCGGCCGAGGCCCTTTCCGCCGCCCCCGCCGATCTGGCCGCGCTCTGCCTCGAGCTGCTCGCGATCGACCCGGCCCAGCGGCCCGACGGCGCCGCCATCCTGCGTCGCCTCGCCGCGCCGCGCCTGGGCACCGACGACGGCGTGGTCGCGCGCTCGCCCTTCGTCGGCCGCGCCGCCGAGCTCGAGACGCTGAACCACGCCCTCGCCGACGTCGACGGTGGCGGCGCGGTGACCGTCCGCATCGAGGGCTCGTCGGGCATCGGCAAGAGCGCGCTGGTCCGTCACTTCCTCGATCAGACCGTGCGCCAGCGGCCCGGCTCGCTGGTGCTGTCGGGGCGCTGTCACGAGCGCGAGAGCGTGCCCTACAAGGGCCTCGACGGCGTGGTCGACGCGATCGCCCGCGCCATGATCCGGCTCGAGCTGGGCGAGTCGACCTTGCCGCCTCCCGCGGAGACCGCGGCCCTAGCCCAGGTCTTCCCCGTACTCCTCCGCGTCCCCGCCATCACCCGCGTCTCGGCAACCTTGCCCGAGAACCCCTTCGAGCTGCGCGCCCGCGCCTTCCGCGGCCTGCGTCTGCTCCTGCGCAAGCTGGCCTCGCGCCGCTTGCTGGTGATGACCATCGACGACGTGCAGTGGGCCGACGCCGACACGATCTCGCTCCTGCGCGAGATCCTGCACGCGCCGGGCGCGCCGCGCATCATGGTCGTCTTGACCTGGCGCGGCGAGTCGCCGCCCAACCTGCCCGGGCCGGTGCGTGTGATCGAGCTCGAGCGCCTGACCCTGGCCGAGGCCGAGGGCCTGGTCGCGCTGGTCGCGCCCGAGCGAGTCGCCGACGCCACCGCGCTCGCCACCGCCGCCGACGGTCATCCCATGTTCCTGCGCGAGCTCCTGCGCCACGTCGCGCCGCCGCGCCAGGCTCGCCTCGACGACGCGCTGTGGGCCCGCATCGCGCGCATGGACGTGTCGGCCCGCCGCATCCTCGAGCTGGTCTCGGTCGCCGGCCGGCCGCTGCCGCAGGCGCTGGTCCTCGATGCGCTCGGGGTCGATCCCCGCACCGGCGCCAAGTGGATGGCGGTCCTGCGCGCGGCCTCGCTGGTTCGTACCGGCGGCGCCCGCGGCTCGGATCCGATCGAGCCCTATCACGATCGCGTGCGCGCGGCAGTGGTGGCCCGGGTCGCGCCCGCCCGCCGCCGCCGCTACCACGCTCGCCTCGCCGCCGCGCTCACCGCCAGCGGCCTCGTCGACAAGGACCCGCTGGCCGTGGTCAAGCACCTCGAACACGCCGGCCTCACCGCGCAGGCCGGCGATCTGGCCCGCCGCGCCGCGCGGCGCTCGTCCCGCGCGCCCGCCTTCGAGCAGATCGCCGCGCTGTGCGACGCCGCGCTCCGGCTCGGCG
>SXJR01000130.1 GCA_005779305.1 Myxococcales bacterium
ACGCCGACGGCGCCAGCGGCGGCCTGGTCCGCGCCGACGCGCTGGCGGCGTGGCGGGCGACCCGATGCAAGGCGATCGCCGCGTCGCTGACGCCGCGGTAGTGAGCTCTCGATCGGCCCGAGGCCCGAGGCCCGAGGCCCGGTTCCTACCGGTAGTCGGGCTCGACGATCTTGACCTGATCGAGCCCGGCCTCCTCGAAGGAGCGCACCAGGGTGGCGCGATCGGCGAGGCAGACCACGATCTCGTTCTTGGGATCGAGCTCCTTGGCGATGAGCGACTTGACCTGGGCCGGAGACACCGCCGCGATCTGCTTGATGAGCTGATCGTAGTAGTTGGGCGGCAGGTCGTACATCTCGATGGTGCCGAGCCGCGCCACCATCTCGCCGGAGACCGTCGACTGACCGAGCAGGTTCTCGATCAGCGCGCGACGCGCTCGCACGAAGTCGACGTCGAAGTTGACGCCCTGGCGCAGTGACTCGACGCCGTCGCGCATGGCCTTGAGCGACTCGCCGGCGCGCGGTGCGTCGACGTTGCCGCCCATCTGATAGGCGGTCGGTCCGATCTGCGGGCTGCGGCCGGCGTAGACGCCGTAGGTCGAGCCGAGCTTGAAGCGAAGATCGCCCATGCGCAGGGTCAGCATCTCGGCGAGCACGCGGCGCGCGGCCTCCTGGCCGTCGATGCCGTGGGGCGCCGGATAGGCCATCGCCACTGTCATCTGCGGCAGCTCGTCGCCGACCACGCCGATGTACTCGGGCGCAGTGCGGGCGCGCTGCTCGGGCCCGATCGGCTCGTCGACGCGGCCTCGCCCCCAGCCGCCGAAGGTGGAGCGGACCAGGCGCTCGACGTCGTCGATCGTGTACTTGCCGAAGTTGCCGGCGATGATCAGGGTCGCGTTGCCGGCGGTGTAGTGGGCACGGCGGAAGTCCTCGAGCTTGTCCTTGCCGATCGCCATCACCGACTCGGGGGTGAGCAGGGCGTTCTTGGTGTACGGGTGATCGGCGCCGTAGATCGCGGTCAGGATCTGGCGCTGGAACTCCCAGTCCTGCTGGCGATCCTTGCGGGCGAAGGACTCCTTGTAGTTCTTCTGGAAGGCCTCGATGCCCTCCTGGCTGTACTCGCCGGCGGCGATGATGCGCTCGAGCGCGGTGACGATCTCCGACGTGTAGATGTCGAGACCACCGCTGACGAAGATGGTGTGGTCGCTGGTGGTGCCGCCGCGAGCGCCGATGCCGGCGCGGGCGAAGCGCTCGGCGTCCATGGGCAGGCGGCGGAACGAGGCGGAGAAGTCGGCCAGGCCGGGGATGCCGCCCGAGTGGACGTCGCCGACGTCGAAGATGAGGCGGGCCGAGACCAGCGGGAACGGCGTGTTGAGCGGCAAGAGCACCACCTTCATGCCGTTGCCCATCTCGAAGCGGCGAGTGGTCTCGAAGATCTTGAAGTCGGCAGCGACCTTGAGCGGACGCTTGGCCTCGCGCGGATCGACCTCGGGGATCTCCTTCTTGTCGTGCGACTTGGTCTCGAACTTGAGCTTCGATCGCTTGTCGCCGCGGATGCCGGTCTTGCTGGCCTTGAAGAGGATGACCTTGGCCTTGTCCCAGTCCATGTACTTCTTGATCTGGGCGGCGGCGTAGGGGCCGTCGAAGTCGACGTTGCGCTGCATCTCCTTGAGCAGGTAGACGTCCGACGAGTCGAACGAGGTCTCGTTGTCGAACTGGATCAGCTCACCCATCGTGTTGGTGCGGGCGGTGAGCGTCTCGAGGCCGCGGAGGAAGGCGGCCTTGCTGCGGGCCTTCTCCTCCTCGAGCTCGGCCCAGCTGCCACCGTCGAGGCCGCGGTGGGCTTGCTTGGCCGCCTTCTTGATGAACTCGAGGGCCTCGCCCGCCTTGTCCTGGCCCTTGAGCTCCACGATGATGCCGAACACAGGCGCCAGGTTGCCGCCGAGAATGATCGGCTCGACGCTGTAGCCGAACTCGTAGTCGTCGGCCTTGATGGCGGTGCGGAAGAAGGTCGAGCCCAGGCCGAAGTTGACGGCGCGGCCCTCGGGCGTGTTGGAGGCGGGCATCGGCCAGGCCACCACCAGGTAGGGGCGCTCGATGTCGAGATCGAACTCGGACCGGCCGCTGGTCACCGCCGTGACCGGCTGGACCTCGACCCGGGGCGCGCCCTTGATGGCCTCGAGAGGACCGAACCACTTTTTGATCGACGCGGCCGCCTCGTTGGGATCGATGCCGCCGGCGACGATGACGGTGGCGCGATCGGGCGTGTAGAACTTCTTCATGAAGTCGCACGAGTCCTGCAGCGTGATCGTGGTGAGGTTGGCGTCGTCGCCGCCGATCATGCGTGAGTAGGCGTGGCCGTGGGGATAGACCTCGGCGAGGATCATGTCGGGGATGCGGCCCTCGGGGGTGCCGCCGCGCTGACGGATCTCGTTGCGGACGACCTCGCGCTCGCGCTGGAACTCGTCTTCGGTGATGGTCTGGCACCGGAAGTACATGCGCATCGCCTCGATCTTGAGGAGCGCGTCGAGCTGCTCCCTGCGGCTCGCCATCATGTAGTGGGTGGTGTCCCAGTTGGTGTAGGCGTTGAAGAACGTGGTCAGCTGATTGATCGACGCCATCAGCGGCGCGGTCTCGGGACCGTCGGGGCGCTGCTGGAACATCAGGTGCTCGACCAGGTGCGCGATGCCGGCCTTGCCCGGCGGATCCTCGCGCGAGCCGACGTCGTAGCGCACGTCGACCTCGACCTGGGTCGTCGTCGCGTCGGGCATGATCACGAAGCGCAGGCCGTTGGGCAGCTTCGAGCGCAGCTCGGTGTACGTGAAACTGGTCTTCGGCGGCGGCGCGGGACAGGCGACAAGGAGCGCGATCGCCGCGAGCGCGAGGCCGAACGGGAGACGGCGGGCAACGTTCATGCGGCGGATCTTCTGCGAAGTCGCGGCGAATGCAAGGCCACCACGCCTGACTGCGTGCGAGTTGGGTGATGCGCGGGCGCCTCGGGCGGACGACGCGTAAACATGCGAGACAATGCGGGAATGTTGGGCGGGCCCGGCTGGTTATTCATGGCCCGGGTGGGTGCAGGAAGCGGGCACGCGTCGCTGGCCAACCGGCATCGCGCGTTCGTGTCGAGGGCCACGAGCGATCCGTCCGGCGATCGGACGGCGATCGGACGGGTGACACCCTTCTTCCCGGCGATCGGACGGGTGACACCCTTCATCGGGGATCCGTCCGGCGATCGGACGGGTGACACCCTTCATCGGGGATCCGTCCGGCGATCGGACCCGGCGATCGGACGGGTGACACCCTTCATCGGGGATCCGTCCGGCGATCGGACGGGTGACACCCTTCTCTGGGGTGTGGCCTGTGGCCTCCTGTGGCCTCCGGAGTGTCCGGCGATCGGACGGGTGATACCCTTCATCGGGGATACCCTTCATCGGGGGCCTCCGGAGTGTCCGGCGATCGGACGGGTGACACCCTTCATCGGGAGTGTCCGGCGATCGGACGGGTGACACCCTTCATCGGGGTGACACCCTTCATCGGGACACCCTTCTTCACAGAATGAAGGTAACGGTCACCCGCCGACGATGCGGTGCAGTCCGGTGTTCCCAGAGATAGACGCCTTGCCAGGTCCCGAGGTCGAGGCGGCCCGCTGCGACCGGAATGAGCAATGAGCTCTGGGTCAAGACCGTACGGATGTGGGCGGGCATGTCGTCGTCACCCTCGGCGTCATGCTCGAACGTCGGATCACCATCCGGGACGAGACGCGCAAAGTATGCGTCCAGATCACGGCGCACCGATGGGTCGGCGTTTTCGCACAAGATGAGTGACGCGCTGGTGTGATGGCAGAAGACGTGTGCGAGGCCGTCGGTCGCCGGCGCGCCGTCGAGCGCAGACGCGACGCGCGCGGTGATGTCGTAGGTACCGCGTCCGCGAGTCTCGATCGGAAACGTGGTGCGCTGGGCCATGGAGGAGCTCCCGGGACAAATTCGTGACTTGCGTGTGCCGCCGCGGTATCAGTGGAAGCGAGTGTGAAGCGTTACGTTGACGAGCTGACCGACGCCGTCAAGGCCCAGCTCGCGCTCGCGTACGGCGTGAAGGATCTGCTCGGTTTCGGGCTGCGCGCGCGTCTGCGCGAAGGCTACACCTTCACCGATTTCCGCGCCGATGCCATGGCCGGACTGGTGGTCGGAATCGTGGCGCTGCCGTTGTCGATGGCGCTGGCGACCGCCGTCGACGTTCCGCCGCAGCACGGACTCTACACGGCGATCATCGCCGGCATCATCGTCGCGCTTCTCGGCGGCACGCGGGCCCAGGTCACGGGGCCCACCGCCGCGTTCGTCGTGATCCTCATGCCGATCGTGCACGAGCACGGAATCGGCGGACTCCTCGTCGCCGGCTTCCTGGCCGGCGTGATCCTCGTGCTCATGGGGATGGCGCGATTCGGGCGCTTCATGAGTTTCGTACCACATCCGGTGACGACGGGATTCACCGCCGGGATCGCGCTCGTCATCGGGCTGCTCCAGCTCAAGGACGCGCTGGGCGTGACTCCAGTTGGCCGACCCGAGGGCGTCGTCGAGTACGTCCACGCGATGTGGGACGCGCGACGCGCGGTCAACGGCTGGGACGTCGGGATCTGTGCAGTCACGCTCGGTATGCTTGTCGGCCTGCCCCGGATCGTGAAGCGGGTTCCAGCGCCACTGATGGCGTTGACGGCGGCCGCGGTGATGGCGCTGCTGCTCGATCACCTGGTGACCGAGTTCCATGTCGCCACCATTGGCTCGAAGTTCCAGGTCGAGATCGACGGGGAGACCATCCGCGGGATCCCGCCGCTACCCCCGATGCCGGTCTGGCCGTGGGAGCTGGGCGGAGCCAACGGCACCGAATTCACCCTCGATTTCGCGCTGGTCCGCGAGCTGATGCCGGCGGCGTTCGCCATCGCGATGCTGGGAGCGATCGAGTCGTTGATGGCGGCGGTGATCGCGGATGGGATGTCGGGCACCAAGCACGATCCCAACAGCGAGCTGATCGCGCTCGGCGTGGCCAACATGATCGTCCCGTTCTTCGGGGGCATAGCCGCCACGGGCGCCCTGGCTCGCACCGCGACCAACATCCGGGCCGGGGCACGCTCGCCGATCTCGGTGATCGTCCATTCGCTCTTCATCCTGGCGTCGACGATCGCGCTGGCTCCCCTGGTCGCCTACCTCCCGATGGCGGCGCTGGCGGCGTTGCTGCTGATCGTCGCCAAGAACATGAGCGAGGCGCGTCACTTCGTGCGCCTGATACGCATCGCGCCACGCAGTGACGTCATCGTGCTGCTCACGTGTTTCACGCTGACGGTGCTGTTCGACATGGTGATCGCCGTTTCGGTCGGCGTGATGCTGGCGGCGCTCCTGTTCATGAAGCGAATGAGCGTGCTGACCACGGTGACGCTCGACACCGGACTCGCCGAAAGAATCGAGATGCCGCCCGGCGTGCGCCTCTACGAGATCGCTGGCCCGATGTTCTTCGGCGCCGCCAACGTGGCGCTCGGTACGCTGGAGACTATCGGCAGCGAGGCGAAGGTGGTGATCCTCGACATGCGCCACGTGCCGGTCATCGACGCAACCGGGTTGGTCGCGCTCGAGGGCATCGTCGACCGCCTCAAGCGATCGCAACGCAAGACCATCCTGTGCGGCCTGCAGCCGAGCGTCGCCGAGTCCTTCGACAAGGCCGGCATCAAACGCGTCCCAGGACGGCTCGCTTTCGCGCCGGACGTCGACACGGCTATCAGCATGGCCATCGTGCACGAGGCCCGCGCTGTCCTGGCGACGCCCCCGACCGGCACGTCGACCCTGAACTCGTCCGGTCACTGACCCGAGGTCTATGTGACCAAGGCCGCCGGCGCGCGTGGGTTCACGTAGGGCTCCTGAAGCCACGGCGGTACGAACGTTCGACCGGGACGGATGTACCGCGCGGGACAGGGGAAGCTCCCGGGTGGGAAGGGCAAGACGTCGGAAGCCGGCGCGATCACGCTCATCGCGCCCGCCGCGAGCCGGGCGCGCACCGCGGTCGCGGCCGAGAAGAACGCGCTCTTGAAAGCGCGATAGGCCGTTCGAAACGCTCGGCGAGCTGTCGACGTGGCTGCATGACACAGCGGCGCGGGGCTCGACGCGGGATCCGGTGGGGACGCGTGCGGGTCCTGTGCAAGGACCCTGTCAGCGCCCAGCACGGGAGCCGTCCGATTCGCTTGGGCCTCAGCCACGATGTCTTCCACCAGCATCCGGGTACGCTCGGAAATCTGGTCGCGATCGAGGTCAGACCAGCACGGCAGCGGCGACATCCGCAAGTCGTAGGTGGCCGTGTAGCTGGACGGATCCGTCATGTTGTTGCGGCGCCGGGTTCGTGTCTCCCGATCGCGATCGATCCAGACTCCCTGAAGCGACTCGCCGAGGAGCCAGGGTGTCGAGGTCGCACCAGGCCAATCCTCGGGGCGCTCGACCAGCCCCTCCTTCACGCCCTGGGAGAGGATGTAGCGAAGTCTCGCAACCAGGGATTCGTCATCGACGATCGGAATCGCCCGCGCTCGTCTTCCCCAGAAGGGTCCGCGCCATTTATGGATGCGCCCCATCTCACGAGCAACGTTGCTGTTCACGTATCCGATGAACGCCGACAGCTGCGCCCCATCCGTCGCTGACGCCATCATGTGGAAGTGGTTGGAGAGGAACGCGAACGCGTACAGACTGACGTCCTGGTAGAGCAAGAGAGCGCGCGCGACAACGCCGAGAACCAGCTCACGGGCGACACCACCAGGTCGCAAGAGAAAGCGCTCCTGGATCGTTCGCGTCGTTACCTCGTATACCGTGCCGGGTGTGATCCAACGGAGAGGATGAGCCATGCACTCGCTCAGAGCACCGTCCGTGCCGAACATCGCACCAGCGAATCCCACCAGGTAGCCGGCACCTGTCCGCATACCGGACGCCATGGCAACTCGAACAGTCGCGAGTGGGTAGTGTCCTGTCTCTTCAAACTAGGACACCACCCACGAGTGTCCAGGAATCGGACGGGTGACACCTTGTTCGGTGGGACACCACCCACGAGTGTCCTCCAGGAATCGGACGGGTGACACCTTGTTCGGTGTCCAGGAATCGGACGGGTGACACCTCATTCTGACACCTTGTTCGGGGGTGAGCCTTGTTCGGGGGAAAGGTCACCGCGTTGGTGGGTCGGCCTCAAGCACCGAGGCGCCTGAAGTGTCGTGGAGGACGAGGAGAGCGAAGCGCTCGACGTTGTCGAGATCGGAGGTGGAGAGGGTTGCGTAGTCGAAGCGGCCGCGGAGGTCGGTGTAGCCGTCCTTGAAGAACTGGACGGCGCCGCCGCGCATGCGAGCGTAGGCCTTCACGTATGTGGACGGCAGAGAGGCACCGCTGGACGTCTGCCGTACCTGGAGCTGGCCGTAGGGGGCCATCACCGCCACTGCCAGGTCGTTGGCAAAATGCGTGACCGCCCCTCGAAGAGAACCGCTGACCGCGTCGATCACCAGGTTGGACTTGGCCATCTCGTCCGGGAGCCTTACGACCGTGCGCCCGCCCCCATCCAGGACGACCTCGAGCGCTGCCCCGGGCGCGATGAACGAGAAGCGATCGCTGGCCGCCCCCAGGAACGGCTGACGCGAGAACAGGAGTTCCACATCCATGCGATAGAAACGCACGGTCGCCCGTTCCAGGTGCACGTGGGTCAGCACAACCTGCCCCTGCTCGACGGCCACCGCCAGCGTCGGTTGCCTGGCCGCCAGCTGATCCATGGTCCGCTCGCGATGGTCGCGGGCGCCCACGTCGGCGCCGGCGCCGACCGCGCCCGCAGAACCCGCGACCTCGTCGAGCATGGCCACGAGTGCCCCGAACCGATGCCGCCACCGATCCACCGGATGCCCGACATGCGGCACCGAAAGCGCACGCGCCGTCGCCAGGTCGCCCCGGGCGGCGGCCGCATACGCAGACAAGTACGCGAATTGCAGTGCGGCTACCCCCGGTTGTAGGGTGTCACCCGTCCGATCTTCGGACACTCCCGCGACCTTGCTCAGCGCCCGCGTCGCGTCGTCGGGCCGATCCATCGTGAACAGGTAGTGGGCCGCCGCCAGCCAATCGTCGGCGCCCAGCGCGCGGCTGGACGCCAGCCTCTCGAGGAATGACTTCCACTGCGCCGCGAGGCCGTCGTTGAGGACGGTGCGCCGCTCCCCCAGCCGATGCGCGCGCGCGTTCACCAGCGGCGCATACTCGAGATGCTGGTAGAGGCCGCGCGCCACCGGTTCGAGCGGCACCAGCCCGGCGTCGAGCTCGGGTCCGGCCTCGGCCAGGAACTCGTCTTGATGAGCCAACCACTCCGCGGCCCGCGCCCGATCGCCGTGCACCAGCGCGTACGCCCACAGGGTCTCATCGTGCACGTGACGCGCCGCCAGCGCCGCCAGGATGCGGTCGAACGCGGGCCGCTCACGCATCCGCCACGCCACCCGCGACAGATCGATGCGCCCCAGGTTGTGGGTGCCGATGAACGCCACCACCTCGTCCAGTGTGCCGCGCTGCGAGACATGTGACCACGACGCCGTGTCGACGGCCGTCGGCGCCCGCACCACCGCGAGCTCACGCCCCGCCGCCGCGGCCACAAGCTCGTCGACCCGCGTGATCTGCGCGCCGTAGTGCGCGAACGTCCCCGCCGCCGGGAAGTAGAATGCGTACTCGATCGACGTCGTCGCGTATGGCGCCAGCTGCACGCGATGTGTCCGCGTCGCCAGCCCGCCGTTGACCGGCAGCGCGCCTGCCGGGATCTGGAGCAACACCGCCAGGCGCTGCATGCGGCTGGTCGGGTTGGTGACGACCACCTGGCACTGGTAGATGACCGCCACCAGCATCTCGCCGGTGACGTACTTCTCGCGCTGCTCGGCGCCGTCCCACTCCCAGCGGTCGTCGGCGCGGAAGTAGCTCTGACCGATCAGCACCTGGCCGAGCGGCGGACCCGCAATCTCGTCGAGCGCCGCCACCGCGGCCAGCGCGTGCGACCCTGCCGTCACGCTGGCGCCGGCGCCACGCGCGACGATGGCGTGCGCCGCCGCCGCGAACGGCAGATCGATCACCGCCAGCGCGCCCACGCAGGCCGCGAAGCCCTCGCCGATCCCGGCCACGTGCGGGGACAGGAACGGTCCGTCGCCATGACCAGCCAGGTCGCGCCACAACCGCGCCACCGGCACGAGGTCCGCGCCGGCGTCATCGACGCGGGTGTGCCACCAGTTGTGCTCGGCCCACTCCTGGGTCTTGTCAGCCCCGCGGTAGAGCGGCGCCGCGCTCTCGCGCGTGGCCAGATCGGCCCGCAGACGGTCGGCGGCGAAGTCGTCGCCACCAACACCGAACCCGCCGGCCCCGGCGCCCCCCATCGGGCTCGACATCGACGGCGGCGGCGCCTGCGGCTTCATCGCGCGCTTGGCCTTCTTGGGCGCCTCGTCCTTCTTGGTCGCCTCGTCGCCTTCCTGGAGATCGTCGTCGAGATACGCATCCGCAGACTCGCCGGCCGACATCGACAGGGACTCCGACGGCGACTCGGCCACGATCGTCGTCATGTCGGTGCCGTCGCCGGACAGCTTGCCGCCAGCCAGGAACGCGTCGACCAGACGATCGTCGCCCTCGGGATCGGGCGCGATCAGATCGACGGCATCGGCCAGCGAGCGTGCGATCGCCGACCGCGCCTCGGGCATCCGCCGGGCCAGGAGCGCACGCTCGAGCGCGTTGAGTCGCGCGAAGCGCCACGACGCCAGGTACGCCGAGAGGTCATCGCCCAGGAGCCAGTGATCGACGAACGTCTTGTGTAGCTTGCTGGCCAGGTACGGCCGCAGCGCCTCGTCGAACAGGGGTCGGTCCTTGAAGAACACGAACAGCGCCAGCTCGTGGCAGGCGTGCTTCGAGTAGACGGTCAGCTTCTCGGCCCGCGACATCGTCGCCCACCGCGGCAGGAAGCTCCACGTCGCGAGATCGCTGTCGCCCGAGATCGCACACAGCGCGCGATAGAGCTTGTCGACGGTATCGACCAGCTCGACCCGAGTGGTGGCGCGATCGACGACCGCGAGCGTCGCGCCCGCGGCCAGGCCTTGCAGGCGCCGATCTTCGCGCAAATGACGCTCGGCCGGCAGCGCGGCGGCGAGGCGAAGATCGCGCACGGTCAGCTCACGCGGCGAGAGCGGCACCAGCCGCACCGACGCGCTCGACGGATCGACGCAGACCACGCGCACCAGCGTGGCCTCGCCCAGCGCCTGGCGCGGCACCCGCACGCGCCCGGCGGCGTCGGGCCGCAGGTTGGCCAGCAGCACCGGCGCAACCTCCAGAAAATCGAACGTCGCGAACGCGGGATCCATCGGCTCCGCAGCCTGCCGCTCGAAGGACGCCGCTCGTGCCGCCGGCGCCGGTGCCGGCGCACCGCGCGGCGGCGAGCCCGCCCAGGCGCCCTCGGCGCGCGCGGTCTGCACCGACGTCGACGTGGTGCGTAGCGCCCACGGGTTGAGCAGCACGCTCGGCTTGTCGAGCAAGAGCCCAGGCCGGCGCGGTGCGTGCTGGCGATCGAGCACGTAGCGGTACTCGTCCCCGATGTCGCGCCCCGACACGTAGTGAGTCTCGGCCGGGGACTGGCGGCGCACCTGTGATCCGCGCAAGCGCCCTGCCAGGTCCGCCGACCACGCCGGAGCCGGCCACAGCGACGCGGCCAGCACGTGCACGCGCGTGTTCGCCGTCGCCCCGAGCACGGTGATATCGAGCGACTCCGGTCCGGCGACCACGGCCGCCAGCGCCGGCGCCGGCGGCCGCAACTCCACCAGCGCGCGCGGCAACGTCGCCCACCCCGCCGCCATCGGCGTCGCCGCCGGGACGACGACCACGCTCACCGGCTGCTGCCCGCGCACCACGACCGCGTGCTCGCCCGGCGGCAACCCGCCGATGCGCAGCACGCCGGCTGCGCCATCGAGCCGCGCCCGTGCCGCGTGATCGTGCGCTGGCACGCCTCCCCGCGACTCGACGACCCGCCAGTCGGGACCGTCGCCACCGCGATCGTCGACGGCCACCGGCACCACGATCTCGTCGCCTTCGCGGGTCAGCACCACGGGCGAGAACGCCGGCACGGCCGGCGCGAGATCGAAGTCGACGGCGAGTCCGGTGGTCGTGGTCGCGCTCAGGCCGAGCACGCCCGGGAGCGCTCCCAGCGCGATGCGACCCCGCTCGTCGGTGGCCAGCGTCACCTCCCACAGGTACGTGACCGCGCGCAAGCGAAGGCGCAGCGACACCGCGCGGCCGGCGCGCGGCTCGCCGCTCTTGCCGAGGATCGCGAGGGCAAAGCCGTCGGCGTCGCGGGACAGGTACAGCGCCTCGGTGGCGAGCGCTGCGTGCATCGTGCCGATCGACATCGCGACCTCGTCGCGCAGCTCCTGCGTGTCCTGGCGCGAGACCACGCGCACGCGCCCGGTCACGACCACCTGCAAGGACGCGGCGTTTTCGGGTACGGCGATCGACACCTCGCTCTCGGCGCCGTCGACGAGCGCGAGGGGTTGCCGGCGCGTCGCCGGTACGCCGGCGCGATCGGTGACGGTGATCTCGACGTGCGGCTCCTCGAGGAGCGTCACGGTCGTCGGAGCGCCGCCCACGGTGAGATCGGCGCGGACCAACGCGACGACGTCGCGGCCGGGCACCAGCGCCTGGCGATCGAGCAGCACCGCGGTGTCGAGGTCGTACGACTCCTCGGGCAGATGGACGGTGGTCACCACCGCCAGGTCGCCGTCGACGATGAGGGCCGGCGTGGCGCCGCTGCGGGTCGAAAACGGCAGCGTGATCACGCCGTCCTCGGCGCGCGGTCGGTACTCGCGCCCGCCCATCCACACGCTGGCCCCGGGTGCGTGCCGGCCGGCCTCGTCGAGGATGGTGAGCGCGAGCCCCGCCGGGCTCGGCCGCGGCGTGTAGCGCAGGTCGCCCTTGCGCACCAGCGCGCGGCTGGCCTTGCCGCCGGCGATCACCTCCACCATGTACGTCCCCGCTCGATCGCACGCGTCGAGCTCGAGGCGCGTCCGCACCCGGTGCAACGCCGGCGCGGTCCACGGCCGCCGCTCCTCCCATCCAGCCGCGAGGCCGTCGAGATCGAGGGTGGTGTCGACGTCGAGGCTGCGAGCGTGGAAGTGCGCCGCGACGTTGACGCGGAATACGCGCACGCGCAGGGAGCCGGCGTTCTTGATGTCGAGCTCCAGCGCGACCCGCTGGTCGCGGGCGAACAGGCGCGGGTTGGTGGGCGCGAACTCGAGATCGACGCGATCGCGCAGCGCACCGACCGCGGCCGGCCCGAGGACGCCGCTCCAACGGTCGACGTCGGCGTCGCCGGCGAGCAGGCGGGTCTCGGCGCGTAGCTGCTCGAGCCACGACGCCTCGACGTGATCGGCGAAGGCGGCGCCGTCCTCGCCGCGCAGGAAGTGGGCGAGGTACGTGCGCACCAGCGCCTCGTCGCTGGCGACCGCGGTCAGCCCGGTCACCCGCGAGAAGTCGTGATCGAGCGCGGCGATGATCCCGTGCTCCAGCTTCTCCAGCCACGTCACCCGCACGTAGGTGCCGCGGCGAGGCAGCGCCAGGTAGGCGATCAGGCGTGCCCGATCGAAGGTGCCGGCGCGCAGATCGCACGCCAGCCGATGGTGGAGCACATGGGCCTTGAGTGAGTTGAACGACGGCGGCAGCGACGCGACGGCGGTCCAGAGCTCGTCGAGATAGGCGACGCGCGCGGCGAGATCGAGGTCCCAGTCGACGTGGATGGGCGGGCGCAGGCGAGTCAGCCTCGCCTCCACCCACGCCCCGTGCTGGCGCAGCGCCGGGCGCAGGCGGGCTAGCTCGTCGAGTTCGGCCGCGGTGAGCCGGGCGTGGATGGCGACGGTGCCGAAGCCCTTCGAGCTCTTCTCCCCGAGGTCAGCGGCGATCAACGCGACCAGGCCGGCGAGGCCGGTGCGGTCGAGCCTCTCGAGGAGCAGGCGAGTGTGGTGGGGGTCGAGCGGGCGACCGACCAGCCGCACCAGACCGGCCGGGGTCAGCTCGTCGAGGCCGCGGCCACGCGAGAGCGCCAGATCGAGTAGCTTGCTCTCGTCGAGGACGGCGTTGTCGAAGCGGGACGAGTGGCGCGCCGCGGCGGCCTCGATCTCGGGCTCGTGGTGCAGCGTGGCTCCGGTCTCGTCGCGCAGCGTGTCGGCGACCGCGACGAGATCGCCGCCGGCGCGCAGGAGCAACTGTCGGCGCTCGAGCCGCGCGCGCAGCGCGGTATCGCCATGGCGCGAGCGCCAGCGCGCCAGCACCGCGTCGACCTCGGAGAGCGCGCCGACGTGCTGCAGGTGCACCGCACGCCAGTAGTCGTGTTCCTCGGTGCCGGCGACCAGGCCGGCGAGCGCAGCCGCGCGATCGTCGCCGAGCGCCAGCCCCTCGAGCTGCTCGATGTCCATGGTGGCAGCGTAATCCAAGGCATCTCGGCGAGTTGCGGGAGTGGCGTCGCAACGCCGGGTCGCGGTAGTAAGGTCACCCTGGTGTTGACCTCGACATCGCGCGTGGCGCTGATCACGGCGGTCGCGACGCTGGCGGCGGCGCTGGTCGCGACGACAGCCGAGGCGCGCACGCGGCGCAAGAAGAAGCAGCGCGCGCCGGTCACGCAGCCGCGGCGCAACAACATGCCGGTGGGTTGGACCTGGCCGCCGTCGAAGGCGATGGTGGCGGTGGGCAAGGCCTGCACCGGCGAGCTCGATGCGCTGGGCATCGCGTGGAAGGCGGCGCCGCGAGAGCGCAAGGTCGCCACGCCGATCACGTTGCCGGTGATGGAGCTGGGCGGGGTCAAGCTGGTCTCGGTCTACCGGCGCGGTCCGCACGTGATGGACTGCCACCTCGTCCTCGTGCTGGCGCGCCACCTTCCCGCGCTGCACGCGATCGGGGTGCGCGAGCTGAACTTCTCGCGCATCCACGCGTACACCAACGTGCGCGTCAACGGCGGCGAGAAGAGGGCGCTGTCGCGGCACGCGCTGGGGCTGGCCATCGACATCCGCAGCTTCGTCGACCAGGACGGGCGCAAGGCCATCGTGCTCGACGACTATCCGCTCGGCGACAAGCTCCTCCTCGACGCTGAGCAGACGCTGACCGACGGCGGCGGCTTCCGGACCATCCTTACGCCGCGCAACGACCCCAAGAGCCACGACGATCACTTCCACCTCGAGGTGCGGGTCGACTACAGCAAAGCGCCGGCGCCCAGGAAGCCGGCCACGTGAGGCGGATGGCGCAGATCGTGGCGGCGGTGGCGAGCGCTGCGCTGGCTGCGTGCGCGGGCGACGACGGCGCGGGTGACGGAGACGGTGGCGGCGACGACGGCGACGGTGGGATCGACGCCATCGACGCCACCATGCTCGACGGCGACGGCGGCGGGGGCACGTGCGTGGCGCCGGTGGCCGAGCCGGCGTGGATGGCGGCGTATCTGTCCACAACGGTGGAGCAACTGGCGGCGTCGCCGCGGGCCACGGTGGCGCAGCGCAACGCGGCGCGCGGATATCTGATGTCGCAACTGACGTCGCTCGGGTTCGCGTCGCGGATCGAGACCTACGGCACAGGCGGCAACGTGGTCGCCGAGTTGCCGGCGACGATGGCGACCGCAGCCTGGCTCGTCCTCGGCGCGCACTTCGACACCGTGAGCGGCAGCCCAGGGGCCAACGACAACGCGACCGGTGTGGCCATGGTGCTGGCGGCTGCGCGCGGGCTGGCCGGCGTGTCGTGCCGGGACACGAACGTTGCCTTCGTGTTCTTCGATCAGGAGGAGATCGGGCTGGTCGGCTCGGCGGCGTACGCGGCGGCGGCGCGGGCGGCGGGCACCAACATCATCGCGGCCCACACCATCGACCAGGCGGGCTGGGACATGGACGACGACCTGCGCTTCGAGATCGAGCGGCCGTCGGCGGGCTTGTTCGCGCAGTACCAGGCAGCAGCGACCGCGGTGGGCGCGCAAGTGGTCCAGACCCAGATCAGCACCACCGATCACCAGTCCTTCCGTTCGGAGGGATTTCCAGCCGTCGGCCTGACCGAGGAATACGTCTCCGGCGACACCACGCCCCACTACCACCAACCCGGCGACGTCGCGTCCACCGTGGACGCCCCCTACCACCGCGTCGCCGCGCGCTTGATCACGTACTTGCTCGCGCGGGAGCTCGGCGCCCCGTAAGAAGGGGTGTCACCCGTCCGATCTCCGGCCACGCGTGGCCGGAGATCGGACGGGTGACACCCTTTCCGGACACCGCTTGCGAAGGGATACTGAACGGATTGTCAGAGGTGGCTGGCAAGGTCGCTGACGTGAGTGAGTCTAGAGCGCGGTTTCAGGTGGACAACATGGATGCGGTCGCGTGGCTACGAACGTTGCCGGGTGGGTCGATCGATCTGATGGTGACGGACCCGCCGTACGAGTCGCTCGAGAAGCATCGGGCGATCGGGACGACGACGAGGCTGAAGCAGAGCAAGGCGTCGAGCAATGCGTGGTTCTCGATCTTTCCCAACACGCGGTTTCCCGAGCTGTTTGCCGAGGCGTACCGGGTGCTCAAGAAGGATGCGCACTTCTACCTGTACTGCGATCCGGAGACGATGTTCGTCGCCAAGCCGCTGGCCGAGGAAGCCGGGTTCAAGTTCTGGAAGCCGCTGATCTGGGACAAGGTCCAGATCGGCATGGGCTATCACTATCGCGCTCGCTACGAGTGCATCCTCTTCTTCGAGAAGGGAAAGCGGAAGCTGAGCGATCTCGGCGTCGCCGACGTCATCACGGCCAAGCGGGTCCGCAACGGGTATCCCGCCGAGAAGCCGGTCGAGGTCAGCTCCGTGCTGATCCAGCAGAGCTCGGAACCCGGCGAGCTCGTCGTCGATCCGTTCATGGGCTCGGGCTCGGTCGGAGTGGCCGCAGTCGCCAGCGGGCGCCACTTCCGCGGCAACGATCTGTGCGCCGAGGCGGTGGAGATCACACACAAGCGCCTGCTCGCCACGGGTGCGATCGCGGCGCCGCCGTCGCGCCCCGCGTCGGCCGCAGGACAGCTCGGACTCGCGATGTGAAGGGCAACCAGTACCGCGATCTGATCGCCGGCTACCTCGACGCCTCGTACGGCGCGCTCGGCCTGGCCGTCTACACCGAGGTTTCGCTCGGCAAGACCATCATCGGCAAGGATCGCAAGATCGACGTCTTCATCGTGCGCTCGAGCGATCAGCGCGCCATCGCGCTCGAGTGCAAGTTCCAGGGCGAACAGGGCACGACCGACGAGAAGATCCCGTACGCCCTCGACGATCTCGCCGCGCTGTGGATCCCCGGCTGCCTGGTCTACGCCGGCAACGGCTGGTCGACTGGCGTCCTGCACACGCTCGAGGCGTCGCGCGTCGCCGCGTACTGCCTCCCCGATGCCTCCACGCTCGCGCGCAGCAAGCACACCCGCGACCTCGACCACATCATCGCCGCCACCTTTGGCCTCTGGGAGTCGGTCATCCCCGCGAGCCGCCGCTTCCGCCGCTGATCACCGCGTCAGATCTTCTTCTCGACGTAGTGCGCCACCATGTACGCGTGGCAAAGCTCGATCTCGTCCTTGCTCAGCTCGGCCTCATTCTCGGTGATCATGCGCCGGATGAGCTCCGCCGACTCCTCGGGTGACATCGGGGGCGCTTCGTCGACGTCGGACAGCTCGTGGCACTGCGAGCAGGCGTCCTCGTAGGTCATCCTCGCCTTCTTCAGATCGATCACCGGCGCCATCGCCGGCGCCCCGCCCGCCGCCGCCGCCCCCGGCACCATCGCCGCCATCTCGGTCTCCATCTCCTTCATCGCCGCCGCCCGCGCCAGGTCCTCCTCCCGCCGCTGCCGCCGCGACTTCTGCAGGTCGGGCGTGATCGCCACCAGGTACGCCGTCACCCGCAGCAGCTCCTGTTCGCTGATGGCCGAGAACAAGGTCGGCTTCTCGCCCATCCGCTCGACCACGCTGTACCAGCCGGCCGGCGTCCGAGGTTGATCGAGGATGGTCTTGAGGTCGTGACACACCACGCACTTCTTGGTCAGCACGCCCCGCCCCGCCCGCAGCGACGACGCCGTCGACAGCTCGTCCAGCTTCACGTCGTCCGGCATCCCCGCCGACGGCAACAACCGCGCTACCCGCTCCTGACTGGCCTCGCTGAACGCACTGCCGCCGGGCGCGTTGGCCGCAAGCGCCTCCTCATGGAGCGCGAACGGCATCGACAACCCGAGCAGGATGACTGTGCCCAGCATGATGGCCGTGCCCAGGAACGGCATCCACTCCTCGAAGTGGCGAAAGAACCGCATGATCGAGATCTTCACCAGCAGCAGGAATCCGATCCCGAACCCCACGACCATGTGCACCACCGTCCGCGCCGGGAACTCGATCTGGTACTGCCACAGTCGCGGCACCATCTCGATCATCAGCAGCACGTACGTGATCGCGAACAGGTAGCCGAGCCCGCGGTGCAGGTACATCGCCCACCGCGGCGCCGCGCTGGTCCGGGTCGCCTTGTCGTAGGGGTACCCCCAGAGGTGGTACATGAGGAACATCGACCCGAACCCCAGGACCACGAACGCGACGCCGAGCGTGCTGGTGCTGAACATGCGGGCGAGTCTACGCCGCCGGGATCCACCCGGTTACGGCACGGCGATCCCGTCGCGCGCCAGCTCAGCCGCCGTCGCCTCCCCCGCCACCGTGCCGGGCGGGTGTACGTACCAGCCCGGGTCGCCGTCACCTGCGAGCCGCTCGCGCACCTTGAGCAGCGTGAACATGCCGCCCATGTCGATCGGTCCGAACGGCCCCGGCGTCCCCACCATCGAGATGCTGTTCTTCGGCAGCGGCATCCCCATCGACGACATCTCGCCCATGCCGGTCTGCCCCATCGTCATGTAGCCGGGTGCCAGCCGTCCGATCGCGTCGTCGACCCCGCGCACGTCAGCGCCGATCAGGTTGGGCGCGTCGTGGCCCATCTGGTTCATGACGTGATGGGTCATGTGGCAGTGCAGCGGCCAGTCACCGGCTGCGTCGGCCACCAGCTCCACGACCCGCACGCTGCCCACCGGTACCAGCACCGTGGTCTCGGGCCACCGCGCCGATGGTGGCACCGTGCCGCCGTCGGTCTCGACCACCTGGAAGGCGAATCCGTGCAGGTGGATCGGGTGATGGTCCATCGGCCCCAGGTTGCCGATCCGCAACCGCACCAGGTCGCCGCGTTCGGCCACCAGCGGCGCCGTCGCCGGGTACGCCTTGCCGTTGAACGCTAGCTGGTTGAAGTCGTTCATCGCCAGCGGATCGGGGCGCCGCGCCCCGGGTTCGATCTTCCACTCGTGCAGCATGAGCGCGTAGTCACGCACGCGGCGGCCCGCCGGCGCCGGCACGGCCTTGCGCGGGTGCACGACGATCATCCCGGTCATGCCGAGCGCGATCTGCGTCATCTCGTCGAAGTGCGGGTGGTACATGAACGTGCCCGCGCGCTCGAACGCGATCTCGTACCGGTACGTCGCGCCGGCCGGGATCCCCGTCTGCGTGAGCCCGGCGACACCGTCCATGCCGTTGGGCAGGAACACCCCGTGCCAGTGGACGCTGGTCGCCTCGGGCAGCTTGTTGGTGACGTAGAAGCGCGCGCGATCGCCCTGCACCAGCTCGATCAGCGGCCCGGGCGTCGAGCCGTTGTAGCCCCAGGTCTCGATGGTGAGCCCGGGCGCGACCTCGTGGGTGATGGGCTCGGCGACCAGGTGGAACACCTTCACGCCGCCGACGACGCGATGCTCGAGCGTGCGGCCGTTGGGCATCACGACCGGGTTGTAGGAAGTGCGCCGCTCCACGGCAGGACGACCGGTTGCCGGCGGCGGTGGCGGTGGCGGCTGTGGCGGCGGTGGCGGCTGTGGCGGCGGTGGCGGCTGCGGCTGCGGCTGCGCCATCACGCTCCCTGCGGTCACCACCGCGGCGCCCACCGCCGCGCCCGTGGCCAGGGTCTTGGTCAGGAGCTCTCGCCGGTTCATCAGTGGCCTCCTCCGCCGGCGTCGCCCGGCGTCGAAATCGTATGTCCCGTCGCCGGCGCACCTCCGCCGGCGCCACCCGCCACCGCACCGCCGCGACGCAGCGTATCGACAGCGATCATCGCCGAGGCGAACCGCCGTCGCGCGTCCCCCAGCTCCAGCTCGGCCCGCGCCAGCTCGCGGCGTGCCGCCAGGAGCTCGAGCGGGCCCGCGTTCATGGCGTTGTACTGCAGGACGGTCTCGTCCAGCACGCGCCGGCGCAGCGGCAACAGCACGTCGCGCAGGTGACGAGCCTCGTCGTACGCCGACAGCGCGCGCATACGCGCCGCGCGCGCCCGCGCCCGCACCTCGATCGCGATCGCGCCGGTCCGCGCCATCACCTCGCGCTGCCTCGCGCGCGCCGCGGCAGCCTGTCCGCGCTCGCCGCCGAACAGCGGCAACCCGACCTGCACCGTCGGCCCCGGGTACCAGCCTCCTTCGTGGTGCTCGGCGACCACACCCGCGCTCAACTCCGGCATCCAGGCCTTCACGCCGGCCACGCGCGCGCGGTTGGCCGCGGCCAGCGCGTCGGCGCGCAGCGCCGCCAGCTCGAGCGAGGTCGCCACCGCCGTGCTCTCCAGATCATCGAGCGTCGGCGCCGCCGCCGGTAGCTCGGCCACGCCGTCGCCGACCAGCCACCGGGTCTCTGCACCGCGGAGCCCGAGCACCGCGTTCAGCTCCTCGCGCGACACCTCGACCGCGGTCTCGGCGCGGGCCAGCATCAGCCTCGCCTCCTCGCGCACCGCCTGCTCGCGGGCCAGCGCCAGGTCGGTGGTGCCGCCCGCGGTGTGGATACGCTCGATCAGATCGGCCCCGGCCGCCGCGGCGTCGAACTGCGTGCGCGCGGTCGCCGCAGCGTCGGTCGCTGCCGCCACGTTCACGTAGGCCTCGTCGGCAGCGCCGACGATGGCCACGATCTCACCCGCGGCGCGGGCCTGGGCGGCGCTGAGGTGGGCGTCGCCGGCGCGCCGCCGTGGCGCGAGCAGCATCAGATCCAGCACGTCGTGCACCACCTCGACATCGCCGCCGACAAGTCCACCGCCGTCGTTCAGGTACAGCGCCGCCCCGATCTCGGTGCGGCCCAGCGCGCGCATCGCCGCCGCATCGCCGGCCGCGACCCCGAGCGAGGCGAGAGCCGCCTCCACCCGCGGGCTCGACAGCGCCAGAGCGCGGACCGAAGCGCGGGTGAGCGGCTGCGCCAGCGCTGCCGTCGCCGCCGCTCGATCACCGGGCTCGTCGCTCATCCGGGTGCGCAAGGTCGACCGCACCGGCGACTCGACCTCACGCACCGACGGCACGCAGGCCGCCAGCGACAACGACGCCGCGACCATGAACGGCGCTGCGCCGAACCATCGCACCCGCATCGATCTCTCATTCATGGCGATGCTCCGGCGGATGCTCCGCCTCGGGCTCCGGCGGAGACTCTCCGGCCGGCGGCCGCGCGCCGCGAAGGATCGCCGGCGGCCCGGCGAGCCTGCCACTCGACGCGGCCGGATCAGCGGGGTGCTGGGCCGGCAACGACGGCGCTCGCGCTGCGCACGCCACCACGCTCACGACCAGCACCATCCCGCCCGCCACTGCGGGAAATCGCGCGGGTGTCATCAGCCACACGTGCCGGCCGAGAGATGCGCGGCATGCGCGCGCAGCTCCTCTTGCAGCGCGCCGATCGAATCCGGGAACGTCACGATCTCGAACCGCACGCCGCCGTCGATCTCGGTGACCGCGGCGCGGGAGTGCGCGTTGATCGTCATCGGCATCTCGGTCGAGCCACTTCCACCCGCAGCGCCGGCCGCCGCGCCGTCGCCGCCGTCGCTGCCGCCGCCGCCGTGATGATGGTGGTGATGATGACCACCACCACCGGCCTCGTCGCCGGTCGGCAGCGGTCCCATCTGCGCGTGATGCGCGTTGTGGCGGTCAGCCCACGCGGTCACGCTGGCGCGCAGCGCGGCGACGTCACCGGTGGTGACGAAGACGAGCGCGCCGCCTGCGGCAGCGTCCTCGACGGTGACCGAGGTGCCGGCGACGTCCATGGGGCAGGTCGGCGCACCCGAGGCCACGGTCGTCGGCGGGGTGGTGGTGACCTGCGACGTGGGCGAACCGCCACAGGCGGCCAGGAACAGGGCGAACGAGAGCAGTGCGAGTCGCATAGGAACAGGGACTCCAGGCGTGAAAGGGTATGGGCGCGGGTGCGCTGGGTGTACCTCGGGTGACGGGTGGCGCGCACGGCCTGGTGCGCCGTCTCGATCACAAGCGAAGTGATCGGAGCCGCAACCAAAGAGGCGGCCCGACGCTGCGGGCCTCGACCACCATCGACCCAGAAGCCACGATCGGCGGCTGCGCCGAGGTCCGCGCCTGCGCGCTCGACGGCACACCCAGCACCGGCGGCGACGCCGCCACCGCCGGAGCTGCCGACCCGACCCGCGCATGCCGCGACTCCTCCACCGCACAGCAGTCGCCCGGCGTGAACGAGGCCGCCGGCACCTCGTCCTCCTCGCAACACTTGCACGCCTCGTGCGCGGCGAAGCGCGCCTCGCCGCACACCGCCGCCCGCGCCCAGCCGACCTGCGCCATCAACACCACCAGCGCGAGCGCAAGCACCGAGGTGCGCGCGATCCAGCGGAGGTGGCGACCGACCATCGCCTCCACCATGCGAGATCCACCGCGTCCGGTCAAGCCCGGCCCGACCGAGCGCGGACTCAGAGCGTCATGCCGACCGTGATCAGCGCGGTCAGCGGAACACCGGGGGTGAAGTGGACGTCCTCGCGCACAGCGGCGGACGGCGACACACGGGACTCCTCGGCGAACTGGGCCTCCCGCCAGTCGGCGTCGAACAGGTTGTCGACGGTCAGGCCGATCGTGCTGCGGCCGACGCGGTGCTCGGCGACGATGTCGAAGATGAGGTAGCCGTCCGCGGTCAGACTGCCGTCGTCGTTGGCGGGGCGGCTGCCGATGCCGCGCGTGCGCAACGCGACGAAGCTGGAACCCCGCCGCGCCGTCACGCCACCACCACCCATGAGGCGCGGGGCCAGGGCCAGCGCACCCCCGTTGCCCTGGTTGGCCACGAAGGTGGAGCGCGCGACCGCCAGGTTGGCGTCGAGCCACAGCCACGAGCTGGCCTGCCACGCCCAGTCGAGGTCGAGGCCGTAGCGGCGCGTGGGATCCGAGGGCACGGTGCCGCCGCTGTCGCCGCTCCAGAGCTGTTCGGACGCCAGATGCAGGTACCACAGCGCCACGCTGGCCTTCAGCCGGTCGTTCACGTCGAGGCGGGCACCGCTCTCGGCGCCGATGGCCCGGACCAGCGCGCCCTCGCCATCGCTCGCCACCGCGGCGCGGGCGTCGTTGGAGTGGAAGCCGAACCCGCTGTTGACGAACACGTCGAGGTCGTCGCTGGCCCGCACGATCGCCGACAGTTTGGGGCTGATGATGGCGTGTTGCGCGGTGCCCGAGGTGGTGTCCATCGTCCCGGCGGTCTCCGGATCGAGGTCGGTCACCGTCCAGAAGTACTGATCGGCGCGCACTCCGCCGAGCAGACGCAGGCGCGAGCCGATCGACACGTCCTCCTCGACGTACGCGGCGAGGTCGACGACGCGGTTCTTCGAGCGATTGCAGGGATTGCCCACGTCGAAGCAGTCGTCGAGGCGCCGGCGCATCGTGCTGTGCCACAGGTCGGCGGTGGTGTCGTCGGCGCGCACCTGCAGGCCGGCGTGAAACAAGCCCGGGGCCACGGCCCGGTGGACCTTTCGATACGTCGCGCTGGCGCCGCCGAAGTAGCGATCGTCGTTCTGCTCGATCTGATCGCCGTTGACGGGGTCACGGGCGTAGAGCGTGAAGTCGGAGAACAGCTGGAGACGGTTGCGCACCAGGTACGCGTCGATCGCCCAGGCGCCGTCGACGGGGCTGCCATGCTCCCAGCCGCCGGCGAGGCTCCATCGAGTCGCGTCCCCGCCCTCACTGGGATCGAGGGAACCGAAGCGATCGAGCCGGCCGGCGGCGACCTCGGCCGCCGGCACCTGTCCGGACTGGTTCCAGCTCGCGGTGTAGAGCGTGACGGCGGCGTGGACCTGGCCGCGGCCGATCGGACGACGCCAGCGGCCCAGGGCGGTGGCACGCTGGAAGTCCTGTGGATCGATCACCGGCCCGTCGGTGGTCGAGATCTCGGCGGCGAGCAGCGCCGAGCCCTCGCGCAGGTGCGGGCTACCCATGCCGACCAGCCGCGCGGTCGGCCGCCGCATCGACACCGGGCCGGCGAGCTCGGTCCCGCCGGTCAGCCACAGACCGGACTCGGGCGCGGTCTCGAACGTGGACAGCTCGATCGCTCCGGCGGTGTAGAAGTCGCCGAACCGCGCCGCGTAGGGGCCCTTGTGGACGTCGAGGCTGGCGATGGTCTCGGGGATGAGCCAGTGCGCGTCGGCGTAGCCCTGGCCGTGACCGTGACTGGTGAGGTTGACCGGGATCCCGTCGACGAACACGGCGACGTCGGTGCCGTGATCGGCGTCGAAGCCGCGCAGGAAGTACTGATCCGACTTTCCGCCGCCGGCATGCTGGGCGACGACGAGGCCCGGGGTCTGTCGCAACACGTCGGAAGGGTGGTGGTGAGGCCGCTCGCGCAGCTGGCGCGCACCGAAGTGGACCGACGACGCAGCCTCCGCGGGAGCACTGCCCTCGAGCTCGATCACCTCGTCGAGCTCGGGTTCGAGCTCGGGTTCGGGTTCGGCTTCGGATTCGGCTTCGGACTCGGAATCGGGGTCGGCCAGGGCGAACGCCGGGGCCGCGAACAAGAGCGCGCTGATGGCCAGCGCGCACGTCGTCGGACACATGAGTGCCTCCGGAAGTGCGGATGAAGCGTCAGGGTGGAGGAGACCCTCAGCCCGGCGGCGCGCGCGCGGCCGCCTCGGGAGGCGGCGCGATCGCGACCAGCTGCGCGACCGCGTGGGCGACGGGAACGACGACGTGATCGACCGGCAGCGGGTGCACGAGCACCGGCGGTGGCGAGGCGAAGGCGAGACTCCGGTGGGCGAGGCTGTGCTGGCCGTGACCGAGCGGCGTGCGCGGCGCGCCGCGGTCGCCGGCCACCGCGTCGTGATCGACGAAGCCGGCGGCGTCATGGACCGCGAGATCGTGACGATGAACCGCGCCGTCGTGCACGTGCAGCGATGCCTCGGCGCTGGAGCCGCGCGCGTGGACGCGTACGGTGAGCGCGTCGCTGGCCGGCGCGTCGCCGTCGTGATGGTGCGCGCCCATGCGGTCGTGCCAGGCCAGGTGCAAGTTGGGCAGCACCTCGAAGCCGACGAGCCAAACCAGGCTCGCGATCGCCGCGAGGCGACGACGGGCGAGCTGGGAGCGGCGTGGGCGGGTCATCGGAGCCCTCGGTCGTCCGAAGGTACATGACGTACGCGCCGTCGCGCCACGCGGATCACCGCCGTTGCAACCCCGCGCCGTTACAGCCGAGCGCACCGCTAGCGATTGCGTTCGACGGTGTGGAGGAGTGCGGCGGCCAGCGCCACGGCCTCGTCGCGGGTGCCGACCATGCGCAACGCGCCGGGCAACACGATCGCGATGTGATCGCCGTGATCTTCGACCACTAGCTCGGTGCCGCCAAAGACGCGCGGCATCATCACAACCGACGTCTCTTCCTCCACCACCACTGCGGCGCGACGCACGCGCTGGGCGGACGGGGCCGTGCCGCTGGCGATCGCCGATGGCAACGCGGGAGCGGTGTTGCGACGCGCCCGGGCCTTGCGTTCGCCGGCCTCACCTACCCCCTCACGAGTCGGTGTGCGGCGCCGCTGGACGATCCGATAGCGGGTGTCGTCGTCGGCCACTCCACATCAAAGCGTACGGCATGCCGGACCCTTCGACCATCCCCGGCCAGGGGTGACGAGCCTCACGGGATCGCCGCGAAAACCTTGGTGCAGCGCGCTGTGATGTACCATCGCACCATGTGGGTTCGTCACCTCGGCCTGCTGCACCTCGGCCTGCTGATCGTTGCCCTGGCGGCCTGCGGCGACGATGGCAGCGGCACCCCCATCGACGCGGCCAGCGGCGACAGCGGCACGATCATCAACGGATGCCTGTCGCTGAGCGCACCCCAGGCCAACCCCGGCGACCCGATCGACGGCGACACGTTCGCCACCGCGATCGCGCCCATCTTTCAGAGCCGTTGCACCCGTTGCCACTCGACCACCCTCTCGGGCGCGGCCCGCAACGGCGCGCCGCTCGGCTTCAACTGGGACGACGAGGCCTCGGTGCGCCAGCACCTGGCGGAGATTCGCAACGCCATCGGCGTCCTCAACTTCATGCCACCCAGCGATCCGCGGCCGACCTGCGACGAGCGCCGCCGCGTGGTCCGCTGGATCGACGCCGACGCGCCCTGAACACCCGCCGGGGGTGACCGCTCGTCAGCGGGTGATGACCTGCGCGTTGCCGTGCTGATCGATCACGCCGGTCAGCGCCACGCCCTCGAGCACGACCTGGGCGTTCCCGTGGGCGTCGATGGCCTTGGCGCCCGAGACGCTGCCGCCGTTCACCACCACCTGGGCGTTCCCGTGGGCGTCGATGGCGACCTTGGAGCCTCGGAGCTCGCAGTTGGTCAGCGTGACCTGACAGTTGCCGTGGGCGTCGACCGCCACCTCGCCCTCGATCACGCAGTCGCTGAGCACCACGAGGTCGTCGCCGCTGCAATCGATGGGCTCGTCGCGCTCGCGGGGGGCCGGCGGCGGGTCGTCGCCGGTCGGTGGCCCCTCGGCCGTGCTGGGCCCAGGGCCGGGCGGCGGCGTCGCGGTCGTGGCGACGCAGGCGGACAGCATGAGAGCGAACAGGACGCGCTTCATGGCGGGACTATCGTCCCGCGGCGGCCGCGGCGCCACTCCTCGACCGCCGTGGCACCTTCGGGATGCGACGGGCGATCGTGGTCAGGAGCCACCAGGTCCGAGCCATGGCCGGCGCCAGCGCCGGCTTGCCGGTGGTGAGCAAGGCCGCCGCCAGATCGCGATCGGGGTCGGCCCACACGAAGACGTTGGTGAAGCCGAGGTGCCCGAACGCGCGCGGCGTGTCGATCCCGTACGGGCTCGCCACCTTGGCGCCGAGGATGAAGCCCATGCCGTAGCGGATGGGCGCGCCGATGGTGAGGTCGAGCTCGAGGTAGCTCTGCTCGGCGGTGGCGCGGGCGATGGTGCGCTCGTCGAACACACGCACGCCGTCGAGGGTGCCGCCGTCGAGCAGCATCTGCATGAAGCGAGCGGCGTCGCGGGCGGTGGTGCAGATGTTGCCGGCCGGCACCACCGCCTCGAGGAAGCGGGGATCGTTGGACATGCGCACGGCGTCGGCGAAGCTGACCGACAGCGCGCGCCGGATGAAGGTGGCCAGCGGCGGCACGATCGGTGGGCCGGTGAAGGCGTTGATGGCGACGTCGTGCAGTCTCGCCGGCGCCACTCCGAAATCGAACGTGTCCAGGCCGAGCGGCTTGCGCACCTCGTCGGCGAGCACCTGCCGCAACGACTTGCCGGTGACGCGCTCGATCACCGCACCCAGCACGAAGCCGCCGGTGAGCGCGTGGTAGCCGAGCTTGCGCCCCGGCCGCCACGACGGCGCCTGCTCGCACAGGAGCGAGAGGATCTCGTCGGGCCGGGATAGCAGGTTGGGATCGGCAAGCACGGGCGGGATGCGGGGGATACCGGCGCGGTGGGTGAGCACGTGGCGCAGCGTGATGCCGCCTTTGCCCTTGCGACCGAAGTCCGGCACGTACGTCGCCACCGGGTCGTCGAGGTGCACGAGGTGACGCTCCTCGAGCAGATGGACGAGCATCGCGGTCACCATCTTCGAGGCCGAGAACATGCAGTAGAGCCCGTCGTGGCGAGCCGGGCGCTTGAAGGCGTCGCGCGGATCGCCGGGGGCGTTGCCCGACGCGTGCCCGATGGCGCGATCGAGCACGGTCACGCCGCCGCGGCGCAGACACAGCGCCAGCGCCGGGTAGAGCCCGGTGTCGTAGGCGCCCACCGCGGCCTTCCAGATCGCGTCGATGGCGGCGGCCTCGACGCCACCGTCGCCGGGGTCTGCCTCGGGTCCGATCGAGGTGACCTCGGCAGCGGGGAACGGCCGCACCAGGGTCTCCAGGCCCCGGCGCACGAACGACGGCATGGCGCGATCGTACTACGCGCCGCGCGCGCGGCGCCCAGCGGCGGTGGCGAGATAGCCCACCGAGATCACCGCGCCGATCCCCAGACACGCGCCCCACAGCGTCGCCGGGCCTGCGCCGGCGAGCACGGCGCCGCCGACCAGCGGCCCCAGCATCGACGACAGGCCCCAGGCCATGCCCAGCGTGCCCTGGTAGCGACCACGTGCTTGCGGCGAGGCGAGGTTGGCGACGACCGTCGAGTTGATGGGCGCGGCGATGATCTCGCCGAGGGTCCACACCGCGACCGCGGCCACGTGTACCGCGATCCACGACGACACGCCGTGCAGCGCCATCCCCCCGCCGGCGAACAACCCGGCCAGGGCCAGGAACCGTGAGCGATCGCGGCCGGCGACCCGCGCGGTGAGGAGCGGCTGGAGCAGCACGATGAGCACGCCGTTGACCGCCATCACCGCGCCGTAGGCGGCCTGGTCGTAGCCCTGGGCCGCGAGGTGCGCCGACAGCGGCACCGCCGACTGGTAGAAGAGCATCGACATCCCGAACGAGAGCAGCCAGAACGCCATGAACGTTCGATCGACGAGGACATCGACCAGGCTCACCGTGGCGGCCGGCGTGACCGCGCCGTCGCCAGGGGCCCGGATCGGGTGGGTCTCCGGCAACCTGATCGCGATGAGGGCGGCGAACCCGAACATGGTGGCGGCGTCGCAGACGAAGAGCGCGGTGTACGACCAGCGCGCCAGCAGCCCGCCGGCGACGGCCGCGAACGCGAACGACAGGTTGATCACCCAGTAGAGGTAGCCGAAGGCGCGCAGGCGATCGGCGGGCGGCACCACATCCCCGACGAAGGCCATCACCGCCGGCCGGTAGAGCTCGCCGGCGAAGCCGAGGGCGAACGTGTTCACTGCGATCGCGACCAGATCGCGCTGGAAGCCGAGCGACGCCATCAGCACGCCGCCGCCGATCATCGAGATGAGCATCGTCGCCTTGCGGCCGACGCGATCGGCGAGCACCCCGCCGACCAGCGCCGCCACCACGCTGCCGCCGCCGAACATCGCGACGATGAAGCCGGCCTCCCCGACCAAGAGGTGGCGCTCTCCCGTCAGGTAGAAGGTGAGGATCGGCGCCACGAAGCCGCCCAGGCGGTTCACCAGCGTGCCAAGCCAGACGATCCAGTACGCCTCGGGGAGGCTGCCTCGGATGTTCGAGATCCGGCCCAAGGTGCCGAGCGTAGCGTAGGCTGAGCGCCGTGGCGCTTCGGCCGCGATCATGGCAACTGCTCGCGGTGGCCGGCGTCGTCGCCGCCGCCGCGGTCGCCGCGCTGGTCTCGCCCGCCATCACCCGCGGGCCGAGCTTCCACGCCTATGCCGATCAGCGAACCTGGCTCGGCATCCCCCACGCCGGCGACGTGCTGTCCAACCTGCCCTTCGTGCTGGCCGGGGTCGCCGGCCTCGCCCGCGTCCGCACCGTCGCATCGCTGCCATCGCTGGTCTTCGTCGCGATCATCGGCGTCGGCGTCGGCTCGGGCGCGTACCACGTCGAGCCGTCCGACGCGGCGCTCGCCTTCGACTGGGCGCCGATCGTGCTCACGCTCGCCTTCCTGGCCGCGCTGGTGATCCGCGATCGCATCGACCGCGCGGCCGGCACCGTCGCCGCCGTGCTCCTCTCCGCCATCGCCGTCTCCACGGTGGCCGCCTGGTACCTCGGCGGCGGCACCGGCGCGCCGCCCGGCGACATGCGCTGGTACGTCGTCACCCAGGCCACGCTGGTCGCGATCGTCGCGTTCGGCTCCCTGATTCCGGCCACCACAACCGCGCCGGCCACACTGCACCGAGGCTGGATCCTGGCCGGCGTCGCCGGCTTCCTCGCCGCCCGCGGCCTCGCCGCCGCCGATCGCATCCTCCTCGATGCGGTCGGTCTCAGCGGCCACAGCCTGAAGCACGTGGCGCTGGGCGGCGCCGCCTTATGCCTGGTGCGTGGTGTACCCTCGCGGCGAGGGACGCGGCGTCCACCGCGGAAAGGTCCATCATGAGCAACGGTGACAAGGCGCGCGACCAGGCTCGCGCCGCGTTCGAGAAACTCGGCGGTGATCGCTCCAAGCTGTGGCTGGTGGGCGCCGGCGTCGTGCTCTTGCTGATCGGTTTCCGGTCGTGCGTGACGGTGGAGCCCGGTCACGTGGCGGTGCGGGTCAACAACATCACCGGCGAGGTCGAGACCATCACCCAGCCCGGGCTCATCATGCGGCTGCCGTTCGGCATCCACAGCGTCCACATCGTCGACGCCAGCCCGCAGACCTTTCACATGCGCGGCACCGCCAACAAGAACCCGCTCGAGGTCCGCGAGCTCACCGTCCGCGCCAGCGACGGCTCCAACTTCGAGTTCAACGACACCACCATCCTCTTCAAGGTCGTCCCCAGCTCGGGCGCCCGCGTCATCTTCGACGCCGGCACCGAGCACGCGTACCGCATGTGGATGTCGCCGTACGCCCGCTCGATCCTCCGCGACGAGTTCGGACGCGAGTCGACGATCAGCGTGTCCAACCCGACCACGTTCGGGCAGGCTACCGAGCGGGCCCGCAAGCGCATCAACGACCTCCTCACCAAGCACGGCCTCGAGGTCACCAGCATCGTGACGCCACGGCCCCGGTTCTCCGAGGACTACGAGAACCTGATCGAGGCCCGTAACCAGGCCGACAACGAGATGAGCGTGATCGGCTCGAATCTCCAGCGCGCCGCGACCGACCGTTCCCGTCGCCTGGCCGAGGTCGATCGCGACCAGAACAAGATCATGCAGGAGAAGCGGGCCTCGCTCGAGGCCCAGCTCGCCACCGCGGTCTCGACCCAGACCCAGACCCGTCGCGAGGTCGACACCTTCAAGATCGAGAAGGTCGCAACCGGGCAGGCCGCGCTCTCGGCGTCGCGCTCGACGGCGATCGAGCTCAAGGGCCAGCTCGACGCTCAGTTCGTGTCGCGCAAGGCCGAGATCGACGCCTTCCGCTTGCAGCCGGTCGAGCGCGTGATGGAGCGCCTGGGCCAGCGCCTCGAGGGCGTGACCATCGACATCCAGCCGTGGACCAACGACAGCGCGCCGTCCCGGGTCCAGGTCGAGAAGCTCGGAGGTATCCAGTGAAGGGCGTGATCACCCTGGCCAAGGTCGTCGTGATCGGCGCGGTGGCGCTGTTCATCGTGCCGTGGATCTTCTTCACCCGCGTCGACCCGGGCCTGGTCGGCGTGCGCCGCAGCGCGGCCACCGGCGTCCACCAGGAGGACCTGGGCCCGGGCTGGCGCCTGCGCGTGCCCGCCTACCACAAGGTCATCTACCTGCCCTCGACCTACTTCTTCCTCGACTACACCGAGGACGGCACCGGGCAGTCGGGACCGCTGGAGATCCGCACCAAGGACAACAACAACGTCATCGTCGACGTCAGCGTGCCGGTACGGATCAAGCCCGGCCACGCCCACTACGTGGTCGCCATCGGTAACCACATCAAGGACGGCAGCCTCTATCGTTACCAGCGCCTGGCCGAGCAGAACACGGTCAGCGTGCTGCGCGAGGAGCTGGCCAACCTCGACTCGGTCGGCTTCTACTCGACCCAGCATCGCCTCGAGGCCTCGCAGAAGGCGCTCGAGCTGCTCAACAAGCACCTCGACGAGCTCCACCTCGAGGCCCAGGCCGTGCTCATCCGCGCCGTCCGCTTCCGCCCCGAGTACGAGCGGCAGCTCGGTCAGATCCAGCTCAACGAGCAGAACAAGCTGCTCGACCACGCCCGCGAGCGCGTCGCCGCGGAGCAGCAGAAGTTCGACAACTTCAGCCAGGGCACGGCCGCGCTCGCAGCCGCCCGCGAGCAGGACTGGGTCAACCGCCAGGCCGAGCTCGAGCGGGCCTACCAGATCGGCGTGATCGACATCATCGATCCGACGCCGGGCGCGACCCGCGCGCTCTTGGCCACGCTGTCGCCCGAGAAGGTCACCGAGCTGCGCGCGAACGCGGCCAAGCTGTTCGGCCTCGATACGGGCACGGTCAGCGACTCCTATCTCATCGGCATCAAGAACATCCAGGCCGAGACCCTCGAGTACAAGAACCGGGTCAACGCCGAGGCCAACGCCGTCGCCGGTCGCCTCGAGGCCGAGGGCGACGCGATGGTGGCCAAGGTCCAGGGCGAGTACGAGTCCAAGCTCAACGGTCTGCTCAACTCGCCGGGCGGCCGCGCCTTCGTGGCCTGGCAGGCCGCCGACAACGTGACCTTCGCCAAGGAGCTGACCTTCAGCTCTCAGGACGGCGTGCCGTCGATCCTGCGCCTGCGCCGCTTCGCCGAGCAGTTCATGGGCGCGGGCGGGCAGTGAGCGCGGCCTGACGTCCGTCCGTCAGTGGTGATGCGGGTGCTCACGTCCCAGCCAGGCCATGAAGCCGGCGGTGGCGATGCGGCCCAGGGCCAGGCCGGCGAGCACGAGCGCGGCGATCACGCCGACCTCCACCGGCACCGGTGACAGGACGTCGGTGTCGCCGGCGGTGTCGTGGGCCGCGGCGGCGTAGGTCGCGGCGAGGAGCGCGAGCACGGTCCACGGTCCCGCCACCGTCGCCAGGATCGTGCCCGGCGAGCGGCGGTGGTGCGGCGCCATGAGCGCGGCCAGCGCGCCGCCGACGACCAGCACCGGCGCCAGCGCGATGATCACGCCGGAGGTGTCGTGGCGGACGGCGGCGGCGAACACGCCGTGCTCGTGCGTGCTGCCCAGGAACGGCAGCGCGGCCCCGGCCGCAGCGCCCAGGGCCTCGAGCGGGCGCGCCGCGCGCGGCACGTCTCGATCGTCGGCGTCGTGGAGCAGCACGTGGAAGAGCAGGCCGCCGACCACGGCGTTGAGCCAGGGCCCGGCCCGCAGCATGAACGAGGTGTCGACGCGGGTCAGCGCGATGCCGGCCACGGTCGCGGCCAGGAGCGCGGCGGTCCGTACCAGCGCGGCGCGACGGCCGCCGAGCTCGGTGAAGGCGAGCGCGATCACCGCGACCACCGGCACGGTGTGAGCGCCGATGCCGATCACCAGATCCCAGTGAACGTGCTCGGCGTCGGCGCCACCGCCAAGACCGAGCGCGACGCCGTCGGCGATCTGGTGGACCATCACGCCCGCGAACGACAGCTCGGCCGCCAATCGCCGGTGCTGCCCGGCGGCCTGCCGCGACAGGCCGCCGATGAGGGGCGGCGCCACGAAGCCCAGCGCGAACGGCAGCAACACCCACCAGCCGGCGCCGTCGATGGCCTCGGGCAGGATGTGGACGGCGATGGCCGCGGCCACCGCCACGACCGCGAAGGCGCGCACCGGCGCCAGCACCCACAGCCGCGTGCTGGCGGCGATGGCCGC
>SXJR01000131.1 GCA_005779305.1 Myxococcales bacterium
ACCGCGCCGAACAGATCGGGGCGCTGGGTCAGCATCACGCCCATGAGCAGGCCTCCGTTGGAGCCGCCGATGATGCCGAGCCGGGGCCTCGAGGTGACCTTGCGGGCGATCAGCTCCTCGGCGACCGCGATGAAGTCGTCGTAGGCCTTCTGCCGGTTGCCCTTGAGCGCCGCCTTGTGCCAGTCGGGGCCGTACTCGCCGCCGCCGCGGATGTTGGCGATCACCTTCACACCGCCGCGCTCGATCCAGGCCGCGCCGGCGGTCGAGTCGTAGCCTGGCGTGCGCGCGATCTCGAAGCCGCCGTAGCCGTCGAGGATGGTGGGCGCGCTGCCGTCGAGGGCGAGGCCCTTCCTGGCGATCTGGAAGTACGGGATCTTGGTGCCGTCGCGAGAGACCGCGAAGTGCTGGGTCGCCTCGATGCCGCGGGCGTCGAAGAACGACGGATTCGACTTGAGCTTGGTCCGGGCCTTCTTCTCGATGCTGCCAAGCGACAGCGTGGTCGGCGTGGTGAAGCCGGTCTCGGTGAACCAGTAGTCGTCGTTGACGTCGGCGTCGTAGGCGCTGACGCCGATCGAGCCGACCTCGGGCGCCTCGACGCGGGTCCTCACCCATCTGCCGCCCTTCTTCCGGTGCAGGTAGATGCGGCTCTTCACGTCCTCGAGCTCGTCGACCAGGATCGCGGTCCGGGTTCCGCTGTAGCCGGCCAGCGACGTGTTGGGACGGGGCTCGAACAGCATGGTGAAGTCGCGCTTGCCGGCCAGGTAATCGGCGAGCGGCGTGATCAGCAGCGCGCCCGCCGGCCAGGTCTTGTCGCCGATCGTCCACGCGCTACGCAGTGAGAACAAGATCTGGTCGTCCCAGGTGCCGAGGCTGGCGTCGTCGGGCTTGTCGATGCGACCGAGCTTGCCGTCCTCGATGAGGAACATCTCGTTGGTGTAGAAGTCGGGCGAGCGCCCGGCCCAGTCGCGGACGCGACCGTGATCCCACTCGCGGTACGCGAACACCGAGACGTCGGTGGCCTTGCCCTCGATCACGGTCGTCGCTTCGCTCAGCGGCGTGCCCCGCTTCCACTCCTTGTAGATACGCGGGTAGCCGGAGTCGGTCATCGAGCCGGGACCGAAGTCGGTGCCGACCAGGATGGTGTCGAGGTCCTTCCAGCTGGCGCTGTTCTTGGCCTCGGGCAGGAAGAAGCCGCCCTCGACGAACGCCTTCGCGACCGTGTCGAACTCGCGCACCACGTCGGCGTCGGCGCCGCCGCGCGACAGGCTGATGAGGCAGCGCTCGTATCTCGGGTAGAGACAGCTCGCGCCGTGCCACACCCAGTTCTCGCCCTCGGCCTTGCCCAGCGCGTCGAGGTCGAGCACCGTCTCCCAGCGCGGCGACTTCTTCTTGTACTCGGCCAGCGTGGTGCGCCGCCACAGCCCGCGCGGGTTGGCCTCGTCCTTCCAGAAGTTGTAGAGCTGCTTGCCGTAGACCCCGACGAACGGGATCTTCGCCTTCGAGTCGTAGATCGTCAGCAACCGAGCCCTCATCGCCTCGAAGCCTTCCGTGGCCTCGAGCTCGCCCTGGGAGATCGCGTTCTGTTCCCTCACCCAGGCGAGTTGCTTCTCGCCGGTGACATCTTCCAGCCACAGGTACGGATCGTCGGTCACGGTCGTCGTGTTCGTATTCGTATTCGTATTCGTGGTCGTGGTCGTGGTCGTGGACGTGGACGTGGACGTGGACGGCTGCTTGGTTCCGGCGGCGCCGCCGCCGCCACACGCGGCCAGCATCATGACGAGGCAGATCAGGGAGGACCTTCGCATGCCCTCGGCATATCACCCACCCCGTCTCTGGACCACCTGGGCATGCGGCGGTCCACACTGCGCGCAGTGGGCCGTGAACGTCACCGGTGCAGCCTCGCCCAGGTCCGGGAAGCGCGTCGCCGCCATCACCGACGGCGGATCCAGCGTCTCCGTCAATCCGCAGCTCGGGCAGGCCCCGATGTCCCAGCCGGCCCGCTCGTCGAGGTACGCCTCGGTCACGTACAACGGGTACCTGCAACCCGTCGCCGCGATGAAGCGCAGCCGCTCGCCGGCTTTCACCGTCACCAGCGCGTGGGGCTGACTGAGCAACTCGCCGACGTACACCGGCGTCGCGTGCCCGCGGTCCTCGCCGGTGACTCGCACCCAGCAAAGCTCGGTGCGCTTGCCGGTCCGGCGCGGTTCGCCGTCGTGGACCAGGACCTGAAGATCGTCGGGGTACTGGGGATGGAATTTCCCACGGAGGTGGGGGTCGACTCGCCACGGGCCGTGAGCCGGGGGCTGGGGACCGTAGAACGAGAGCCATGCCGGTGTCGTCGGCAGACCACGCGTGAGGGCTTCCTCCTCACCCAGGACGCGCCCGGGCACGCCGATCGGCAAGCGCACGGTCAAGGCCGGGCGCTCGATGTGCGTCTGGTCACCGGTGCGGCCGCCCTTGGCGGAGAGCCCGGCCTGGGGATCGAGGTACACGAACCCCACGAAGGGCTCGGCCTCCGTCCACGGCGGCTCGGGCAACTGCAATTCGACCCAGCGCAGGAGCGCCGCGCCGTCGACGGACGTCGGCTTTGTCATTGCGCGCAGTATGCCATCGCTGCGACGATCGCTTCATGCGCGTGGTCCTCTCCTGCTCAGCGCTGCTGATCGTGGGTCTGCTGTCCAGCCTGGTCCCGGCGTGCAACTGCGGTGACCCCACCAGCTCCGGTGACGACGATGTCGACGCCGCCGGCTGCGGCACCGGCGACCTGTGCGGTGATCCGCAGGTCTGCCGTTACGACACCTGCATCGATCCGCCGCCGCCGTGCGACGCCAACATGGAGTGCGAGGGCGACCGCTACTGCGACCTGTCGACCAACGAGTGTCTGCCCTACGGCGTCGGCCCCGGTGGCACCTTCGATGACGAGTGCACGCGCGAGGTGGTCCCGGGCGTGTTCTTCCCGGGCGTGCAGTGCGAGTGGCTGGGCCCGCCCGCCGGCGACCCCTTTCCCGATCACAAGAACGTGCTCGGTTCGCCGATGGTCGCGACCTTCGGCGGCGGTGGCGGCGGCGGCGAGTTCGGCAGCCCGTCGATCGCCTTCATCTCGTACAACTTCACCGATGGCGGTGGCGACGCCTGTCGCGGCGACACCCCCGCCTACTTCGGCGTGCTGCGCGTGATCGACGGCCGCAACTGCGAGCAGCAGGCGACCTTCGCCAATCCGATCATCGCGTCGCAGTCCGTGGCCATCGCCGATCTGGGCGGGCCCGACGCGTCGCCCGAGATCGTGGCCCAGCGCCAGGACGGCGGGCTCATCGCCTTCACCCGCAACCCCAGCGGGACCTGGGCGGTCCTGTGGAGCAGCGCCGACAACTACGGCGACGCCTTCTGCAACTGGTCCGGACTCTCGATCCACGATCTCGACGACGACGGTGTGCCCGAGATCCTCTTCCAGGGCGCGGTCTACTCGGCGGCCGGTCTCCTCCTCAACACGCCGCTGGTGCCGTCGACGCTCGATCCGTCGAGCAACGGCTACATTCCGGTGGTCGCCGACGTCGACAACGACACGTTGCCCGAGCTGGTCAGCGGCGGGCAGCTCTACCGCTGGGACCTCGCTACCACCGAGTGGGTGGCCGACGGCGCGGCCCTCGGCGGCGTCAACGGCGACGTCGCCGTCGCCGACCTGGGCACCTTCACCGCCACTGCCGCCGATGACAACCGCGCCATCCTCGACGGCGTCGCCGAGATCGTCACCGTCAACGCCGGTGTTGCCCGCGCCTACACCACCGGCGGGCGCTTGATCTTCACCGGCAACCTGCAGGGCGTGACGCCGGGCAACGGCGGTCCTCCCACGCTCGCCGACTTCGACGGCGACGGCCGGGTCGAGATCGCCTCGGCCGGCGGCACCGCCTACACCGTCTTCGACCTCGACTGCGCCGCGGGTGGCACCACCGCGGTGTGTGCCAGCGGCCGCACCGACGGCGTGCTCTGGTTCCAGGTTTCGCAGGACGGCTCGAGCAACGTGACCGGCTCGTCGGTGTTCGACTTCGAGGGCGACGGCCGTGCCGAGGCGGTCTACGCCGACGAGTGCTTCACCCGCGTCTACGACGGCACCACCGGCCAGGTCATGTACTCGCGCTTCCGCCGCTCGTGCACCTGGTACGAGAATCCGGTCATCGCCGACGTGGACGCCGACTTCAACGCCGAGATCGTGGTGCCCAGCAACACCAACTGCCCGGCCATCACCTGCCCGGCGCTCGACCCGATCTTCGACGGGGTGAAGTGCCTCGACGACTCCGACTGTCCGGGCGCGACCGTGTGCGGCCGCGAGATGGCGGCCGACACGCTCGGACGCTGTCGCTGCGCCGCCGACCCCGACTGCGGCGGCGACGGCTTCGTGTGCCGCGATCCCATCGCCGGAGCCTCGGCCGCGGGCCGGGTCTGCCGCGCCTCCAACCCGGGACCGGCCACGGCGTTCGGCGTGCGCGTGCTCGCCGATCAGGTCGATCGCTGGGTCAACACCCGCACCATCTGGAACCAGCACGCCTACTCGGTCACCAACATCGGCGAGGACGGCCGGGTGCCGCGAACCTCGGCGTGGCTCAAGAACTGGACCGAGCCCGGGCTCAACAACTTCCGTCAGAACGTCCCCGGCGACGGCCTCGGGGTCGGCCTCTCGCCCGATCTCACCGTGCGCGGCGCGACCGTGACCTGCGTGACCGGCGGCGCCCGCATCGCCGTCGAGGTCTGCAACCGCGGCACCGAGCCGGTGGCTCGCGGCCTGCCGGTCTCGGTCTACGGCGGCGATCCGCCCGGCCCGCTCGGCTGCACCGCCATGACCACGCTCAACCTGCACCCCGGCGGCTGCGAGATCGTGAGCTGCGACTGGCTGGGCGCCGGCAGCGTCGGCACCGTGATCGTCGACGACGACGGCACCGGCCAGTCGCAGAACCTGGAGTGCCACGAGGGCAACAACGACCTCGTGCTCACCGGAATCAACTGCCCGACCGGCCCATGACGAGCCAGCGCTGAGCGTCGACCCTCAGCCTGGTCGTCGCAACGAGCGCGACTCGACCATCAACGACATCTGGCGCGCGGTGGCGGCGTGGCCGCGCCGCTCGGCGCTGTACGGCCGGTCGCGCGGGCGCTCGTCGCGCGGGACCACCAGGCGCTGCTCGTAGTCGATCCAGATCCGGCGATCCTCGCGGCAGTCGTACTCGCGGCAGGGCGCGGGCCGGTGCTCGTAGCAGGTGCAGCCGGCGCCGCTGCGCGACAGGTGGGTGCAGTAGCCGTCGGCCTCCTGCGCGATGAGGTACGGGTTGCCGCGGTCCCAGCGGATCACGCCCTCGTCCAGGTCCTGGCTGGTCAGCGGCACGTCGAGGCCGCAGCAGCGGGCCTCGCAGATCGAGAGCAGCTCGAGGCAGGGCGGGCCGCCGTCGGGGATGGGTGGGACCTCGTACTTGTCGATGGGATCGCCGAGGTGCAAGCGGCCGACCGCGCCGATGTCGGCGGCCTGGATCTGCCGGGCCAGCACGGGGATGCGGGCCTCGATCGCGGCCGACGCGGTGGCGGCCTCGTCGGCGCCGAGGCGGCGGGTCAGCTCGTCCTGGAGCGCGATCACGTGGGCGGCCAGGTGGAACAGGTCACCGCGTAGCTCCTCGACCGCGAGCAGCACGTTGCGCAGCCCGCGATCGTGATCGGCGCGATCGGCGTCTCCGTCGGCCATGGCTAGAAGTCGAAGCCGGCCGAGACCGTGAACGTCTTCTGCGACGCCGCCTGATCGGTCGAGTCGCACGCGGTCGTGGTCGAGTCGAACATACATGCGTCGCTGCCGGCGCGCTGATCGACCGAGCTGCCGGCCAGCGCCATCGCGGCCTCCATGGTCAGCTCGAAGACGTAGTACTGGAGCTTGGCGCCGACGAAGAGGCGGTGGCGCAGGATGTCGTCCTGATCCTTGAACACGAAGTCGAGGGCGCGATCCGAGGCGAACATGGGATCGAGCGGATCGATGTGGGGCGTCGGGTCGATGACCTCGGAGCGCGGCACCATCAACAGCGCGCCGTAGCCGCCGTAGGGATCGAGGCCCCAGGTGGAGCCGATGCCGACGTGCTTGGAGACGCTGCCGTCGATCGAGATGACGGTCAGGTCGAGATCCTTCTGGCCGATCAGCCGCGACACGCCCCCGCGCACCGCAAACGAGGGCACCGGCAGGTCGTGGTAGCCCTCCTGCAGCGCGATCTTCACGTAGGCCTGCCCCGACCAGATCTTGGAGTCGAACAGGTGGACCATGCCGGCACCGAACTCGAGCGACGGCACCGGGAACCAGATGCCCTTGCGCACGAACAGGCCGATGGTCGGCAGCGTGCTGGCGCCGTGGTTGGCCGCGTCGGGCGCCGGCGAGCTGCGCAGCGCCCGCCACCAGCGCTGCTCGCTGGAGATCGAGGTCCAGCCGATGTCGGCCGAGAACTGGAAGCCGCCGAAGCCCAGGGTGTCGGCCGGGGCCAGGAGCCGGGGTGCCAGGGCCACGCCCAGCTCGCTGACCAGCGACCGCAGCTCGAGGCTCTGCCCGACCGCGCGGCTGGGCGTGCCGGTGCCGTTGTCGTCGACCAGCACCACCAGGCGGCCGAGGATGAGATCGTTGTCGCCGGCGGCGGCCGAGCGCGGCGCCGCTGCGAGGACCCCGATCACGGCCAGTGCTGGGAGGGCCAGAGCCCTCATGCGGCGCATCCAGCAGAGCCTAACCCCAGGGTTCACCTGGTGTCGACCCGCGTCGCTCGGTCCCGCAGGTCTCCTGTTACTCGGTGGCGGTCGGGGGATACGACTACATCTCGTGCAGCTCGACCGTCTCGCTGGTCCCGCCAGGCGCCAGCACCACCGGCTTCATCAGCTTCGGCGCCACGTACCAGACGGTGGACCTGCCGGCGGACAGCTGCCTGGCGTACATCGCGCGGGCGCTCGGGATCTGCCAGCAGACCGGCGTGCATTCGCCGGCGCCGTGACGTCCGCGTCGGTTCTCCGCTCGATGCCGGTCGTCGATGACCTGGCCGTGGAGTAGTGTCGCGGCGGAGTCGACACCATGACCCAGTACAGCACCCTCCTGGTCGCCGGCGCCGGCCCCGTGGCCCGCGTCACCCTCAACCGCCCCGACAAGCGCAACCCGATCGGGCTCGACACCTGCGGCGAGCTGGTCCACGCGCTGGGCGCCTTGCGCGACGACGCCGCCGTGCATGCCGTGATCCTGACCGGGGCCGGCTCGGCGTTCTCGGCCGGCGGCGACCTGGGCTCGATGAAGGCGCCGGGGGCGAGCGGGTCGGCGGTGCCTCCGGCGTCGCTGGTCGAGCTGTTCACGACCATGCACGACGTCGGCAAGCCCATCGTCGCCATGGTCAACGGCCACGCCCTGGCTGGCGGCCTGGGCCTGATGGTGGCGTGTGACCTCGCCGTCGCCGCCGACACCGCGACCTTCGGCACCACCGAGATCGGCGTCGGTCTATGGCCGATGATGATCACCGCCGAGATCACCCGCAACATCGGCCGCAAGAAGACGCTCGAGATGATGCTCACCGGCCGCCGCTACAGCGCCGCCGAGGCCCTGGCCATGGGCCTGGTCAACCAGGTGGTGCCGGCCGCCGAGCTCGAGGCCGTGACCACCGCGCTCGCCGCCGAGCTCGCCGACAAGAGTCCGGCCGCGGTCGCGCTCGGGCTGCGCGCGTTCTATCGCTCGGCCGATCTCGAGCTCGAGCCGGCCCTGCGTTACCTGCAGGGTGAGCTGGGCAAGGTGCTCGCGCTCGAGGACGCCGCCGAGGGCGTCACCGCGTTCTTGCAGAAGCGCAAGCCGGTGTGGACGGGGCGCTGAGGCGTCACGCGGCCCGAGCCGCGCGGGTGGTCGAGCTCGCGCGCAGCCAGGCGATCATGGCGCGGTCATCGTCGTCGCCGTCGGTCGCGGCCCGGGCCACGAGCGCGTCCCACGTCGACGCTCCTTCGATGGCGGCGGCGACCGCGGCCGCCATCAACGCCGTCGAGGGCGACGCGGCGGCGTCACGGTCATCGATCTCGGCCAGGTGGCGCGCCGCGGCGCCGTGGTCGCCGGCGCCGGCCTCCAGGGCCGCGAGCTGCAGCGTCGCGACCAGCGGGGGGTGCAGTCCAAACCGCCGGCGCGCCACGTGATAGGCCTGCCGTGCGGCAACCAGCGCATCATGGGGGCGACCGCACTCGAACCGGATCGAGGCCAGGTTGTGCCAGCCCCAGATCTCGATCTGTCCATAGCCGTGTCGCTCGGCGATGTCGACGGCGGTTCGACAGTCGGACTCGGCCTGCGCCAGCTCACCCAGCTTGCGCCACACGTTGATCCGGTTGTAGTAGCCGATGGTCAGGTGAAAGATGTCGCCGGTCGCTCGGCATCGCTCGATCGCGCGGTCGAGGATGGCGCGACCGCCGTCGAGGCGGCCCTGGCGCCGGTACACGCCGCCGAGCATGAGCATGGAGCCGACCGCGCTCTCGTTGTCCCCGATCTCCGACGCGATCGCGATGGAGTCTTCGAGCAGCCGCTGCGCCTCGACGAGACGATTCTGGCGAGCGCGGACCACACCCAGCCAGTTGTTCAGGCGAGCGCGCGTGAGCGGAGTGAGCTCGGTCGTCGCGGCGATCGCGTCGGCCCGTTCGACGAGCTCGGCCGACTCGGCCAGGTGGTCGGTGAAGTCGCACGCCGCTCCATCCGCGACCAGGGTCTCGATCACCAGCGCGCGGGCGTCGGCGTGCTCGGCGAGCGCGCGCGCTTCCCGGAAGTCCAACCGCGCGGCCTCGAACAGGGTCAACGGCCGCCGCGCGCGACCACGCTCGAGCAAGGCCTCGCAGCGCAGCTTGCCGGTCTCGAGCCAGCGTGTAGGAACGTGGTCGGAGATGGCGGCCAGGGCGTGACTGGCGAGACGCTCGGCCTCGAGATGCCGGCGATCCAGGTTGGCGCGACGGGCCAGCTCGATGTACGCCGTCGCGGCGAGCGTGCCCTCACCACAGCGCTCGCCATGGTAGGCGACGCGGCGGGTCCGCAGGATCGGATCGTCCTCCTCGCGCCCGCGCCACCACGCGAGCGCCGCGGCGTGAATGCGGCGGCGCGTGCCGGCGTCGAGGCGGGCGTAGGCCGCCTCGCCCAGCCGAGGGTCACCGACCGTCCACCGTTCGTTGTCGGTGACGATCAACCCGGCCCGGGCGAGCCAGGTCAGCCCGCCGCTGGCGTCGATGGACGCGGCGGCCTCGGAGCTGGCCTGGACCGCGTCGAGCTCCGCGACCGTCGGCTCGGCGCCGAGCGCGGCGCAGGTGCCCAGGAACTCGACCAGCGCCGGGGGGAGCCGCGCGAGCTCGTGGTCGACGAGCCAGTCGCCGCCGGCGCGGGTCGGTCCGAAAGCGAGCTGGTCGGCCGCGATGTACCAGTCCTCGCTGTCGGGCAACCGGCGCACCAGCCCGCGCCGATGAATCTCGCGGATCGCTGCGACCAGCTGGCCGGGGATGCCGGCGGTAACCGCCACCAGCTCGTGCAACAGCGTGGTCGGAATCCGCAGGGCCGGTGCGAGCAAGCGACGAGCGACCTCGACCGCGTCATCGGCGGCCAGCGGCTGCAGGGTGAAGGCCTCGCTGCGGCCGCGCCGACCCCACGTTGGCCGACCCACGAACAACGCCGGCGCCGTGATGACGATCGCGACCAGCCGTCCTCGCTCCCACGCCGCCGCCGACTCGATCGCGTCGAGCACGGTGTCAGCCGCCTGATGGGCGTCGTCGAGGAGCAGGACCACGCCGCGCTCGGCGGCGCTGCGCAGGCCGTCGATCAGGCTCGCGGCGGTATCGCGGCGCCCCACGGCGGTGATGATCGGGGCGCCGAGGCCGGCCAGCCGCCGCTCCAGCTCCTCGGCCACCGCGGTCTTGCCCATGCGCGCCTCGCCGACGATGGTCAGCAGACGCGGACGCCCCTCGCGCAGGGCCGCGCCAGCCAGCTCGGCGATCTCGGCGATCAACGCGCCATGAGCGATCGGCGTCTCCAGCCGCGGCATCTCGGTCGCGGGAGCCACCGGCAACGCCTTCGCCAGTCGAGCCCAGCCGGGCGGGGTGTCGGTGGACCTGACGGCGGCACCGACGACGCGCGCGGCGAGCTCGCACGAGACGAGCCCACCGGTCCACGGAGCCTCCGGCAACCAGCGCCGCGGCTCCTCGACGGCCTCGCCGTAGACGGTGACGCGCCCCGCGCTCCGGCGCACCTTCACGGTCGCCTGGTGCAGCGCGGTCGCCAGGCCGGCCGAGGTCAACGCGCGACTCGCGTCGAGGGCCGTCTCGATCCCACACGGGGAGTCGCACCAGGTGTACGCGGCGAGGCTTCCATCCGGGCGTGAGCGGATGACGCGTCCCCCGCTGGCCGCGACGAGCTCGGCGCCGGCGACCGGGTCGCCGCCGGCGATCCACAGGAGGATCGCGGGGCCGCTCTCGGTCCGGCGAGCGCTGACGGGCGTGGTGCAGGTCGGCGGCCGGGCGAGCACCGGCGCCGAGGCCAGTCGCGACGCGACCTCGAGCGCGCGTGGGCGACGAGCCGGGCGCTTGTCGAGGCAGGCGCCGAGCACGTCGATGACCTCGTCGCCGGCTCCGGCCAGCGCGGCGAGGGGCGCCCGGTACACCTGGTGCTGGAGCTCGATCGTCGCCCGATCGCCGACGAACGGCGGTCGTCCGGTGATCAGCTCGAACGCGATCACGCCGAGCGCGTAGACGTCGGCGCTCGGGCCGAACGCGTCACCCCGCAGTTGCTCGGGCGCGGCGTAGTGCACCGTGGTGGCGCCGACGTCGGTGGACGGTTCGTCGAGCTGGCGGGCGATGCCCAGATCGATCAGCCGGGCGAGGGGGCGCTCGTGGCCCAGCACGAACACGTTCTCGGGCTTCAGATCGGCGTGGATGACACCGCGGGCGTGGATCTGGGCGAGGGCCAGGGCGATCGCGCCGACGCACGCGAGCCGATCGCGGGGTGACTCGAGCCCCGTCGCCATCTGTTCGGCCAGGGTCGGTCCGCCGATGCGCTCGAGGACCAGGTAGGGCCATCCGTCGATGACGCCAGCGGCATGAAGCCTGGGCACAACGCCGTGGCACCGCTCGATCAGCTCGGCTTCACGCCGGAAACGCCGCACCAGCTCGGCGTCGCGCCACCGACCCCACTTGACGACGACATCGCGGCCGTCGGCGGTGAGCGCCGCGAACACCCGGGCTGATCCGCCCGTCGCCAGCGGGCCGCGATGGACGAGGTCGGGGAGCTCGGCCGGAGGGCCGGCCGTCTCGGCCGAGGATGCGGGCGTCGGCGTGTAGCCGTGCTCGGCGCAACCAGCGCCGCCGATACGACGTTGACAGGCGGGACAGCGCATGACCGTCAGATGCCTGCGTCGGGCGTGGACCCGCCGCCGCCGCCGATCCCCACGCCGATCTCGAGGGGGGGCGGGCCCGGCGGCGGCGGCGGTGGCGGCGGCGGCGGCGCGCAGTCCGAGCACCAGCCGGCCTCGCCGGGTCCGCAGACCAGGTTTCCGCATACGTCGGCCGCCAAGGTGGTGTCCATCGGTTCCTCGAGGTGACCGGGAGGCGCGATGGTGGCGGTGACAGCGGCGGCCAGCAGGCCAGCCCTCGGCGGGCTGATCGTCGTCGGGGGCGTTGCCACGCGCGCGACGAGATCGGCCCAGCTGTCGACGCGCCCGTTGCGACCGCCGATCATGGCGTTGGCGATGCGCGCGTCGCGACGTGCCTTGAAGGTGTACTTGCTGGAGTTGGTCGAGGTGCGCAGGTACTCGGCCTCGCGTCGCGTATCGGAGCCCTGCATGCCGTGGTGGGCGGCCGACACCGCCCGCTCGCCCGGGAGCAGCGCGCGGTCCGAGAACTGCACCACGTCGATCGACGTCGGGTTGAGCGACAGATCCTCCGGGCCGGGCGGGCCGAGGCGTTCGACGGGCAGCCCCGGAAACAGCTGGCGGTAGCAGACCGGCTCGCCTTCATACAAGACGTGCAGGCGCACGGGCTGACCGCGCGCCGTCATCAGGACGCCGGTCGACAGCAGCGGGTTGCCGTTGGCCTCGACCCAGATCATGGCCGACAGGGCGTACGCGGCCTCGAACAGGACCTCGCGCGACGGAATCGGGTTGTGCGAGTTGCAGCCTTCGTAGAAGTCGTCGGGTTCGTTGCCCATCGCCACCAGGATCACGGCGTTGTCGATCAGCTTGCTGATGATGGCGGCGCGCTGCGTGTCCCAGTAGGTCTGGAACAGGCCGAACGACTGCGCCGCCGGAGCGAAGTGGGTGACGGGCGAGACCGCCAGCGATGGCACCGGCCCGATCTGGACCTTGCCGAGCGCGGTCGGAAGGCACAGGTCGTCGTGCACCACGACGTCGAAGATCGGGACCCGGTGCTCCTCGAGCCCGGCCACCTGCAGGTCGTGCATGCGGGTCGCCTCGATCGTGACCGGCTTGCTCCACCCGGCGTCGTTGCGCATGGTGGCGGTGAAGTGCGTCGTTTCTCCTGGCGCCAGGTAACGACCTTGCCCGCGCAGCCACAGGTTCGGCGCTGTCGCCTCGGCGCCGTTCACGCGCGAACCATGGATGTCGACCTCGGCGGTGGCCGCGCACGGGCTGGGCGCCAGGCTCACATCGAAGGCGATGTTGTTGAGCGCGTTGAAGGTTCCCGCGCCTTGCGGCGGAGCGCCCCAGAGGGGTGACGTCGTCGGCGCCAGCGCGGCGGACTTCTCGTCCCAGACGGCGTCGTTCTGATCCCAGCCACCCCCGCGCGGCGGCCCGTTCGCGCTCTCCGTGTCCGCGGAATGGTCGAACAAGCAGCCCATCTCGGCGCCAACGAGCAGGCCGAGGACGCACGGATAACGCTTGATTCCCATCATGGCGCCGTGCAGAAGCAGGACTCGTACCGGCCCCGGTCGTCATCAAGTGCGCGTCTTCGCGGCTCGACCTTCGCCGCAGCTGCAGGCGTGAGCCTGCAGTGCAGGCTGCGCCCATCGGCCGTGGTACCCTGCTCCGATGAGTGACCGCGGAGGGGTGACACGGCCCCTCAGGCCCGGGAGTGGCACCGGCGCCCTCGAACCCGGCGCGATCGTGGGTGAGTGGCGCGTGACGCGACAGCTCGCCACCGGAGGATTCGGTTCGGTCTACGAGGTCTTGCACGTCGAGAGCGGCGTCGCTGGTGCGCTCAAGCTCTTGCACCCACACCTGGTGACCTCGTCCGAGATGGTCGCCCGCGCGATGCGGGAGGCGCGTGTGATCGCCGCGCTGCGGCACCCGAGCATCGTCGAGTTGCTGGCCGCAGGCGTCAGCGCTGATGGCCAGCCCTACCTGGTGATGGAGCTGCTGGTGGGCCAGGATCTGGCGACGGTGGTGAGTGAACGGGGTCGGCTGCCACCGCCCGAGGTCATCCGCGTCGTCGCGGCGGTGGCTGATGCACTCGGTCAGGCGCACGAACATGCGGTGGTCCACCGCGACATCAAGGCGTCGAACGTGTTCCTGGTCGGGTCGCCCGCGGTGACGCGCATCGTCTTGCTGGACTTCGGCATCGCCAAGCTGCTCGACGGGATCGGCACCGAGCTCACGGCGTCGCGGCAGGCCCTCGGCACGCCGGCCTGCATGGCGCCCGAGCAGATCCAGGGCGGGGTGGTCGACGGACGCACCGATGTCTACGGGCTCGGCGCGCTCGCCTTCCACCTCCTCACCGGGCGCATGCCGTTCGAGGAGCAGAGTGCGACCATGGCGCAGTACCTCCACCTCCACGCGGCCCGGCCGCGTCCGTCGGCGGTCGCGCCGGTGGCGGCGGCCATCGACGAGGTGATCGCTCGCGCCATGGCGATCGTGCCGGCCCAGCGCCATCCCACACCCTGGGCCTTCCACCTCGCCCTCGCCGATGCGTTCGCAGCCAGCCAGCACGGCGATCAGGTGTGCGACGCCACCGGCGTGCTGCTGACCTGGCACCACGCCGGTGAGCTCGACGACGGCGCGCTCGACGACCTCGAACGGGTGGTGCCCATGGGGGAGCGCGCGCTCGCGCCGGTCGGCTTCCGCATCGCGGCCGACCTCGGCGACGCCGCCCTGTTCGTCTCGCTGACTGCGGACCCGATCGCCGCGCTCAAGGCGGTGACCGCGGCGGCGCGGGAGCTCGAAGAGCGGCCAGGGCGGGATCCACGGATCACGATCGCCTGGGGCGTCCATCGCGCCGCCGTGACCGTGCGAGATGGCGTCGTGGTCGGCGGCCGGCTGCTCGATCTTTCGACCTGGGGGCTGCCCGACACGCGGGTCGGGGTCTGGCTGTCGACCGCGCTGGACGGCCCGACGCCCTCACCGGACCCGTAGCCGCTTGCGCGTGTACATGTCGCGATCGGCGGCCTCGAGCAGCAGGCCGGGTTCCACCATGTCCCCCTGAACCGTCGCTTCGCCGACGGTCACGGTCAGCGGACGGCGCGGATCGCCCCAGCTCAGCGGCGACAGCGATCGCCGGATCCGTCGCGCGATGGCGGACGCGGTGCGGGCGGTGGTCCCGGGAAGGACCACCAGGAACTCGTCGCCGCCCACGCGGCCCACGTAGTCATTGCAGCGCACGGCGCCCGCGGTCGATCGCGCGATCTCGCGCAGGGCCCGATCGCCGGCGGCGTGCCCGGCGAGGTCGTTGACGGCCTTGAAGTCGTCGACGTCGAGCAGGAGCGCCGACAGCGGCCGGCCCCGGCCCCGCTCACAGGCCTGGTGGAGGGCCTCCTCGATCCCGCGTCGATTGAGCACGTCGGTGAGCTCGTCGACCACGCAACGCCGGGTCAGCGTTCGCAGGGCCCGACCGAGCTGAAGCTGGTTGTGCAGGCGCGCGTGCAGCTCGGCGTCCGCCATCCCCCGGTGGATCGCCTCGTCGCCGCCGCTCAGACCGCGCACGGGCGCCGAGCTCCACAGGATGATGCGGGGCCCTGGCGGCGAGCCCCACGCTCGCAGGCGGGCCAGCCGTCGGGCCGACGCCGCGGTCGCCTCGAGCAACGCCACGTCCGCGCGCGCGGACGTGACGCCGTGGCGCTCGAGCTCGACGGCCATCGGCCGATGTCCCATCCCCACGATCGTGGTCACCAGCCAGGGCGGTGGTCGTCCGCCCACGATCGCGAAGCTGGCGGCCCGCTTCTGGTCGACGTCTATCTCGAGGGCAACGACCGAGGACTGCATGGTTCGCTCCTGTCGAAGGGGCCGTCACGGGGCCGCGGTCGGGCACCAGCCGGGGACCTCGCCGGCGATCGGATCGGACCAGGCCAGGCACGGGCACCGCCATCCCCACGGGTTGCCGCAGGCGGCGAGCAGGAGCACGCCGCCGAGGATCGACGTGCGCCCGTTCCAGGTCACCAGCGGTGGGCGGTCCTCGCTGCCCTGACCGACGTCGGGTTCGTCGGGGAGGCGACCACCGTCGCGATTGTGGAGAAACGCCGGCACGGCGCCGAGGGTGGGCCGGACCGGCAGGGCGCAGCCGAGCAGCGCGACCGCCTCGCTCGACCGGACGGTGAGCGAACCGCTGACCTGGGTCTCCGACTCGAACCCGGTGAAGCCTCGCACCTCGAGCCGCGAGCCATCCGAGCCGTCGATGGTGAGGTCCGTCGCGTCGAAGGCGGCGCCGACCAGCCGCTGGCCGTCGTGGTCGAAGACCTCGGCCCGCATCGGCAGCGGCTCCTCGGCGACGAGGCGATAGACCAGCGCCAGTCGCTGGCCGGCCAGCTCGGCCACGTACTCGACGACCCGGGCCTCCTCGTCGGTGGTGCGGGTGTCCAGGTAGACCGCGCACGGCGGCGTATCCCACCCGAACTCCTGGTCGTAGCGATCGACGACGGAGTAGCGTTGATCTGACGAGGCGACGTCGTCGTCGGTCGCGCAGCCAGGGGTGAGGGCCGCCAGCGCCAGCGCGGCGGTCAGCTTGGGCGTTTGCATGGCTTCCTCCGTAGGACGAGCAACAGGGACGCAAGCAGGAGCGGCAGCACGAGCCCGGCGCCGAACCGGCCGCTGCGACATCCGCAGCCGGCCGGCTCGCCGCGGCACGTGCCCGGGTGGTCGGCGTAGATCGCGCAGATGCCCTCGACCTCGTTCTCGAGCGGGTCCCGCGAGAAGGTCTCGCCAGGCGAGATGAAGTTGTACATCGTCGCCTCGGTGACGGCGGAGGGCAGCGAGATCGAAGGGAAGCAGTTGGGGATGCGGGCCGCGAGCTCGTCCTGCGGCGCCGGTCGGCCGGAGCTGGTGTAACAGGTATGGGTCAGGCCGAGCACGTGGCCGAGCTCGTGGGTGACCACCGACTCGAGATCGAGAGCGCCGTCGGGGCCGCCGTCGCCGTCGGTGAACTGGTTGTGGGCGGCGTTGATCACGACATCGACCTCGAGCAACTCGCCGTCGTTCGGGTCGCCGGGTTTGTCGATGTAGAACACGGTCGTCACGGCCGCCGCTTGCGGAGCCTCGCAGACCTCGTCCTCGTGGTGGGCAGGGTCGTCACAGTGTCCGGGCAATCGCCACGAGATCGTGTTGAGGTGGTCGCGCATCGGTCGCAGCCGGGCCCGCTCACCGGCGACCAGCGTCAGCGACAGCGCGGTACAGGCGTCGGTGGGTTGGCTCCAGTTGCCGATCGCGCGTTCGAGCAGCGGCCGCAGGCGATCGTGGCGGAAGTCGGGATGCTGCTCCGCGCCGAGGTTCAGCTCGGCGCACCGGCCCCGCCATTCGACCGGGGTGCCGGTCGAGGTCGTGGTCCGCACGTACGCCGCGGCCCGCCCGACCAGGGCCGGCACGAGCGCGATCGCGACCAGCAGGGGCGCCGGTCTCATGGCCGCCCTCGCAGCCGAGCCCGGACCTGGGCTTCGACCTCGGCCAGGGGCACGCTCGATCCGTCGACCCGCTCGACCTGTACGACGCCCGACGAGTCGATCCAGATCGGACGAGCGCCGTGGGCGAGACCCTGGACCACGTGGACCGCGCCGGCCTGGCGCAGGTAGAGGAGCGTCCGCTGGCCGGTGACCAGGCGGGCTCCGCCGATCACCTCCATCACGACGCCGCCGACCTTGCCGCCGGGGACCTCGACGGCGACGACCGACGCCGCGCGACCCTTCAACGAGGCGAGGACCTGGATGCGACCACGCGTGACGATCCGTCCGCCGCGCCATTCGGCGCGAGCGCCGACGACCTCGCCCACGATGATGGCGTCGGCCGACGCGATGGCCGGGTCGGCGGGATCGGTCGCTGGTTGGCGGTCGATGACGTAGATCGTCGCGTCGACAGGTGGCGGTGCGATGAACGCGACCGTGGCGGCCGCGGCGGCGGCGACGGCGAGCAGGCCCGAACTTCGAGGGATGCGGCGCATGGCTCCTCCTGTCGTCGGGGATTGCAAGGCGGCGGCCATCGCGGTCGCCGCGGGTTCCGCGCCGTTGCGCGACGCCCTGTCGACGGCGTGGCCACGGTCGCTCGGCGGACCATGTCCGCGCCGGCCTCACCGTCACCGCATCGTGGTGCGGCGGATCAGGCGGTGCAGGTAGACGCGATCGATGCCGGCGGCTCGCGCTGCCTGGGTCACGTTGCCGCCGTGCGCGCGTACCAGCGCCGCCGTGTACTGGCGCTGGAACTCGGCCAGGGCGTGCCGGCGGGCTTCTTCGTACGACAGCCGCGGGTCGATGGCCGAGGCCGGCTCGTGCTCCATCTCGGCGATGGGCGGCGGCTGGTCATAGACCATGCTCCGCTCGAGGTAGTTGCGCAGCTCGCGGACGTTTCCTGGCCACGTCGCGGTCGCCATGGCCGCCAGGGCGTCCGCCTCGAGCAAGCGCGCCCTCAGGGCATCGGGGGCCGCCAGCCGGTCCAAGATCTTCTCCATCAGGAGCGGAAGATCCTCGGGGCGTTCGCGCAGGGGCGGCGTTCGGATCCGCACCACGGCGAGCCGGTAGTAGAGATCCGAGCGGAAACGGCCGGCGTTGACCTGGGTGCGCAGATCGCGGTTGGTGGCCGCGATGATGCGCACGTCGATGGGCTCGTGGCGGGACCCGCCGACCCGACAGACCGTACGTCGCTCGAGCACGCGCAGCAGCTTGGGTTGCAGGTCGAGCGACAGCTCGCCGATCTCGTCGTGGAAGATGGTGCCGCCGTCGGCCTCGACGAAGGCACCGTCGCGGTGCTCGACGGCGCCGGTGTAGGCGCCCCGTTCGTGGCCGAATAACGTGCTCTCGAGCAGGGTGGGCGGGATCGCGCCGCAGTCGACCACCACGAACGGTCCCTCGCGTCGCGATCCGTTCCGGTGTAGCGACTCGGCCGCTTCTTCCTTGCCGGTGCCGGTCTCGCCCTCGAGCAGGACGGTGGCGCTGGTCGCGGCGGCCCGCTCGAGCTGGGCGAACATGGTTCGCATCGACAGGGACGCGCCGACCAGTGATCCGAAGCTGGTGTGAGCCGAGATCGGGAGGTTGAGCTCCCCCGTGACGTATCGAAACACCAGGCGCGAGGTGCCGATCTCGATCGTCGCCTGGTTGCGCAGATAGGCGTCGCGCACCTCGATGCCGTCGATGAATGTGCCGTTGCGGCTGTCGAGGTCGCGGAGGCGCGCGCCGCGCTCGTCGATGGTGAGCTCGCAATGGAAGCGCGAGACGGCCCGATCCGCGACCACCAGCTGGCAGCGAGGATCGGAGCCGATCGTGCACCGATCCGAGGTCGCGGCGTAGGTCTCGCCGTCGGCCACCTGGAGCTCGAAGCGCCGGACCGCGTGGGCCGGGCGAGGACGCGCCTCGGTGGCGCGATCGGCGGGCGACGTGAGCGATATGCCGCTCACGGTTGTGTTACCGGCGGGATCGACGAGCCGCCGCTTGGGCTACCCGCGCCGCCCTGGCCGAGCGTCGCGCCGTAGCCCGGCGCCTCGGTGTTGTGGTGGTGGTAGTTGCCGTCCGCGTCGACCCACAGGCCGGGGCCGTCGTAGTAGCCGTCGATCGCCGCCGCGTCGTTGTGGGCTTGCACCCAGTTGAGCACCTGCTGGATCAGCTGGTTCGATCCATGGGAGCCATCGCCTCCGGCCAGGGCCACCGAGGTGCAGCCCGGCACGTCGCCGAGCGCGCCCAGCGCCGCGGACACGTCATCGCCTACCTGGAAGTGATAGACGTGGAACACGGGTCCGTTCGCGGTCCAGATCGTGACGATGACGATCACGCACGGACCGGCGCCGGTGCTTCCGGCGTAGTGGCCCGGCGGCAACGAGCCCACGGTGACGTGCTCGCCGCCGCTGGCGCCGTGACGGGTCGGGGGTTCGAAGACGCCGATGCCGGTCGTCGGCAGGGTGCCGACCTGGCCGATGACGGTCGACCGCGGCGTGGGGTTGAGCGGGAAGAAGAGCCCGATCGCGGTCTTCTCGGGGGTGGGCTCGCGATCGACGGTGGGCGCCGCCGCGCCGCCATCGACGGCGATCGCCTGAGCCTCGCTGCCGAGCTCAGGTGTCGCACAGGCCGCCGAGGCCGCGATGGCCAGCGCGACTCGAGCCAGGTACCGCCGGGTTGATCTGACGTGGTGCATGGGTGCCTCCGAGCCGGCACGGTGCAGACCGCGTGCCGCGTGCTTCGTCGACCAACCGCGGTGATCGCGGTGCCGTCATTGATGGAGCTGCAGGGCCGAGGACGCAGCTTGCTGGCGGTGGCCCGCCCCGTTCCTATCGTCGCAACGCGGATGAGGACGGCGCGGCCTCGCTCTTCGATCGAGGTGTGGACTCCGCGATCACGCAGGACCGGCGAAGCTGGCGGAACTCACGGCCTGCGGTCATGGCACTCGGGGTGCAAAACGACTTCGCGTCGAATGCCCCATTCGTTCCACCCAACGAGGAGAACCGTCATGAAGGAACTGCACGTCCATCTCACCCGTTTCGCCATGGTCGGCGCCACCGCCGCCTCATTGATTGCCACCGCCGCATGCGGTGAGCGCGAGGTCACCGAGGCGGCCCTCGCCGCCGAGGTCACCGACTGGCTGAAGGAGCCGACGGCGGAGGTCGATCTCGACTTCGGCAACGTGACCCCGAGCCCGCCGCCCCTGGTGTTCGTGCGGACCGCCAACAGCCTCCTCAGCCTCGAGTTCATGCAGGCGTACTCGGCCAACGCGACCCTCGGTCCTCAGACCACCGGCGCCGTCCACGTCACGCTCGAACCGGCCTCGATGGAATGGTTCGAGGTGCGGTCGCCGCTGCTGATCGAGCCAGGTGCGCTCACCGCGGACGAGATCGGCGTCTTCCTCGCGCGCCAGGCGCTCGACGTCGCGCCCTACGACAAGATCGAGGTCATCAGCAAGCTGGCGCTCAACGTCGCCGGCCAGCGCCAGGAGTACCTGGTCAAGCTCCGCCTCTTCCCCGGGAGCGTCGACGAGGTCGACGCCCAGAACCAGAACGTCGACGCGATCATCCCCGGTGCCTGCGGCGTGGATCCGTGGTTCGGGGCGCCCGATTGCAACGGGCCCCGGTGCCGCTACGAGAAGCTGATCCAGCACACGGTCACCACCCCGGCCTGCATGATCCAGGGTGGCGTCACCGTCGGTAGCGGTGGTCCCGAGGTGGGCATCTCCATCCAGTGCCCGATCAACAACGAACACTCGTACACCTACGAGTACAAGGACGACGGGACCTGCTGGGCGATGGACGGCACCCTCTGGAACATCTACTGCGAGTGCCACCCGACGCGGCCGCCCAACGCGCTGTGACTCGAGCCCTCGGTCGGTGGTGGCGCCCGCCAAGGCGTCACCATCGACCTCTCCTGCCGCACCCGCTCTCGCCGTGGAGGAATTCGATGCTGACCCGAGTCTGTCTCCATTCCGCCGTCGCCGTCGCCGTCGCCGCCGCCACGACGCTGGTCTTCTGCGGTGTCGGCAGCGAGTCGAGCGTGGCGCGCATGTCGAGTCGTGTCGGCGTCCGCGCCCGCGCGCCCGAGGCGCTGCCCCAACCCGATCCCGCCGCCGTGTATGCGGTCCCGATCACGGGCGCACCAACCATCGGTCCGCCCGATGCACCGGTGACCATCGTACAGGCGTACGAGTTCGCGTGCCCGCACTCTCACACGATGCACAGCGAGCTGGAGCAACTGGTCGCGGCTCGGCCCGGGCAGGTCCGGGTCGTGTTCAAGAGCTTCCTGCTCCACCCCGAGGCCCGGCGGGCGGCGGAGATCGGATGTGCGGCCGGCCGACAGGGCGCGTTCCCGGCCGTCGCCCGGCTGGTCTACGAGCGCGCCTTCCGCGTCGAGCACGACCTGAGCGAGGCCAACATCGATCGCCACGTGGCCGAGCTCGGCCTCGACCACGAGCGACTCGAGCGCGATGTCCGGGCGTGCGCGGCGCAGATCGACCGCGATCGGGTCGAGCTGAGCGCGGTCGGGACGCAGGCCACGCCCACCATCTACGTCAACGGTCGGGCGCTGCGCGGCGCGGTTCGCGGCGACACGCTGCGCGCGCTCGTCGACGAGGAGCTCGAGAAGGCCCGCGCGGCCATCGCGGCGGGGACCCCGGCCCAGGAATTCTACCAGCGTCACGTGCTCGACGCCGGACGCCGGGCGCTTTGACATGGAACCCGCGGATGCGGACGTCGCAGACGCCGCTGCGCTCCACCGCGTGGTCGCGGCCTTGCTCGCGGTCCGGAGCTGGACCGAGCTCGAGCAGGACACGCTGCCCCGCCTGGGACGCGAGCTGGGTGTCCGCGCGCTGGCCATCGCATCGCCGGCGCGCGGGGTCGCGGCCTCGTGGGGCGCCGAGTCGCGACGGTCGGCGGTCACCGCCGCGGCCCTGGCCCGGGCGACCACCGCCGCAGCGACCGACATCCTGGTGCTCGACGCTGGCACTTGTCGCGTCGCCATCGACTTGGCCGCGGAGCTGATCGCTCCGCCGGTGCTGACCCTGGCCGCGCCCGCGTTCGAGCTGGCGCTCGAGCGCGCCGTGGCCCACCGTGACGCCTACCGGATGGCGCGCTTCGATCGGGGCACCCGACTCGCCGATCGCGAGCACTTCGCCGAGATGATCGAGCGTGAGGTCGACATCTGCCGGCGGCGGGGGCGCAGCAGCACGTTGATCGCGGCGACCGCCATCGATCTGAATGCTCATCGGGCCGTGGCCGCCGGTGCGGTGGTGCCCGGCCTGACCGAGGTCGCGCTCGCGGTCGCGGACGTCCTCCGGTCGACCGATCTGGTCGCGTTGCGCGGTGCCGACGGCTTCCTCGCGCTCCTCGGCGACGTCGACGCCGCGGCCGTGGAAAAGATCGCGTGGCGGATCCTGCGCGAGGTGATGCGGGCGTCGCGCCCCAGTCGGTTCGGCTACGTACTGGGCGTGGCGACGATGCCGCCCTGGCCCAAGCGCGGCGATTGCCTGATGGCCTCCGCGGACGTCGCCGTGCGGGAGGCCGAAGCCTCGGCCCAGCCGTTCGTCGTCGCGTCGTCGCACCCGCGCCGCGTCTCTCCCGAGACGCCGGTGGCGGCCGTGCGCGAGCTGCGCGTCGAGCCCTGAGCCGCGGCCTTCAGCGCGCGGCCAGGGACTTGCGCGCGAGGAGGTCGCTGACCCGTCGGTCGAGCTCGCTCTCGAAGTGCGCCCAGCCGACGCGAGTACCGTCGACGAAGAACGTCGGCGTCCGGGGGACCTCGAGCGCATCGGCGTGGTCGCGATCGGAGACCAGCCGCTGCGTACAGCCCGCGCTGTCGAGGTCGCGACCAAAGCGCTCGAGCTCGAGCCCGGCGGCCGCGGCCTCGTCCAGGACGTCGCGGCGTTCGATGTGGATGCCGTGATGCGCGATCATCGGGGCCAGGCGCGGGTGGAGCAGCGCGAACCGCCCCTGCAGGTCGGCCGCGCAGGCCGCGCGGGCGGCCAGGACCGAGCCGGGGCTCGGGTAGGACGGGAGCTTGAACATCACCTGGACCCCGGACCCGAAGCGAAGCCGCAGCGCATCGAGCACGCCCGCCACGCGTCCCGTGGCCGGACAGGTGTAGTCGAGGAACGCGGTGATGGTCACCGGCGCGTCGCTTGGGCCCTGCCGGGGCTCGGCGCCGTGGGTCGGCACTGACGCGGGTGACTCCTGTCCCGGCAGCGGTGTCGTGCGCAGCGGTGGGTGCCGGTCGCGATCCCGGCAACCGGTGATGAGGGTGAGAGCAGCGAGCAACGAGATTCGTGCGGTTTGCATGGCGCCTCCAGGCGTCGCCGCGGTGCAAGCGATGCACCAGCGTTCCCGCCCGTACGCGCGCGGCGATAGCGGTGATCGCTTGCGGAGGTCGATGCGGGCGCGCGCCGTCACGTTGCAGGCGCGGAGCCGCAGTGGCGCGCAGGCCGTCCGTGGGGCACGCCCGCTTCGCAGCTCGACCGGCTGGCCGCCGCCTTGCAATCCTGATCCGCGTGAATCCCCGCCTCGCTTCACGCGCCTCGATCGCGATCTACCTCGCGAGCTGCGTGCTGTTCCTGGTGGCGCTGCACGCGCACGCCAACGGGTGGGTCGTCTCCAACGTCGCCCCCGGCCTCGGCGCCCCGGGTCTCGACGCGGCGCGGGGCACGCGTACCGGTCTGGTGCACGTCGCCGTCCTCGGCCTGGCGTTCCTGGGCATGGTGACCGGGTACGGGCTGATGTTGCTGAGCGTCCTGCGCGCGTCGGTGGTGCCGTCGTCGTCGCGCTCCGCGTTCATCATCGCCGTGGCCGCGGCGTTGCCGCTGCTGATGACGCCGTACCTGCTGTCGACCGACGTCTACGGCTACATCCTCTACGGCCGAGTCCACGCCGTCCACGACGGCAATCCCTACACGACGCCGCCCTACCTGTTCGATGACCCCTACCAGGAGTGGGTCTACTGGCGGGAGGCCGCGATGATCTACGGCCCGATCTGGCTGTACGTGTCGTCGGGGCTCACCGCCGTGCTCGATCGGCTCGGCGCAGGTCCAGCGCTGCACGTGGTCGCGTTCAAGGTGCTCGCCCTCGGACTTCATCTCGGGTCCGGTGCCCTGATCGTGAAGATCGTGCGTCGTAGGAGGCGCGACCGCGCGCACGCGGCCGCGCTGGCGTACCTGCTCAATCCCCTGTGTCTGATCGAGTTCGCCGGCAACGCCCACAACGACGTCGCCGTGATCTTCCTCGTGCTCTGCGCGATCGACGCGCACGCCGGCCACCACAGGTGGCGTGCCGTGACCTGGCTGGTGCTGGCGACCCTGGCCAAGCCCTACGCGCTCGGCTTGCTCGGGCTCTACGTCGCCGGGCACGTTCGCGAGGCACCGTCGCGCACCGTGGCCGTCCAGCGCGGCGCCGCGTCGATGGCGCTGGTGGCGCTGGTCTGCACGCTCGCCTACGCGCCGGTGTGGGATGGCCTGGCCACCTTCCGCGGGATGACGCGCGACGCGGCGGCCAGCGGCGAGATCAACTCCATCGCCCAGTGGCTCACGTCGCTGGGCACGAGCCGGACGGTGGCGCGCGCGATCATGTTCGGTGGATTCGCCGTGCTGGCGCTGTTCCTGCTCCTGCGCAGCAGGAGCGCCGAGCAGGCGCTGCGTGGGTTTCCGTGGTTCATGCTCGGCTTCTGCGCCCTCGGTGCAGCGTGGTTCTGGCCCTGGTACGCCACCATGGCCGTGGCCATGGCGGTGGCGCTGGGGACGCGGTCGGCGGTGATCGCCACCCTGATCCTGTCGGCCTGCGCCCTGATCATCTACGTCACGTTCGCGCTCGGCGCGCCCAGCGTGGTCGAGCTCCGCTCGATCGTGCGCGCCCTCCACGATGGACGCGCCGTGGTCGTCTTCGGTCCCGCCGCGCTCGTACTGGTCTGGTCCTGGCTCCGCCATCCCCACCGAGAGGTTCTCCCATGCGATCCACCGCCGGTTTCATCGTCGCTGTCCTGAGTTGCCTGGTCGGCTGCCTGGCCGAGCCCTCGCCCCTGGCGCTCGAAGCGGCCGCCCAGGGCGACACCGTGGCGACATGCCCGCCCGGGCAGTCCGAGGTGCTCTCCGAGCATCCGGTGGGCTCGGCCCACAGCACCAGCCAGGCGACCTGCTGGTCGGTCGCACGCGCCGAGTACAACCTCGCCGTCGCGACGTTCAACGTCGACTGCGCCCGACAGCTGGGAACCGCGATCCACGCCGATGCCAGCGAGTCCGAGTCGATGTCTCATGACCACTACATCTGCATCAAGGTGTCTCACGCGGTGTGCTGTAAGCCCAACCCCGACGCCGGTGTCGCCGACGCCCGCCCCGTCGACACCGGGAGTCTGGGCGTCGAGACACCGCTGCTCGATCCACAGTGATGTGGTATCCGAACGGGGTGAGCGTCACCTGGACGTCGCATCCGGCCCGCCGGCGGCCCGATCAGCTCGCGCTGATCGCGGCCGTGGTGCTGCTTTCGGCGTGGGCGGTGATGGTGACCTTGCGCTCGCCGTGGCTGGCGCTGCTGGCGGTGGCGCTGCTGGTCGCGGCGATCGCCCCGTTCCTGTTCCCGACGCACTACAAGCTCGACGAGCTCGGCGTCGAGCAGCGGCGGCTCCTGGGCCGGCGCTTCCGGGCCTGGGCCGAGCTGCGGCGGGTCCAGGTCGGACCCGGCGCGGCGCTGGTGTCGCCGTTCGCGCGGCCGAGCTGGATGGATCGCCACCGCGGGTTCGTCCTCTACTTCGACGGGCTCGACGCCGCCGGCAAGGATCGAGTGGTGGAGTGGCTGCGCGGCCGGGTCAGGGGCGGGGCGGTCGATGCGTGACGAGGACCTGTCCGACGGGGATCGGGCGATGCTCGACGAGCTCGCCGACGGCATCGCCCGTCGCCGGCTGACCTCGGCGGCCATGTTCTTCCTCGAGTCGATGAAGCCGATGGGCTACGTCGGCAGCCAGATGATGATCTTCTTGCGGCCCATGATCAGTGTGGTGTGGTCGAACCCGGCCCGCTGGGATCAGCTGCAGCGGATCCTGGAGAAGCGCGGCTCGATCGAGCTGCTCCTGCGCCGGCTCGAAGCCCGCGCGTGATACACCCGACCCGATGTCAGGGACGTCAGGGCACGGTCCGCCGGTCTACGAGCCAATCGATCCGGCCGCCGTGCGCTCGGTGATCGCCACCGACTGTGGCTCGACCACCACCAAGGCGATCCTGATCGAGCGGAACGCGCAGGGCGAGTACCGCCTGACCACCCGCGGCGAGGCGCCGACCACGGTCGAGGCGCCGGTCGAGGACGTGACCCGCGGCGTCCTCAACGCGGTGCGCGAGATCCAGGAGCTGCGCGGCCGCCAGTTCCTGACCTCGCTCGGCCCCGACGGGGCCATCATCCGGCCCGAGAAGGACGGCGTCGGCACCGATCTCTACATCTCGACGTCGTCGGCGGGCGGCGGCCTACAGATGATGGTGGCCGGCGTGGTCAAGAAGATGACCGCCGAGAGCGCGGCCCGCGCCGCCCTGGGCGCCGGCGCCATCGTGATGGATCAGGTCTCGATCAACGACAAGCGGCTGCCCCACGAGAAGATCGAGCGCATCCGCCAGCTCCGCCCCGACATGATCCTCATGGCCGGCGGCACCGACGGCGGCACCCGCAAACACGTGGTGGCCCTGGCCGAGCTCCTGCGCGCCGCCCAGCCCCGGCCCCGCCTGGGCTCGAGCTTCAACCTGCCGGTGATCTACGCCGGCAACAAGGACGTGCGCGGCGAGATCGAGAAGATGCTGGGCGGCATGGTCGCGCTGCAGTTCGTCGACAACCTGCGCCCGGTGCTCGAGGAGGAACGCCTGGGCCCGGCCCGCGACGCCATCCACGACGTGTTCATGGAGCACGTCATGGCCCAGGCCCCCGGCTACGGCAAGCTCATGACCTGGACCGACGTGCCCATCATGCCGACCCCGGGCGCGATGGGCCTCATCATCAAGGCCCTGGCCGATCGCGACCGGGTCAACGTGGTCGGCGTCGACATCGGCGGCGCCACCACCGACGTCTTCAGCGTCTTCGACGGCAGCTTCAACCGTACGGTCTCGGCCAACCTGGGCATGTCGTACTCGGTGTCGAACGTCCTGGCCGAGGCCGGCATCACCGACATCCAGCGCTGGGTGCCGTTCGATCTCGATGAGGCCGAGCTGCGCGATCGCATCGGCAACAAGATGATCCGGCCGACCACGATCCCGCAGACCCTCGACGAGCTGAAGATCGAGCAGGCCATCGCCCGCGAGGCGCTGCGGCTGTCGTTCATCCAGCACAAGCAGTTCGCGGTGAAGCTGACCGGCGGCCAGCAGGAGCGCTCGATCTCCGACGCCTTCGCCCAGGACGTGACCAACACCCTGGTCGACATGATGAAGCTCGACCTCCTGGTCGGCTCGGGCGGCGTGCTCTCCCACGCCCCGCGGCGCAGCCAGTCGATGCTGATGATGATCGACGCCTTCCAGGTCGAGGGCGTCACCGAGATCGCGGTCGACTCGATCTTCATGATGCCGCACCTGGGCGTGCTCTCGACCGTGCACCCCGACGCGGCCACCGAGGTGTTCGAGAAGGACTGCCTGGTCCGGCTCGGCACCTGCGTGGCGCCGGTCGGCACCAGCAAACACGGGCCCCTGCTCACCGTCGAGCTCGAGCTGGCCGGCGGGGTGACGAAGAGCGAGCGGCTGAACCTCGGCGACCTGCGCCACCTGCCGTTGGGGCCGGGCGAGGAGGCCAAGGCGGTGCTCACGCCGGCGCGCGGTGTCGACGTCGGCGCCGGGCCAGGCATGCGCGTCGAGCGAGTGCTGCGCGGCGGCGTGGTCGGGCTCATCCTCGACGCCCGCGGGCGCCGGCCCATGACCATCCCGGTCGAGCGCGCGAAGCGGGTCGCCGCCAGCTCGGCGTGGAACGGCGCGATGAACCTGTATCCGGCCTGACTCAGGGATCGACGAACGCGCGCAGCTCGTCGATGACCTTGGCCAGCATCCCCGGCTGCTCGATCACCTCGAGCGGGAAGCCGACGATCACCGCGCGGCCGCGGACGCCGACTGCGGCCGCACCGCCGGTCGAGTAGCGCAACACCACCTCGCCGGCGCCGGTGATGGTGTAGGCGTCGGGGTACTCCTCGACGTAGGCGGCGGTCGCGGTGCCGAAGGCGAAGGCCGGCACGGTGCTCAGGGCGCCGGTTCCCGATGCGATGGTGGTGCCGGCGTCGTCGCTCGCGTACACCGCGCCGGCGACCCGGGCGAGCCACTGGCCGCCGGCGGTGGTCGGTCCCAGCTCGTAACCGATCTCGCTGCCCGAGATGATCACGCGGCCGCCGCCGGCGAGGTAGGTGTCGACGGCGGCGCGCTCGGCGGCGGTGAAGGTGTGATCGTCGGTCGACTCGTCACCGACCAGCCAGATCACCACGCGGTAGGGCGTCAGCGCGAAGCCGCCGTCGATCACGGCCTCGTTCGAGATCGTGTGCACCAGCCGGGCCGCCTGTCCCACGCGGCCGGTGAGATCGTGGGCCAGACCGGAGAACGACCCGTCGATGGCGCGGTCGAAGCCATCGACGACCAGGATGGCGGCGTCGGGCGCGACCGCGTAGGTGTCGGTCGGCAGGGCGACGGCGTCGGCCACGCCGATCGTGATCGGGACCAGCCGGACCCGCACGGCACCGGTGACCGGGAACGTGGCCGCCGTGGCCGCCGCGCCGACCTCGGTCGCGGTGGCCCAGGTCAGTCCGTCGAGCGAGAGCTCGACCCGCCAGCCGGTCAGATCGGGATCGGGCGGTGAGCGCCAGGTCACCGTCGCCGTGGTGGCGGTGGCGGTGGCGGTCAGCAGCTCGGCGCGCGGGCCGCGCCGGCCCGGCAGTGGCGTCCAGCGCAGCATCTCGGCGTAAGCGCCGTCGTCGCGGGTCGCGTCGCCGTGCGAGGCCGCGGTGAAGTAGATCACCGCCGCCGCGTCGCGCAGCGCCGCCTGGGTGAAGGTGGTGGCGGCGGTGATGCCGGCGCCTCCGAGCATGGTGGCCAGCGACAGGTTGTTGGTGTCGGTGCCGCCGCCGGCGGTGTAGTTCGAGCGCAGGCGGCCGCCACCGATGACGAAGTCGCGGTAGGTCGCCAGGTAGCCGTAGAGCGAGTCGAAGAGATCGACCTGGCGGACCGCGAAGGCGGCGGCGTCGTCGAGGTTGGCGGCGACCGCGATGTAGCCGCCGGAGTGCGAGGTCAGGACCACGTCGCCGAGCACCGGCCGGGTGAGCTTGCCGGCGCGGTAGAGCACGGTGATGACTTCGTGGAGGAAGGCCTCGGTGCCGGCGGGATCGCCGAGCTTGCCGAAGTCGCCCGAGGCGGCGTTGACCGGACCTTGCGGCACGACCAGGACGGCGTTCACGCCGCTGGCCCAGACCTGCTCGCGGTAGCGGTGCGCGGGCACGGTCGCGTCGATCGTGGTGTTGTGGCCGTGGAAGTGGAGGACGGCGTCGTGGGCGTCGCGCTGGCGGTAGCCGGCGGGCACGAACAGGTGCACGCGGGCGTCGGTCCACGGCTGGCCCGTCGCCGGATACGGCGCGGTCGGCAGGGCGACGACCGCGCTCTCGCCGATCACCACCGCGGCGCCTTCGGCCGTGCCCGACGCCATGACCGGCGAAAACGTCGCCGGCGGCAGCGTCGGGTCGCCGGCGACCGCCCACACCTCGGCGGTGCGCGCGCCGGCGTTGCTGTCGACCGTGAGCGACGTGCCGGTGATGACGGGTGCGGCGGCCCCGCTCCAGCGGACGGTCATGGTGGCGGTACCGCCGGCGGCCACCAGCGGCGGCGCGCGCTCGACCGTGAACGCGGGATCGTCGCCGAGCTGCCAGCCCAGATCGGCGCCTCCCGGCCCGGTGGCGTCGTCGGTACCGGGATTGGTGACGGTGACCTCGAGCGACGCCGCGCCGGCGCCGGCCGCGACGTAGGGCAGGGCGATGATCGTCGGGATCTCGAGCGCCGGACCCTCGGGCCCAGCGTCGACGGGCGGTGCGCCGTCGTCGCCGCCACAGCCGGCGCCAGAGCTGGCGACAACCGTCACGACCCAGATCAGGCGGCGCACGGCTCCATCGTAGATCCGATCGCCTCGGCCATGACGCGGATCTGGGCCAGCTTGGCCTCGAGCGGCGCCCAGTCGTCGCGCTCGGCGATGGGCGACCACAGCGCCTCGACCTCGTCGATGAGCATCGTGCACGGCGCGTCGCCGGCGAAATAGGGATGGGCGCGGCGGTCGGGATCGACGGGCTGGTAGGCGGCGAGGTCGTCGATCATGCCGGGGACGCGCGCGGCAGCGCCGCCGAAGCCGTCGAAGAAGAAGCGCTCGAAGCCCAGTTTCGACTCGAACAGGAAGCCGAAGACGCGGGTGCGCAGCAGCCGATCGAGGAGCGGACCGCGCGAGCGCACGCCCAGCCGTCGCACGATGGCCTGGTCGAGCGCGGCCTCGAACGTCGCCTCGAAGTCGTGACGCACGTGCAGGGTCTCGCCCCCGGCGAGCGGCTGCAGCGCAAGGGCGAGCTGCTCGAGGTTCCAGCGCACCGCCGCCGGCTGGTTGCCATAGGCGTAGAGCCCGGACTGGTCGAAATAGGCGGCGGTGAACATGGGATCGAACACGGGCAGGAAACGCCACGGCCCGTAGTCGAAGCTCTCGCCGGTGACGTTGAGGTTGTCGCTGTTGAGCACGCCGTGCACGAAGCCGGCCGCCATCCACGCCGCGCACAGCCGCGCCGTGCGCTCGACCACCAGGCGCAGGAAGGCGCGGGCGGCGTGCTCGCCGAGGTGACACAGCTCGGGCGCGTACTGGGCGAGGCTGAAGTCGACGAGCGCGCGCAGGCGCTCGTGGTCGCGGTGGAAAGCGTGGCGCTGGAAGCTGCCGAAGCGTACGTGCGAGTGGCCGAGTCGGACCAGCACGCTGGCCCGCGTCGGCGATGGCTCGTCGTTGCGGTGCAGCCGCTCGCCGGTCTCGAACAGCGAGAAGGTCTTCGAGGTCGGCACGCCGAGCGCCTCGAGCATCTCGGTGGCGAGGATCTCGCGCACGCCGCCCTTGAGCGTGAGCCGGCCGTCGCCGCCTCGCGACCAAGGGGTCTGGCCGCTACCCTTGGTGGCGAGGTCGAGCAAGCGGCCGTCCGCGTCGAGGAGCTGGGCGTGGAGGAAGCCGCGACCGTCGCCGAGCTGCGGATTGTAGACCTGGAACTGATGGCCGTGATAGCGCAACGCCAGCGGCGCCGGCAGGTTGTCGGGCAGCGGCTCGAAGCGCGCGAACGCCGCCTCCCACTCGGTCGGCGTCAGAGCGTCCAGGCCAACCCGCTCGGCCCAGCGCTGGTTGCGGAAGCGCAGGACGTGTTTCGGGAAGCGCGCCGGCTCGACCACGTCGAAGAACCCGTCGCCCAGCGTGGCGTGGCGCGGGGCAGGGCGGTAGCGAGACGACGGTGGCACCCGGGCGGCGTAGCACGGCGGTTCCAGTTTCGGTTTCGGTTTCGGTTTCGGTTTCGGTTTCGGTTTCGGTCTCGGTTTCGGTTTCGGTTTCGGTTTCGGTTTCGGTTTCGGTTTCGGTTTCGGTGTCGGTTTCGGTTTCGGTTTCGGCGCCGCCGGCGGTGGGCGGCGGCCGTCCACGGGGGCTACCGCCGCGGGTTGCGCAGGCGGTAGAGCACCGCCTGGAGCCGATCCTCGAGGGCCCGCACCTCGGCGAGCGCGGCGTCCGGGGCGTAGCCCCACGCGACGGCGATGCGCACGTGCGTGAGCGTCTCGGCGGCCTCG
>SXJR01000132.1 GCA_005779305.1 Myxococcales bacterium
GAAGTTCCACTTCGTGCCGGCCGCGGCGAGCACCTCGTGGGCCTCGAGCCCGAGCTCGCCGCAGATCATGGCGAGCTCGTTCATCAGCGCCACGTTGAGGTCGCGCTGCACGTTCTCGAGCACCTTGGCGGCCTCGGCGACCTTGATCGACGGTGCCCGATGGACGCCGGCGGTGACCACGGCGGCGTAGGCGCGGGCCACGCGCTCGAGCGACTCGGGGGTGTCGCCCGACACCACCTTCATGATGCGTTCGAAGGTGTGCTCCTTGTCGCCCGGGTTGATGCGCTCGGGCGAGTAGCCGAGGAAGATGTCCTGACCGCACTTCAGGCCCGAGAGCTGCTCGAGGATGGGCCCGCAGACCTCCTCGGTGACGCCGGGGTACACGGTCGACTCGTAGACCACAATGTCGCCCTTCTTGAGGTGCGGACCGATGGTCTTCGACGCGCTGATCATCGGGCCCAGGTCGGGCCGGTTGTTGTTGTCGATCGGGGTGGGGACCGCGACGATGAAGAACGTACAGTCCTTGAGGCGGGCCGGATCGGCGGTGAGCTCGATCTTGCTGGTCTTGAGCGCGTCGGTGGTGACCTCGGCGGTCTCGTCGTGGCCGCGGAGCAGCTCGTCGATCCGCTTCTGGCGGATGTCGAACCCGATCGTCGGCAGCTTGCGCGCGAAGGAGAGCGCGACGGGCAGTCCGACGTAACCGAGGCCGATGACTGCGATCTTTTCCTGCTCCAACGAGATCATTTGGCCGGAGGTAACCACGAAGGCTGCATGGCGACAAGGTGCTCGTGAGGCCTGCGAACTTCGGCCGCGGCAGTGCTAAGGTGCAGTCGATGTTCGCCGTCCTCGGCAGCGTGCTCCTCGGCCTCGTGGTCGGCGTACGACACGCGTTCGAGCCCGACCACCTGGCGGCGGTGTCGACCCTGGTCACCGGCCCCGGCGGCGGACGCGCCAGCGGACGCGAGGCCCGCCGCGGTGCGATGGTCGGAGCGATCTGGGGCCTCGGCCACACGCTGGCCTTGCTCGTGGTCGGCGTGATCCTGCTCGCCGCCGGTGGCCTGGTGCCAGCGCGGGTCGAGACCGGGCTCGAGCTGGCGGTGGCGGTGATGCTCATCGGGCTCGGCGCGCGCGCGCTGGTCATGGCGGCGCGGGACGGCCGCCGCGGCGCGGTCGCCGCGCACACCCATGGCCGCGCCCTGCACCGCCACGCCGCACCCGACGGCGGCCACGTCCACGTCGGCGCTCAGACCCTGGCCTGGCGGCCGCTGGCCATCGGCGTCGTCCACGGCCTCGCCGGCAGCGGCGCGCTCACCGCGCTGGTGTTCGCCGAGCTGACCAGCAACACCGCGCGCATCATCTACATGACGCTGTTCGGCATCGGCTCGGTTGGCGGCATGGCGCTGGCGTCGGGCCTCGCCGGCGTCTCGCTCGCGAAGCTCGCTCATCTGCCCGCGGTCGGCCGCCGCCTCGGCGCCGCCGCCGGCGCGCTCTCGATCGTGGTCGGCCTCGCCTGGGGCCTGCCGCTCGTCGTGTGACGGTCAGAGCCCGATTCCGACGATCAGGGCACGCCACGGCCGACGGTCACAACGACTCCAGGAACGCGAGCAGCTCGGCGCGCTCCGCCGCCGACAGCGCGCGGAAGCCATCGCGCGACGCCTCGGCCTCGCCACCGTGCCAGAGCACGGCCTCGACCAGATCGCGGGCGCGGCCGTCGTGCAGGTAGAGCGTGTGACCGTTGGTGACCTGGAACAGGCCGATGCCCCACAGCGGCGGCGTACGCCATTCGCGCCCGTCGGCGGCGTGATCGGGCCGCCCGTCGGCGAGGCCGTCGCCGAGATCGTGGACCAGCAGATCGGTGTAGGGCCGGATCGTGAGGTCGTCGAGCTCGGGGTACGCGGCCGAGCGGCCGGTGACCATCACCGGCGTATGGCAGCCCGCGCAGCCCAGCGCCTTGAAGTGGGCCTTGCCGGCCAGCACGTCGGCGTCCTGCACGCGGCGGCGACCGGGCGCGGCCAGTGTCATCGAGTAGTACTCGATGTCGTCGAGCTTGCCGGCCTCGAGCTCGACGCCGTCGGGCGGATCACCGGTCGGCGCCGCGCCGCACGCGGTCTGCGCCCGCGGACAGTTCTGCTGCGGGAACAGCGGCGAGGTGATGCCGATGTCGCCGAGGAACGCGCCGGCGCTCTGCTGGCGCAGGCTGGGCTGGTTGGCCTTCCAGCCGAAGCGGCCCAGGCGCGTCGCACCGGCGGCCACGTCCCACACCTGGTTGGCGCGTCCGCTGATGCCGTCACCGTCGGCGTCCTCGGGATCGGCGAGCGCCCGCACGGCGGCCTCGGGCACCAGCTCGAGCAGGCCGAGGCCGGCGACGTGGGGCGCGACCCGCACCGAGGTCATGGTGCCGGCCGCCAGCGGGCCGAACGCCAGATCGCGGAAGGTCACGGTCGGGCGGCGCAGGCTGTACGACGTGCCGTCGGCGTAGCTGCCCGGCACCTCGTCCCAGCTCAGCTCGGCGCTGCCCTCGCCAGGCACGCCGAGGATACCGAGCGGGTTGAGCTGACCGCCGTAAACGGGTTCGCCCACCGGCCCGCCGTCGACGTCGCCCCCCGGCACCGACAGCCGCACCAGCGACGAGATCATGGGCTGCCCGGGCTCGGGCGGCCGGCCGCGGCCGTCGAGCGAGTGGCACGAGCTGCACGAGCGCTGGTTGAACGTGGGCCCGAGCCCATCGATGCCCGAGGTCGACGACGGCGCGATCACCCAGTTGCGGTCGAAGATCGAGTCGCCCACGAAGAACGCATCGCGGCGCGCGCCCTCGAAGGCCGGCGCGATGTGGGTGAACGCCGTCGCGGTCGCGTCGAACGAGGTCGCGGCCACGTCGCCTGCGTACTCCTCGCCGAGCTCGTAGCCCGAGCCATCGTCGCCGCCGCAGGCCACGACGAGGCTCAGGATGGCAAGGCCCGATAGGCGCATCGCACCCTCAGAGCTCCGTCGACACCGGGACCTCCAGCACCGCGGCGACGTCGACGATGGTGTCGCCGACCTCCTGGATGGCGCGCACCGCGTCGATCACGGCCATCCGCCCGGTCGAGCTGTCCTCACCGAGGATGGCCTGATCGAATGGCCCCGGAATGGCCTGGATCGCCGCCAGCGCCACACCGATCTGTTGTTCCATGCGGAAGGCCAGCGCCGGATCCCGCTCGGCGATCAGGATGGCGAGGCTGTCGCCGCTGGAGGCGCCGATCCGCCCCCGGAAGATGTCGTCGATGCCCCGCATGTTGCCGAGCAGGTCGTCCTTGGTGCTATCGCTGAAGCAGGAGTGTTCGTCCTCCTGGTCCTTGTTCTCGTACGCCGTCAGCATGCGCTCGCCCGAGAGCTCCGACGCCGCCAGCGTGCCGATGCCGGTCAGCATGCGGGTGAGCGACTCGACGGGCGCGCCGGTGAATGTGGCCGTGTAGTCGCCGCCGGCCGGGTTCCATCGATCGCGAACATGTTCGAGATCGACGACCAGCATGTCGGCCACGACGCCGAGATACTGTCGGCGTCGCGCCTGGTTCGCGGCGGTGCCGGCGTCGAGGAAGTCGGCGTGGGGGCGAGCGCCGGGGCCCGCCGCGCTCAGGTCCTGGCCCCAGAGCAGGAACTCGATGGCGTGGTAGCCGATGGCGACGTTGGCGTCTCCGCCGATCAGGTTGGCCGCGGTGAGCGCGGCCGCGTCGATCGTCGGGAAGCCGGTCGGGTCGTTGATGATACCGGCGGTGGCGTTGCCGACCACGTAGTCGACGTAGGCCTCGTCCATCGGCCAGGCGTTGATGCCGGGCTCGCGTTCGTCGGCGGGATCGTCGATGGGACCGCCGTAGAACCGGAACGCCTCGGTCGGCCGGTAGACCGCGCGCGCATCGATCCACGCGTCGCGCGCGAGCCCGAGCGACTGCGCCGACGGGTTGGCCACGAAGTTGTCGATGGCCGCGCGCAGGTTGCCGGCCTCGATCGCCACGACCGCGTACGAGCTGTAGGCCGACTCGGCGTAGCGCTCGACCACGGGCTCCGCCGCGGTGCGGAGATCGGTCCTCCCGTCGCCGCAAGCAGCCAGGAGGACCAGCAAGAGAGTCGAACGGGTTTCGTGCATGACGATGCCGAATACCACTACAGGTCATGCGCTTACAACGTTTTGACTTACGAAATCAAATTCAATTCGATTCACGCACGTCAGCCCACGAGCAGGACGCCGAGGAATCGATCCGGCGGCATGAGCCTGGCGAGGGCGAGCAGGTCGTCCTCGCGGCTCTTGTGGGCGCGGCCGACCACCACGACCGCGTCCATGCAGGCGGCGGCGCTGGCGTGCTCGCCGATCAGCTCGAAGCCGGTGAGGTCGCACAGGATGTGCGCGAACAGATCGGCGCCGTCGAGGAGCAGGCGGGCGAGCGCGGGCACGACCTCGCCGGCGCGCTCGACCCGGGCGGGCGAGAGCAGCGCCAGCGAGCCGGCCAGCCAGCGGGTCGAGAAGACCTGCTCGGTCACGGCGTCGTCGACCAGCGCGCGCAGGCCGGGATAACGGACGTTGGCGTCGACCACGGCGATGGTCGCGCCGGTGAGATCGCACAGCGCCGCGCCGATCTGGACCAGCACCGGCGGGATGGCGACGTCGTCATCGCTGGGGACGAAGCCGATGGCCTTGGCGCCGCCGGCCTGCAGCCGGCGGGCGATGCGGATCGCCTCGGTGCGAACGTCGGGCTGACGCGCATCGGTCGCTAGCTCCATGCCGAGCGCGGTCAGCGGCGATTCGTCACTCACAACCGCAGCGTACCGCGGTTGAGCGGCGGGCGCCGGTCTGCCATACCTCGGCCATGAGCTCCCCCGATCCGAGCGAGTGGCGCGACCAGACCGAGGCCGACGCCAAGGCCTTGCCCGACGACCCGAGCGAGGGGACCGATCCAGGGGCTGCGATGCCGACCGACCGGGTGACGGTGGTGGCGCTCGACTTCTCGGCGGTGGGACGGCGCGCGCTGCACTGGGCGCTCGAGCACGTGGCCGCAACCGGCGGCTCGATCCACGCCGTGCACGTCGTCGATCGCCACTGGAAGGCCAGCGACCTCGCCGCCGAGCCGACCGCGCTGAGCAAGGAGATCGCCGACGTCGAGCGCCTCGCCGCCAGCGAGCTGCGCAGTCTCACCAGCGAGGCCCAGGGCCGGGTGGCCGCGGTGCACGAGCACATCGCCGTGGGCAAACCCGCCGACGAGATCGTCCGTATCGCCCGCGAGCTGGGTGCGCAGATGATCGTCATCGGCAGTCACGGCCACGACGCGATCACGCACATGCTGGTCGGCTCGGTCGCCGAGCGGGTGGTGCGCCTGGCGCCGTGCACTGTCGTGGTCGTCAAGGGCTGAGCGGCCACCGTTCACGCCAGCGCGAGCAACACGACGCCGCCGACCGCGAGCGCGGCGCCGATCACGCCGGCCACGCCGACCCGCTCGCCACGGGCCAGCACCAGCGGGATGATCAGGATCGGCGACAGCGACATGAGCGACGCCGCGATGCCGGCCTTGGCGTGGCTCACGGCGTACAGCGATAACGCGATGCCGAGGCAAGGACCCAGCAACGCGCCGAACGCGGTGTACGCCATCGCCCTCCCGTCGCGCACCGCGCCGGCGAAGCGCCGCATCCAGCCCGCCGCGACCAGCACGATCACGAAACCGGCGATGCCGGCGACCATCCGGATCTGCGTCGCCGGCACCGCGGCGTAGCCGGCCATGCCCTGGCGCGACAGGAGCAGGCCGCCGGCCTGACCGAGCGCGCCGCCGAGGCCGAGCATGACGCCGGTGATCGAGGCCCGGGGCACGATCGCGCCGGGGGTTGGCGCGCGGTCGCTCACCGCCAGCATCACGCCACCGACGATGACCGCCATGCCGCCGAGCTCGAGCGCGGTCGGCGCCTCGCCCAGCGCGATCCATGCCAGCGCCGCCGTGAAGATCGGCGTCGAGGTCGCCAGCACCATGGTGCGGCGCGCGCCGATCTCGACGTACGCGCGGAACGTGCACAGGTCGCCGAGCACGATGCCGACCACGCCCGAGCCGCCGAGCCACGCCCACTGCGCCGGGGTCGCGTCGGTGGGCAGCGGCATGCCGCGGGTCGCCAGGGCGAGCAGGGTGAGCCATGCGAAGGCCAGGAGCACCCGGGCCAGGTTGAGCGACAGCGAGCCGATGCGGCGGGCGCCAGCCTCGAAGGCCAGCGACGAGAACGTCCAGCAGGTCGCGGTGCCGAGGGCGGCGAGCTCGCCGGACTGCATCGAGGTGGCGACCGTAGCATCTGCTACCGTCACGGCGTGAGCGAGCCGCCGCGTGCCTCACCCTTCGGCGACTCGCCGGCGGCGCTGCGTGCGCTGGTGCCGGAGCTCGACGACGACGGCGCCGGCGAGGCCCGCGCCGACTGCGCGCGCTGCCCGATGGTCGGCGACGACGCGCCCTGGCCGTGGCGCCTGCACGGCGAGGCCCGCTGCTGCACGTACCAGCCGTTCCTGGCCAACTTCCTCGTCGGCGGCGCCCTCGCCCGCGGCGGCGTCGGGGCCGAGCGGGTGATGGCCCGCCTGGCCAACCTCGAGGGCGTCTCGCGGCTCGGCGTCCACCCGCCGGATGGCTGGCTCGAGCGCTACGCCGATGGCGCCGCCTTCGGGCGCGACACCACGTTGCGCTGCCCCTACTGGGTCGGCGGTGAGCACACCTGCGGCGTGTGGCACGACCGGCCGGCGCTGTGCCGGGTCTGGTTCTGCAAGCACGACGACGGGCACGACGGCGCCGGCCGCTGGTCGAGGCTCGGCAGCCTGGCCGGACAGGCCGAGCTCGACCTGGCGCAGCGGCTGTGCGAGCTCGGTGCGCCACCCGACCCCGGCGCCGACGCCGAGCGCTGGGCCACCTGGTTCCACTGGTGCGCCGCCCACGTCAACACCCTTGCGGTGACGCCCGAACCGTCGCCGGCCCGCGACCGGCTCGTCCAGATCCGCGCCCGCCCCCGGCGCACCATGCCCGATGTCCTGACCCCATCGATCAGCGCGGTCTGGCACGACGGCGATCGCGTCCTGCTCGCCGGTTACTCGACCTACGACGCGGTCGAGACCACGCTCGCCGTCTACACCCTGCTCTCCCGCCTCGACGGCATCAACACCTGGCGCGAGGCCATGGCCGGCGCTGTCGACGAGTCACTGGTACGCGAGCTGTGGCGAGTGGGCGCCCTGAAGCCCGTCTGAGCAGCGCGAGCAGGGCCGAGCGCGCGCCCTCTCGCGCCTAGCTCACCGTATCGACCTTGCGCAGGCCGGCCTTCGAGAGCCTGTTCTCGAGCCGCGTCCGCGCGCTCGAGGTGGCGGTGCGGTAGTGGTGATGGGAGATGTCGGCGATGGTGTCGAGCCGCTCGCGGCGCTCGAGACCGGCTTGCTCGAGCCAACCGCGGACCTTGCCGTCGAGGGAGTCGTCGACGGTGATCCACACCAGCGTCTTGTGCTGGGTCAGCCGCCACGTCGACTGGGGCGAGCGGACGTAGACCGAGACATCGACGTGGCCGCTCTGCAGCAGATCGGCGTCGAAGTCGTCGAGGAAGCGGAGCGCGCGCCGGGTGTCACGCAGGCGCGGCGTCAGCCACACGTCGTTGCGACCGCCGCCGTCGTGGTGATCGGCGAGCTTGACCTCGACGTTGTCGACCAGGGGCAAGCGCTCGATCACCTCGAGGAACCGCTCGCGGGCATCGTCACCGGCCGCCACTGCTTCGATCACGCGCGCCCCGGTCTCGCCGCGTTCGGTGAAACCGGTCACCAGCGTCCCGCGGCCGCTGGCGTCGAACCTGGCCAGCACTCCCGGCGGCGGCCGGAACGATCCGAGCCGCTCGGGCGCGGCGCGCTCGACGATGACGCCCTTGCCTACCGACTCGCCCAGCGGCACCTCGCCCGGCGGCGCCGGATCGGCCGCCAGCGGCCACACCGCCCCGGCCTTGCCCAGCCGCGCCGCGGCCACGCCGATCGCCGCGCCCAGGTGATCGCCGGGCGCGACCACCAGCCGCGAGCCGTCGGCGGCTCCGAACGCGATGCGATACCAGGTCTCCTTCACGGCGCGTCGACGCCAGCGTCGGGATCCATGCCGCCCAACCCGGCGTCGAGCACTGGCACCACGCCGTCGAGCCGTACCACCACCACCGTGACGTGATCGTCGACCAGGCCGCCGCGCGTCGAGCCGTCGCTCATCAGGCCGCCAGCCGTGGCTCGCCACGTCGAATCGAAGGCGGCGTCGGTCGACAGGAAGTACCCGCGGCTATCGGTGGAAGCGAAGCCGACGGTCTGCAGGTTGTCGTCGGGGTAGACCACGGTGGCGCCAGTGGTGCTCACCACCGCGCCCCGCACCGGCTGGCCGGCGGCGTCGATGACCACGCCCAGCACCATGCCCTCCTCGGGGAGATCGGAGACCATGCGCAGGTCGAGCAGGTCGCGCAGCATCACGCGGCCGACCAGGAACCCGTCGGTGCGCACCGGCGATCCAACCGGTACCTCGAAGCAGGCGATGGTCGGCGCCGCCACGCCCTGGGCCGCGACCCGCAGACAGCGCCTTCCGGTCGGTGGATCGGTCAGCGTGCCCTGCCAGAGCAGCGTGCCTGACGGCGTGTACGAGAGCGCCGGCGTGAAGAACGAAGCCCCCAGATCGACGCGATAGGTCCCGTCGCCGTTGGCGACCGGCTCGCCGAAGCGGACCTCCATGTCGGACGCCTGCATGCGCAGCACCGAGCCGAACGTTCGCGGATCGCGGATCGTCGCCTCGAGCGGGATGGCGCTGGCCCGACAGCTCGGCGCGTCGAGCGCGTCCCAGCGCGCGCAGCCGAGGGTGACCGTGGCCACCGGACTGTCGCCGACGGCGAAGTAGGTCTCGCCGCCGAGCGCGGGCACCGGCACGTTCTCGGGCTCGGTCGGGTTGCCGACCAGCTTGGGGAAGCCGGCGGCGAACTCGGTGGTGGCCGGGCAGCCGTCGGTGCCGGTCAGGTCGATCCCGCTGCGGGCCAACTCCTCGACCGTCCACACGATCACCTGCACCCGCACCATCTCGTTGGGCACGGGCTGCGGCGAGATGGGGAGATCGGCGAGCAGACAGGCGTCGGCGTTGTTCTGGATCGTGAAGCACTCCGAGTAGTGGGGCTGGCCGTCGCTGGTGTTGATGATACGCACGCGCACCCGCACGTCGCACGAGAGCGGCAGCGCCGTGCACGAATAGCGACCGTCGGTCGTGGTCGGGCATGCCTGGGCGCCTCCGCGTTGCCACTCGAGGCGAAGGCGGAAACGCACCGAGTCGTCGCACCCGGCCAGCGCGCCGAGCCCCACCACCGCGAGCGCGAGCAACGAGCGCAGATTCACTGTTCGACCTCGACGCCGGGGCTGAACGTGCTCGTCCCGGCGTCGCGGGTGACGATCACGGTGATCAGCACCACCGCGGCCACACCGGCGACGGTGCCGCCGCTGGCCTTGAACCAGCTCGTCCGCCACCACGGCTCGTCGATGGGCACGACCGGCTTGCCGCCGCCCCCGAAGGGATCGTTGCCGTTTCCGCCGCCGATCGGGCCGGTCTTGATCGGCCGCAGCGGCGCCACCGCGGCGGCGACGTCGCCGCCGATCGGGCGCGACGGTCCGAGCCCGCCGCGATCGGTGAACACCCGCGCCGCCAGCCTACCGTCGTCGCCGCGCACGACGACCAGCGCGTGGCTGGTGGGCTTCATCGCCCCCAGCAGATCGCGGATCGCCAGCACGCGCGCGGGGTCGTCGCCGGCCGCGACCAGGCGGTCGCGGGCACGGCCGAGCCGCACCTCGAGCGGCGCCTCCACCGGCGTGAGCTGGAACGGGACGGTGTTGCTGGCCACCGCCTCGACGCGGCGACCGTCGCTCGAGATCTCGTCGCCGCGCACGGTGACGATATGCGGGCCGGCCGGGACCGGGAGGCCGACGACCGGCTCACCGCCCGGCACCGGCACGCCGTCGACCAGCACCTCGGTGGCGCCGACCGCCTTGATCGAGATCCGTCCAGTGGCGCCGGTCACGGCGGCGGCATTGAAGGCCTTCACCACGTCGGGCAGGTAGCGGCCGGGATCGAGCGTACGCCCGGGTGTCAGCCGATGCACCAGCAAGAACAGCGGGCGAGCCGCGTCGAGGCCGCTGGCGCCGGCCACCGCCAGGCCCTCGATCAGCACCAGCTCGGAGAGCAGCGCCCGCGCCGCCGGGTCGCCGGCGAACCGCGCCAGCCGATCCTGGGCCGCCCGCGCGATCTCGGCCGCCTGGCGATAGCCGATGGGAGTCAGCAGCTTGCGGGCCTCGGCTGCGACCGATTCCTCGGCCTTCCACGACGTGTCGGTGGCTGTAGGCTCCCGCAGCGGCAGGCGAAAGCGATCGGGCACCGGGCCGAGCGCCGGATCGGGCCCCATGTGCTTCTCGATGCGCGCCACCATCGTGCGCCCCTCGTCGGTGCCGGTGGCGTCGAGCACGAGCACCGGGCGCTCGTCGGCGGCGGCGCGCGTAGGCGACACCATGACTCCCGCGCCGATCACGACCATGATCAGCGCGCGAATGGCTTGGTTCGTGGCATGTTTCGCCGCGCCTCGCGTCATCGCGCTGGACATACTATAGGCCACGATCCGGATGGCGGAGGTCCCTCAGAAGAGCCTGGAACGCTACGATGTGCTCGACCGCATCGCGGTTGGGGGCATGGCCGAGGTTTTCCTGGCCAAGGCCTATGGCGCCCACGGGTTCGAGAAGACGCTGGCCATCAAGCGGATCTTGCCCGAGCTGGCCCGCGATCCGGAGTTCGAGGAGCGCTTCATCGCCGAGGCCAAGGTGGCGGTGCGGCTGTCGCACACCAACGTGGTCCAGGTCTTCGACTTCGGACGCTTCGCCGGCTCGCTGTTCATCGCCATGGAGTACGTCGACGGCCTCGATCTGGCCGCGATGCTGCGCCGCTTCAAGGAGCGCCACGAGCGGGTGCCCCTGCCGGCCGCCTTCCAGATCGCCATCGAGCTGGCCCGCGGCCTCGACTTCGCTCACACCCACGGCGTCGTCCACCGCGACGTGTCGCCGTCGAACATCCTGCTCAGCAAGGCCGGCGAGGTGAAGATCGCCGACTTCGGCATCGCCGTCGCGGCCCAGCCCGGCAAGGTCGCGGCCACCTCGGGCAAGCGCAAGGTGATGGGCAAGTGGCGCTACATGTCGCCCGAGCAGGCCCGCGGCGAACCGCTCGACACCCGCAGCGACATGTTCTCGGCGGCGTCGGTGATGTACGAGCTGTTCACCGGCGACAAGCTGTTCCCCGGCGAGGAGGCCGAGGACATCATCCGCAACATCCACGAGATGCCGCTGCCGAAGCTGTCGGAGGCGCGGCGTGGGTTGCCGGCGAGGCTCGACGAGATCATCCACCAGGCCCTGGCCCGCCGCCCCGGTGATCGGCCGCTGCGCCCGGCGGTGCTGGTGCGCGCGCTGACCGAGCTGACCTACGAGTCGAGCATCGTGACCACCGCGCTCGATGTGGCCGAGGCCGTGAACTACGTCGTCGATCTGTCGACGCCGACCGGCAAACGTCTCGACGACATCATCCGCGCCCAGCTCGCCAACCTGGCCGAGCCGTCGGTGGGCCGGCAGACCGCGCTGGGCGAACGCAAGACCGGCGCCGACTCTAGCGCGATGCCGTCGAGCATCGCGGCCGCCACCGATCGCAAGACCGCCGAGGGCAGCCTGCCCGCGCTCGACCGCGAGATCGACATGGATCGCGAAGGCGAGCGGCTGACCGCGGTGACCATCGTCCGCCGCAAGCGCCGCACCGGCGCCGAGGACGCGATCAACGATGATCCCGGACCGCCGCCGATCGAAGGCGTGCCGGTGCTCATCCCGCGCATCGACTCCGACGGGATCAGCCGCCTCGAGCTCGACGAGACCACGGTCACCGTCGCGCCGTGGGAGCTCTCCGCCAACCCGCCGCCGACGCCGACGGATCGCGACAAGCGCAGCGCGGCCGGCTCGCTCAAGACCCCGCCGCGGGCCGGCGAGCCGAACAAGACGCCGGCAACAGCCAAGCGCGGTCTGGCCGGGGACGTCGCCGCCGCGGCCGCGTCGATGGAGACCTCGGGCCCGATCGCGATCTCGCCCGGCGCCTCGATGACGATGATCACGTCGCGGCCGGGCTCGTCGCGCCGCCTGATGCTGGCCGGCCTGGCCGCCGCCGCCCTCGTCGCCTTCGGCGTCTACGTCGTCGCCTTCAGAGACGGGGCCCAGGGAACCGGCCGTCAGCCAGCGGTCGCGGGCCCCGGGGCGAACGACGCACGCACGGCCCCACCCCCGACCGCTCCCTCGATCCTGATCGTCGAGACCGTGCCGCCGGGCGCGCGCGGCACCGCCGGCACCGTCGCCCTCGGCCCGACCCCGGCGACGCTCGAGCTCCCGCCCGGCCCGGCGCCGCTGCGCCTCGAGCTGGCCGGCTACGAGCCCTACCTCGACGACAACGTGCGGGTCGAGCCCGGCCAGACGCTGCGCCTGCACCTGACCCTCACGCCAGCGCGGGCCCGACTCGCGGTCGAGACCGATCCGCTCGAGGTCGACGTCTCGCTCGACGGCGAGGACCTGGGCAAGACGCCGCTGGCCAAGCGCGACCTCGCGCCGCGCAAGAACGCGCGCCTGCGCCTGTCCAGGCCCGGCTTCTTGCCCATCACCGTACCGATCGAGCTGATCGGCGGCGAGGAGGCGCGCGTGTTCCGCGCCATGCGGCCGGCGCCGACGCCGATGGGCTCGGTCACCCTCACCGCCGAGGACGACGGCGGCACGAGCTGGGGCGACGTGTACCTCGGCGGCAAGAAGGTCGGGCAGGCCGGCGTCAGCGCCGGCCCGATCGCGCTGCCGGCGGGCAGACACAAGCTGCGCGTGGTCAACCCGGCCACCAGCAAGAGCGCGACCATCGACGTCGAGGTCAAGGCCGACCAGACCCGGCCCTACGGGGTGAAGCTGCAATGAGGGCAGCACTCGCCCTGCTGGCCGTGGTCGTGCTCGCCGCCTGCACGGCCTCGCCCCGCCGCGCCGGCCCGACGATCGAGAACCGAACCGTCGAGGACCTGGGTTCGCCCATCCGCCCTGGCTACCCCAACGGCCCCATCACCACCGAGAGCCTGGCCAGCTTCCTGTCGTGGCGCTTCGCCCGTCAGCTCGACGACAAGACCTTCGTCGCCGAGTACAACGACACCCAGGACGACGTCCTCGACGAGCTGCGCACGATGGGCATCAGCGATCTGCACCAGCTCGCGGCGATCATCCCCGGCGACTTCGAGGTGCTGGGCGCCGGCGAGTTCATCATCGAGGATCCCGCCAACATCCCGGGCCTGGTCCGCGACTTCATGATGATCCACGACGCCCGCCGCTACTTCGGCCGGGCCTGGAAGAGTCGCTGGCAATCGATCCTCCCCGCCAACGTATCGGCTTTGCGCTCGTACGTGAGCGACTTCCAGCCGTTCTATGACGCCGGCGTGCTCACGGTGCAGGAGGTCGACGACGCGCCGATGCCCGGACATCCTCCGAGCCCACGAGTTCAGCCACCCTTCAACTGATCTGGTGTCGCGAAGGCGAGCGCTACCTCACGCGCTCGCCGCGCTGCACACCCGGACAAGCTCGCGCACGAATCGCTCGGGGTGCTCGCGGTGCATGAAGTGACCACCCGGCAGACGCACGATCTCGTACGACGCCGCATAACGCGAGCGCGCACGCTCGTAGGCCGACGGCGGCACGATGTCGGTCTCGCCGGCGAACGCGACCGCCTGCACCTCGACACGGCGGCGCTGCGCCGATGACGGACGGAAGCGCAAGGCACGGTAGTAGCCCAGCGCCGCCTCGAGACAGCCAGGCTCGCGGAATGCGCGCTTGACCGCATCGGTCTCGCCCGGCGGCACCTTCCAGGCCGGCGACCAGCGCTGCACCAGCTCGTCGACGTGAGCCAGCTCACCGGCGCGGATCCACCGTGCGGCGCCCTTGCGTCGCAGCGAGAAGAAGTGGCGCGTCTTCCACAGCAGCACCGGGTTCGGGCGCAGCGAGGCCGGGTGCGGGATCGCGATCGTGACGAGCAGGCGAATCCGCGACGGGTCGAGGCCGACCGCCGAGAACGCCGCCGAGGCGCCCCAGTCGTGCCCGACGACGATCGCGCGCCGCTCGCCGAGCGCCTCGATCAGCGCCAGCGCGTCCTTGCCGAGCGTGTCGGTGTCGTAGTCTTGGGCCGCCGGGACCCCGGTCGGCGCGTAACCGCGCATGAACGGCGACACCGCGCGGAAGCCGGCGGCCGCCAGCGCCGGTCGCGCCGCATCCCAGGTCTGCGGCGTATCGGGGAAGCCATGCAGCAGGAGCACCAGCGGCCCGGCGCCTTCCTCGATACAGGTGAAATCCACGTCGTTGGCACGGACCTCCAAGGTCTGAGCGGGCATCTGGCACCATTGTGCCCTGCATTGCGGCGGTCGGAGAAAGGCCATCGGCAAGCGGTGACCATTGACGACGTACAGATCGCCGCAGCGGTTGGCTATCGAGGTTTTCCCGGCCCCCGCGCCGGTCGGGGCGCCAGTGCGATCGTCACGTCGCCCGACACGCGGGTCCGGCACGACAGGCGCACGCGGGTGAGGTGATAGAGATTGCCGAGGTGGCGCTCCTCCTCGTCGGTGTACGACGACAGCGCCTCGGCGCCGGCGAGGATCTTCACCCGGCACAGGCCGCAGGTGCCCTTGCCCACACACGCGGTCTCGATGGTGATGCCGGCGGCCGCGGCGCCGGCCTCGAACAGGGTGGCGCCGTCCGCAATCTCGACGGTGACGCCACCGGGCTGGAAGGTCACCCGCGCCATCAGCGCTGCCCTGACACCGCGGGATGGCCGGCGATGATGAAGCGCAGCGGCCGCGCCGCCCAGGCGCCGGCGTAGTCGACGCCGATACGGGGCGAGCGCACGACGTCGCGCGGGCGGACGCGCTCATGCGCCGCGACGAACAGGCCGTCGCCATCGAGCAGACGACCGTGCTGGGCCCGCGACAGCGCCAGCGCGCGGGTCAGCTTCCCCGGGCCGCGGCCGACACGAGCGTCGTCGGGCAGACCGACCAGCGGCGCGACGGCGCGGACCAGCACCGCGCCCGCCTCGCGACGGTCGCGAGCCACGATGTTGAACATCTCGTGCACGCCGTAACAAAGGTACACGTAGGTGGTGCCGGCGGCGCCGAACATGACCGCGTTGCGCGCGGTCGAGCCGAAGCGCGCGTGCGAGGCCAGGTCCTCGGGCCCGAGGTAGGCCTCGGTCTCGACGATCACGCCGGCGCGATCGCCGTGGACCAGCGCGCAGCCGAGCAGCGCGCGGGCCACGGCCTCGGTCTCGCGCGCGTACCAGCCGAGCGGCAGGCGCTGCGCTCGCAGTGATGCGAGTGCGTCCTTCGACTCGGCCGCGAGGCGGCCTCGCTCAGGACGACCGGGGCTGGGCATCGCTGGGCTCGACCAGGAGCTGAGCACGATCGATCCCGCGCGCCATCTCGGCGACCCGCGGGTGGGCGGCCACCTGCTCGTAGAGCGCCTCGGCCGCGGCCCGATACGCGGCCGGCGCCAGCACGCCCTGCAAGAGCCGGAAGCGCAGGAGCATGAACGCGGTCTGCACCACGTCGGCGAGGCAGTACGACTGGATACGCGCCAGCTGACCGGCGTTGAACAGGCCCTCGACCTGCGAGCCGTCGACACCGACCTTGCCCGGCAGCCCGACCAGGCGGGCCAGCGCGTCGAGGCTGCCCATGCGGGTGGCGCCGTGGTCGGCGAGCCAGTCGCACAGGTCCATGTGGCCTTCCTCGGAGTAGCGATAGCGGACGCCGCGCTCCTGGTAGTACCAGGACAGCGGCACGCCGTGGCTCAGCGAGCGCAGCGCGATCACCGGCAGGTCGAACGAGCGGCCGTTGAAGGTGACCAGCACCGGCTTGGCGCGGCCGACGAAGCGCGACAGCTCGATCAGGATGTGGCGCTCGTCGACGTCGGTCGCCGGCACACCAGGTGGTCCGCCGCTTTCCCCGATCACCCCCATCCGCCGCAGCCGGTAATCGGGGCCGAGCCAGAGGCAACCGACGACGATGATGCGGTGGGCCCACGTGGGCGGGAACGGCGGCTCGGTCCCCAGCGGCACCTCGGGGCGGTGCCAGCGCGGGTCGGGCACGGTCTCGATGTCGAGCACCAGATACTCGGTTCCCGACGCTGTCCTGGCTGCGCGTGCCACGGTTCGCACCCTAGCAAGTCACTGTGATCATTCCCTCTTGCCGACCTGCCGAGATCGACGACAATGGGTGCTCGATGCGCCGCCGTCTGCTCTCCCCGGCCCTGCTCGCCGCCGCTGCCCTCCCGTTCGCCCCCGCCGCCAGCGCCGCCAATGAATGCCGGGTGGTCGAGACCACCTTCAAGCCGGCCGACAAGCTGCAGATCGTGGTGTGGCTCGAGGATCCCACGGGCGGCTTCATCGGCACGGTGTTCGTGACCGACGGCGTCGGGCGGCGCGGCATCGGCAACCGCCCCGGCCGCTTCGACTTCAACAGCGGGCCATCCTGGCCGTACGGCCGCCGCGTCACCACCTTCCCGGTGTGGGCCCACCGCCACGGCGATACCTTCCCCACGCTGGTCTTCCAGAACGGCGAGGACTCGAACCTCTCGCACCCGTTCTCGCACTCGTCGCAGGAGAGCTTCTACTGTCGGCCCTTGCGTCCCGACGAGCCGGCCTGGGACACCGGCTCGTGCGCGTCGGCGATCTTCACCGACAAGGGCAAGCTCGACACCAACCAGCCCAGCCTCTACCCGCCGCGAGAGGACATCGCCCGGGTCGAGGGCATCGACGATCTCTCGGTGTCGATGTTCGACACCATGAATCCGCTCGACATGGTCTCGGGCGCGACCCCGACCGCCGACCTGCCGTACTCGGTGACCTGGCCCATCCCGACCGACCTGACGCCCGGCGACTACGTGTTGTGGATGGAGGTCGCCAAGGAGTTCGATCACAACGCCACCTACAACCCGACCTCGTACCCCGAGCCCACCGGCATCCCGTGGGCCGAGTACGGTGAGCCCTACCGAGGCCAGCCGTCGGTGGTCTACAACGTGCCATTCACGATCGGCACCGACGCCACCTCGGCGAGCTCGTCGGCGTACGTGGGCTATGGCAACCCCGACGGCACCGACGGCAGGCTGAACCCGCCCGACGCCACCATCGAGACCTCGACGCCCGGCTCGGGCGCGGCCCGCTTGCTGCTCCACACCGACAGCGGCAGCACCTTCCGCGTGCGCGTGGTGGCCCGCCCCGAGCTCGACGTGGCCGACCCCGGCGCGGCCACGGAGCTGCAGGCGATCTCGGTCGACCAGCGCAGCGCGCTGCTGAGCTTCGTGGCCCCCGGCGACGACGGTGAGATCGGCACCGTCACCGGCTACGAGATCCGCTACCGCGCGACGTCACCCATCACCGACGCCAACTTCGCCGACAGCTCGCCCATCGCCACCGCCATCGAGCCCGACGAGCCCGGTCAGATCCAGGACGTCGAGATCACCAACCTGTTGCCGCAGACCACCTATTACGTGGGCGTGCGCGCCTTCGATGACTGCAGGAACTACGGCCCGCTCGCCCTCATCAGCTTCACCACGCCCGAGCGCACGACCGGCGAGGTCGACGCCTGCTTCGTGGCCACCGCCGCCTACGGCACGGCGATGGCCAACGAGGTCTCGATGCTGCGCTCGTTCCGCGACGGCATCCTGCGCCAGAGCGTGCTGGGCGAGCTCTTCGTCGAGACCTACTACACGGTCGGACCGGCGTTCTCGACGACGATCGATCACTCCGACGTGCTGCGCCAGGCCGCACGCGCCGAGATGGCCCCACTGGTCGACCTGGTTCGCGGGCTCAAGGTCGAGGAGTAACCCTTGCACGCTCGTTGTGGCTCGCTAGCCGCCGTCCTGCTCGCCGGCGCCGTCCTGGTGCCGACCGGCGCCGCCGACGCGGCCGAATGCCGCGTGGTCGAGACCACGTTCAAGCCGGCCGACAAGCTGCAAATCGTGGTGTGGCTCGAGGACGCCGCCGGCAACTTCGTCAGCACGATGTACGTGACCGACGCCGTGGGCCGCCGCGGCATCGGCAACCGCCCGGGCCGCTTCGACTTCAACAGCGGACCGCTGTGGCCGTACGGGCGCCGTATCACCACCTTCCCGGTGTGGTCGCATCGCCACGGCGAGACCTTCCCGGCCCTGGTGTTCCAGAACGACGACGACGACAACCTGTCGCATCCGTCGACCCAGTCGTCGGACGAGTACTTCTTCTGCCGGCCGCTGCTCTCCACCGAGGCGTCGTGGGACACCGGCACCTGCGCCAGCGCGTCGGTCGACACCGACAAGGGCCGGGTCGACCCCGGGGCGGTCAGCCTGTACCCGCCGCGCGAGGACATCGAGCGCCGGATCGAGGACAGCGTCGCGGTCGACATGTTCGAGACCATGAACACGTTCGACCTGGTCTCGGGCGCGACGCCGGCGGCCGACATTCCCTACACGGTGACCTGGCCGATGCCCGCCACCCTGCCGCCGGGCGACTACGTGGTGTGGATGGAGGTGTCGAAGGAGTTCGACCACAACGCCACCTACAGCGAAGCGGCGTACCCGTCGCCCACCGCCATCCCGTGGCTCGACTTCGGCGAGGCCTACCGCGGCCAGCCGTCGGTGGTCTACCAGGTGCCGTTCACGCTCGGCGCCGAGGCGGTCTCGGCGCTGTCGTCAGCGTACGCCGGCTACGGCGACCCCGACGGCCTCGACGGTAACGTCCGTGTCCCGGACAGCACGATCGACACCGCCATCCCCGGCTCGGGCGCCGCCCGCCTGCTCCTCCACACCTCCGGACCCGACACCTTCCGGGTGCGGGTGGTATCGCGCCCGGAGATGGACGACGGCCTGCCCGGCGCCGCAACGGAGCTAGCGGCCGAGGTCGACGGCCGCAGCGCCCGCCTCACCTTCGTCGCCCCCGGCGAGGACGGGGTCCTCGGCATGGTCTCGGGCTACGAGATCCGCCTGCGCGCCGCCGAGCCGATCACCGAAGAGAACTTCGCCGACAGCCCATCGATCGCCACCACCGTCGATCCCGACGAACCCGGCCAGATCCAGGTCGTCGAGCTCGACAACCTCCTGCCCAACACCCTCTACCACGTGGCCGTGCGCGCCTTCGACGACTGCAAGAACGTCGGCCCCATCACCACCGTCGACTTCATCACCCCCGAGCGCCCCATCGGCGAGGTCGACGCCTGCTTCGTGGCGACCGCCGCCTACGGCTCGGCCATGGCCACCGAGGTCTCGCTCCTGCGCGGCTTCCGCGACGGCGTCCTCCGCCAGAGCGTGCTGGGCGAGCTCTTCGTCGAGAGCTACTACACCGTCGGCCCCGCTTTCTCGTCGACGATCGCCCACTCCGACGTCCTTCGCCAGGCCGCCCGCGCCGAGCTGGCTCCGCTGATCGACCTGGTCCGCGGACTGACCGACGAGCCCTGACTCAGAACACGAAGCCGACGCCGGCGTCGACGAAGATCGAGGTGCGCCGGACGTAGGTGGCCGAGAGGGGCGTGGTGCCGCCGCCAGTGGCGTCGAGGCCGACCAGACGGGCGCCGACACCGACCGAGAGCTCGAGGCGCTGGGAGAGCTGGGGGACGGCGAGCCAGAAACCGGCGCGCGGGCGTACGGCGTCGAGCAGGACCAGTTTCTCGTCCAGGTAGTCACCGGCCGGGCGCAGCGCCAGCTCGCTGAGCGGAGCCACCGCGTCGATCAGCGACAGCTCCACGCCGGCGAAGTCGGAGAAGGCGAGCATCGCGGTCGGCCACTCGACCGTGACCACGGTGCGGCGGGTGTCGTCGCCGAGCACGACCGCGTGGGCCTCGTTGAAGATCACGCGCGCGCCCAGGCGTGGGAACGGGTTGAGGCGCAGCCGCCGGTCGGCGCCGGGCACGCCGTGGGTCTCGGCCATACGCAAGAGGTCCTTGGCGGCGGCGCGAAACGCCGAGCGGGTCACGCCCATGGCGTCACCATCGGCGGCGTCGAGCAGGTAGGCGGCCAGGGTCAGGAAGAAGCGCTGGTGAGGATCGCCGGCCTGATCGGCGGCCAGGCCGAAACCGGCGCGCAGCGTCTCGGTCGCCAGCGTGCGGTGATCGGCCTGGACGATCAGCCGGAACATGTCCGACAGGTCGCGAGCACCGACGGCGCCGAGCCGGCCCACGATGCGGCCAGCCGAGCCCAGCTCGGCCGAGCTCTCGGCCACAGTGTCGCGGGTGAGCTCGAGCAACTCGCCGATGTCGAGGTTGGTCAGGTCCTGGGTCTCCTCGGACCACAGGTACCAGCGATGGCGCAGCCCCTGGAGGAGCCGCGGCATGCGCGCCGCCGCCCGCAGCAGCGACGCGGTCTGGGCGTTGCGCAGGTCGGGCACGAACAGGAGCCGACCGAGCTGCGGGGGCAGCGACTTGTGGATCTCGCTGATCGTGAGCTGGGTGCGTTTCCACCGCCGCATCCAGTGGGCGAGGAGCTTGGGCTTCTCGCCGCGCAGCTTGCCGGCAGCGTCGACCTTGGCGTTGAACTCGAGGTCGAGGAACTTCACCTGGACGGTGGCCCCTGGTCCCAGCCGCGCGCCCGTGCATGGCCACTTGCCGGCGATCTCGGGGCTGCGGTCGGACTCGCGGCATCGGATCTCGAAGGCCTCGGCGGCCAGCACGCCGTACAGGGCGTTGTCGCCGAAGTCGGGATCGCCGATCGGCGTGATGAGCGGCATGATCGTCCAGAACGGCGTGGTGACGCCGACGTGGTTGCCGGGGCCCTCGTCGACGATGACGCGGAGCTGGAGCGCCGCCGGCAGCTTGTCGTGGCTGACCGCGAAGCAGGCCCAGCCCGCGAACTTGCTGCTGTCCTCGATGTAGGCCCGGAGCTGGGCGAGATCGCCACACACCTGGTCGAGCGACTCGTTGGTGAGCTGAGCGTGGAGCGTCGGATCGGCGAAGACCTGGAGCAGCGACTGCGGCACGGCGCTGGGGTGATCGAGCCAGGCGACCAGGACCTCGCGCAGGAGGCTGGCCGCCGGCTCGTCGACGTCGGACAGCACCATGTCGGCGATGGCGTCGATCACGTGGCGGCGGGTGTGGGTGCGACCCTCGAGCGCCGACAGCGCGGCGAAGCCGAGGTCGCACGCGACCCGGCGATCACGGTCGGGCGTGGCGCGCCGGCACTCGACGTCGAGCAGCGGCCGGCCCTGCTTGATCGCAGCCCGCAACCGCTGACAGGCCGGGTCCTTGGTCTCCCCCCGGGTCGCGCAGTGGAAGAAGCGCTGGGCGCTACCCGCCAGATCGGTGACGTCGACCTCGTCGGTGAGGTGGAAGTAGACGAAGTCGGCGACCGCCACGTTGACGTCGCTCTTGAGCACCCTGGGCAGGCTGCCCCAGTACGGCGAGGCCAGGCGCTCGAGGGTGTCGTGGAAGTAGAAGGCCACGACCGGCGCATCGCGCTCGATCGTCGCGACCACGCCGTCGGCGATCTCGGCCTGGATCAGCTCCTCGATCACGTCGCGGACGTCGTCGTAGAGCGACGACGCCAGATCGGCGCGCGCCGGCCGCGCGGTGTCGGCCTGGAGCGCGAACAGCGCGAACCACGTGAACAGCGCGAGTACCCGACGCGACAGGGTTGCCATGGCGACCTCAGTGGATGGGTGTGTCGATGCGGTGGTCCTTGGTCTCGCGGATGAACAGGCTCCCGATGACCAGCGTGACCAGGCAGACGGCGATCGGATAGATGAGGCCGGTGTAGCGGGCGTTGCCGCCGAAGTTGTCGGCCGCCCACGCCGAGGTCGTGACCGCGGTGGCGATGAGAGGCAGGAAGCCGCCGAACCAGCC
>SXJR01000133.1 GCA_005779305.1 Myxococcales bacterium
GAGCATCCGCGGCACGGCGGCGCAGTTGATGGCCACGAACGGGCGGTCGGCTCGCTGCGACAGGAAGTGGGCAGCGCGGGCCACCAGCTCCTTGCCCACGCCGGTCTCGCCGTGGACGAGGATGGGGAGCCGGCTGCGGGCCATGCGCGCCAGCTCGGTCATCACGCAGATCATGGTCGGGTCGACGAACTGCATGCGCAGATCGCCGAGGACGAGCTCGGTATGGTCGACGGTGTTCATGACCTGCCCTATCGACGGCACCGGCTCCCGGTTGCGCGGCGATCGCGAGAATCTTCGAGGCCGCGGGATCTGCTCGCGTTTTCCGGTGACGGTGAGGCCCGGGCGGCGGGCTTCGGCTACCCTCGCGGGGTGCTCGACGTGGGAACTGCGCGCTGGCTGCTGATCGCCCACGCCATCGTGGCGGCGGCGGCGGTGGCGGCGACGACCCACTGGTGCGTGTGGCTGTGGCCGTTCAGGCGCGAGCGCTACGTGAAGGTGCAGGCAGCCAGGCGGTTCGGGATCATCGCGATGTCGCTGTACCTGGTGGCGACGGCGGGTGGCATGCTGGTCTATCCGACGTACAAGGCCCGCGTGAAGCTGGAGTTCCTGGCCAGCTCGAAGGCGGTGCTGGACGACGCGGCGGCGCGGGTGCACGCCGGCGAGGAGCTGCGCGCCCGTGCCGCCAACCAGCTGCCGCGCGAGCTGGATCCGGGCGCGGTCCTGCGAGCGACGCGCGACGAGCCGGATCGGGCCGGCAAGGTCGCGCGCTGGTTCGACGTGAAGGAGCACTGGGTCGCGGTCGGGATCTTCCTCGGGCTGGCGACGATGGCGGTGCTGCTGGCGTGGGATCCCAAGCGCGACGGGCGCGGGCCGCAGACGTTCGTGGTGCTGGGCGCGCTGGCGACGTGCGCGATCACGTGGCTCGCGGCGATCGTCGGGCTGGTGACGACGGCGACGCGGTCGTTCTGACCGCAGGGCGGCGTGAGCGCCTATTCGTGCGACTGCCCGACGATGCGATCGCGGTACGCGCGCCAGGCCTTGAAGCCACGGTCGGCGTCTGGCGCGGCGAAGTCGATGACGTCGCCGGTGGTGCCGTCGATGGCGGGGAGCGCGAGCCAGGCCGAGAGCTCGCGGACAAAGCCGAAGGCGGCGGGGCCGCCGCGCACGTGCAGCGTCATCGACTCGACGGGATCGGTGGCGAGGTCGAACGCGATCGTGAAGTCCTCGCCCACGAACGAACCCCAGGCCGGGTCGGTGAAGTCGGCCTCGGGCACGAGCTGGCGGATGGAGGCGACGAGCTCGCGGCGGGTGGCCAGCGGGTGCGGGCTGAAGTTGGTGCCCAGATCGCCGAGCGAGCTGGTGCCCGGCGGCAGGCGGACGAAGAGCACGTCCCAGCTCATCGCTCGTCCCCCGCGGTGGCGCCCGCGGTCACCATCCGTCGATCAGCTCGTCGAGTGCCTTGCGCACGCCGTCGAGGCGGGCGGCGTCGGTGATGGTGTCGTCGATGATCTTCTGCACGGTGGGGTCGGCGATGAGGTCGTGGACGAGCTTGGCGAAGGCGCCGCGGAAGGCCGGCGAATCGAACAGGGCGTCGACGCGGACGCGCGCCTCGGCGGGATCCTCGGTCTCGGCGAGCAGCAGTTCGAAGGCGGCGATGGCGGCCTGCTGGATCGCAGGATCGCCGGCGACGGTGCGGGCGGCGGCGTGGAGCTGATCCTTGGTGGTCTGCTCCTTCAACGAGCGGCGCAGGAAGGCGACCACCAGGCGGCGGACCTCCGGGTCGCCGGTGAGGGTGACCATGAAGCGGGCCAGGCGGTCCTCGGTGAGGGCGTTGTCGACGAAGAGCCGGGCGGCCTTGGTGGGATCGGGGTGGGTGCCGCCGTTGAGCTCGACCAGGCGCTTGCCCCAGGCGGCGCGGCGGGCCGGCGCCTCGACGTAGACGGTGACGGCCTTGTTGAAGCGCTTCTCGAGCCGGCCGGCGAGCGCCGCGCCGCCGGGCCCGGCGTCGAGGTCGTCGACCAGGCGGCCGATCGAGTCCTCGACGGCCTTGGCGTAGGTGCGCTCGAAGCGCTGCTCGAACTCGGCGCCGACAGCGGTGCCGACAGCGTCGGGCGTGGCGTCGGGGTGGGCGATCATGTAGCGCTGCACCCACGCCATCAGCGTCGGCGAGTTGCCCATGCTCGCGGTCAGCTTCTCGGCGGCACCGGCGATCACCGGATCGGCGATCAGCTGGTCGCCGAGCTCGCCGCCGAGCGCGGCCAGCGCCGGATCGGCGGCGACGGCGTCGAGCAGCTCGTCGAAGGCCTTGTCGACGTCGGGCCGCGCCATCACCCGCTGCATGCGGGCCTCGAACTCGCCCATGGTGGCGCGATCGAGGTCGCCGATGACGACGGACTGGGTGGACGCCTTCTCGCACGCGGCCAGCCCGGCGAGCGCGAGGACGATCAGCGCGGGGATTCGCATCCGCGAGTCTTATCAGATCTCAGTCACCGCCGACCGGCAGCGGGCCGGTGTGGATGACGCTCAGGCCGCCGGCGCTCTGGGCCAGGTACAGGGTGTCAGCGGTGGCAGTGACCGACACCGCGTCGCCGCTGGTCGGCACCAGGTACTCGACCACCGGCTGATCGGGGCTAGACAGGTCGAAGATGTAGACCCCGAGATCGCGGGCGGCGGCGAAGCCGAGGTCGTCGACCAGGGTGAGCCGGCCCATGGCGCCGAGATCGGCGGAGGCCGACTGCCACACCGGCGCGCGCGGATCGCTCACGTCGAACACCTGGAGGCGGCTGGTGTAGCCGTTGCGGCCCTCGAGATCGGGCACCTGGGTGGTGGCGTAGAGCCGGTCGCCGCGGCGCGCGACCGAGAGCACGATGTCGCGGGCCGGCGTCGGGAAGCGGCCGACGAGCTTCAGGAGGTCGGAGGCGCCGGGCGCGCCGACCTCGATCACGGTCACGCCCTGGTTGCCGGCGATGTAGGCCAGGCCGGTGGCGGCGTCATAGGTGAGATCGATGCAGTAATCGGGCGTCGGCGGCGTGAAGTCGCGGAAGAACTCCTCGGCGATCACCACCGGCGCGCGCGGGTCGGAGACGTCGGCGAGCAGCATGCCGGTGTTGCCCTGGCAGCCGATCACCACGCCGTCGCGCACGGGGATGAGCTTGGTGATGCCGTCGTGAGCCTGGACCTGGCCCATCGTCGTCGGCGCGGTGGGATCGCCGCTGCGATCGAACGTGACCAGGCCACCGCGGACGTCGCCGACCAGGAGGGTGTCCGCCGTGGCGGCGACGAAGGCCGCGCTGGTGTCCCCCACCGGCGAGGCCGGGGTGGCGACGCCGGCGACCAGCGCCGGCGCCTCCGGGTCGATGACGCTGAAGATCTGGAGGCCGCGGCTCGCCGACGCGACGTAGGCGACGCCGTCGCGAACCGCGACCGACCCGGCGATGCCGTGGCCGCTGGCGACGTGGAGCGGCGCCCCGGCGGTGGCTCGATCGAACGTGACCAGGCCGCCCTCCTCGCCGACGTAGAGGCGATCGGCGGTCTCGACCACCGAGAAGGCTGGGCCCGGCGTGGCGCGCAGCGCGATCTCGGTCATGCCGCCGTCGCCGTCGAGCGCGTAGCTGCGCACGCCCTCGCGGGCCTCGGTGACGTGCAGACGATCGCCGGACAGGTGCATGACCACCGGGTAACGCTGCATGCAGACGTCGCAGGCGCGGGTGCCGCCGACGCGCGGCAGCCCGGCGACGCGCGGGTCGTAGATGTCGATGAAGGCCGGGAAGTGCGCGACGTAGACCAGGCCACCGTGGATCTCGACGTCGATCGCCGCCTGCCCGGTGCTGCCGGCGCCGAGCGACACCGGGCTGGCCGGGTCGGCGAGGTCGACCACCACGTAGCCGCGGGCGCCGTCGGCGACGGCCATCAACTCGCCGTCGATCGCCACCGACTTCACGTCGGCAGCGCGGGCGGCGCTGGGATCGAAGACGGCAACCAGCCGCGGCACCGCGGCCTCGGTGACGTCGAGGATGCGCACGCCCTCGACGCCGTCGGCGACCGCGATGTAGAGGGTGTCGCCGCGCGTGAACGGAGCGACGTCGAGGGCGACGCCGGGTGTGCCGGCGCGGCCGATCACGACCGGCTGGGCCGGGTCGCGCACGTCGACGATGAGCACGCCGCCGTGTTCGCTCGGCAGGTAGGCACGGTCGCCGGCGAGGACGATCCCGGCGGGGTGGACGTCGGTGGCGAGCGCCCCGACCAGCACTGGCTCGGTGCCGGCGACGTCGGAGCCGATGTCGAAGATCTGGAGGCCGCGGTAGGCCCGCGACGTGCCGAGCAGGTAGTGATCGACGCGGACCAGCCCCTCGAGGCTGGCCGGCCGCATCGGCTGCGCGACCTGGCGTGGCACCACGGTGTGGAACGAGGCGGCCGCGGTCTCGCACGTCTCATCGACGACGTCGCGCGCGCTCGACTCGACCTCGATGGTGTAGCCGGTGTCGAAGCGGAGCGACCGGTCGGCGGTGACGACGGCGACGCGCTCGCTCTCGCCGCTGACGGTCACAGGGATCTCGTCGCCGCTGGTCGACCGCACCGTGACGCGGGCGCGCGACAGGTCGACCGGATCGCTCCATTCGACGCGCATCGTTGGTCGAATGGCGACCTCGGTGGAGGCGTCGGCCGGTCGGATCGAGACCACGACGCAGCGGCGGTCGCTGTCCGGGCCGTGCCAGCAACCGGTCAGCGCGCTCGACAGGGCGCACGCGACGACGCACGAGGCAATCGCTTTCATGGGCGAGCTCCTTCCGCCCAGGAGTCTGCCACGGACGGCGCGCCGACAATCGCTCGATTTTGCCCCTACCAGGTGAAGGCGATCGTCGACGTCAACAGCAAGGAGGTGTCGCGTACCGGCGAGTGCGGCACGATCGGACCGGCGACGCACTCGGGGCCCCGGCAGACCACGGTATTGCCCATCTCGTTGCGATCACTGGCCGTGAGCTGCCAGCCGAGCTGCCAGCCGACGCGGGTCGGGAACCCACGAGGCTGCTCGAGCCGGTGATCGAGGTTGATCCCGAAACCAACCACACCGAACGACTTCGAGGTGTCGACCGGGACCTGGCGCATGGCCTGTCCGTACTGCGGGCGGTACCAGTGATGGAACTGGCGCGCCAGGCCGGCCTCGGCGTAGAGCGCGAGCATGGAGTTGGGCCCCAGCGAGCGGGAGCCCAGCCGCACCAGGTCGGCGCGCACGTTGGCCGAGAGCCGGTGCAGGTTGCCGTGCGCGAGGCTCGACGGACCGGGGTCGGTCAGCTCGGCGAACACGTAGCCGGCCTCGAGGGTGAAGCGATCGATGCGTGGGCCGACCGAGATGGCGCCGCCGAGTGCGGTGTAGGTCTTGTCGTCGTGGATGATCCAGCCGACTGCGCTGCCGGCCCGCAGGTTGGGGCCGGAGGTGTCGTGTGGTTCGTAGGGGTCCTCGACCCATTTCTGGGGCGGGGCCTGTGCTTCGTCGGCAACGGCGGCGCCAGGGACTGTGAATCCCAGGCACAGCAACCCGAGTACCCACCGTTTCCGGAGACGTGGGATCGCGATCATGGACGGCCTCCTCGATCGAGCGAGGTGGCGTCAGTGCAGCGCGCGTGCCATCACATCCAGAGGCGCGGGCCGACCGGTCCAGAGAGTGAACGCCCGCGCACCCTGATGCAGCAGCATGCCCGCACCGTCGGTGGTGCCGTGGCCGCGCGCAGCCGCGCGCGCGACGAGCTCGGTGGGCCGGTGATAGACCAGCGTCGCGACCGCGGCGCTCGCGGGCAGGCGATCGAGCGGCACCGCGTCGGCGAGCGCGCGATCGGTGTCGTCGGCGAGGCCGGCGCTGGTGCAGTCGACGAGCAAGGCGGCGCCGGCGAGCAGCTCGCCGAGCTCGGCCCACGGCCGCGCCGCCCGCCAGCTCACGACGTCAGGGCGGCGGGCGACGACGGAGACGTCGGCGCCGGCGTCGGCGAGCCCGACCGCGACCGC
>SXJR01000134.1 GCA_005779305.1 Myxococcales bacterium
AGAGCAGACGACGATGCCGAAGCAGCCGGCGTGCGCCGCCGCCACCGAGCACGTCGGCGATCTGCTCACGGCCGAGGGGGCGGCGTCCGCCGAGGCGCGCGGCACCGTCGTGCGCGTGATGACCGAGCGGTGCGAGACCGACCGCTGGTCCGCCGACGCCGTCGCGTGCATCACCACCGCCGAGGACGCCGACGCGCTCGAAGCCTGCTCCAAGATCCTCACCGAAGAGCAACGCCGGGCGACGGAGGAGCAGGTCGACCGTGAGCTCGGCGGCGACAAGGAGGATCGCCAGATGGAGACCGGCGCGCCTCCCCCGACCGACGACGCCGAGGGTGGAAGTGGCGGCGGCAAGGGCAAGGCCCCCGACGATCCGTGCGGCGGCGGCGCCTGACCCAGCGAGCGCTCTCATATACTGGAGCCGATGCAGGCCAACGAGCTGCTGGATGTCGTCTTCCGCTGGGCCCACCTGATCGCCGGGATCATGTGGATCGGCAACTCGATGCTCTTCAACTGGCTCGATCGCAACCTGATCGCGCCGCCCAGCGACGAGGCCCACCGGCTGTCCCAGGGCAAGATCTACATGGTCCACTCGGGCGCCTTCTACGAGGTCGAGAAGAAGCTGCTCGAGCCCGGCCAGCTCCCCGACCAGCTCCACTGGTTCAAGTGGCAGAACTTCCTGACCTGGCTCACCGGCATCTGCCTGCTGGTGGTCGTCTACTACATGAACGGCGCCGCGTTCCTCATCGATCCGTCGGTGCGGGCGATGTCGCAGGGCGAGGCCATCGGCCTGTCGGCGGGGACACTGGTGGCGGCGTGGGTTCTCTACGATCTGATGTGGACCACGATCGGCCGCAAGGCGCCGGCCGTGGCCACGGCGCTGTCGTTCGCGCTCCTGTTCGGCGCGGCCTACGGCTTCACCTTGCTGTTCAGCGGCCGGGCCGCGTACATCCAGACCGGCGTCATGATCGGCACGATCATGACCGGCAACGTGTGGATGCGGATCCTGCCGTCGCAGAAGGAGCTGATCCGGGCCACCAAGTCGGGCCAGGAGCAGGACCCGACCCTGTCGCTGCGCGCCAAGCAGCGGTCGATCCACAACAACTACCTGACCTTCCCGCTGCTCTTCATCATGATCTCGAACCACTTCCCGTCGACGTACGGCCACTTCCTCAACTGGCTGGTGCTGTTCGCGGTGATGGTCGGCGGCGCCGGGGTACGCCACTTCATGAACGTGCGCTACGCCGGCAAGGCCTGGCTGTTCCCGGCCCTGGCCATGGCCGCGATCGGCGTCGCCGGCATGATGGGCGTGACCCGCATGCGCGAGGCGCCGGCGGTGGTGATCGAGGGCGACGTCGACTTCGCGCGCGCCTCCGACATCATCCAGAAGCGCTGCGTGTCGTGCCACAGCGCGCAGCCCAGCGACCCGCAGTTCCCGGTCGCGCCCGGCAACGTCGTGTTCGACACCCCGGAGCGCATCGTGGCGATGGCGGCGCGCATCAAGGATCGCGCCGCCGTCAACAAGACCATGCCGTTCCTCAATCGCACCGAGATGACCGAGGAGGAGCGGGCGGCGCTCGCCAAGTGGGTCGACGGCGGGGCCCGGTTGAAATGAGGAGCGCGCGTCGATGAGCGACGTCGAGCTGGTGGTGCGCTCGCGCCGCGTGGTGACGCCGGCCGGCATCGCGCCGGCGGCGATCCACATCGGCGGTGGCGTGATCCGCGCGGTGGCGCCGTGGGACGACGTGCCGGCCGGCGCGCGCCTCGACGACGCCGGTGAGCTGGCGGTCTTGCCCGGCATCGTCGACACCCACGTCCACCTCAACGAGCCAGGGCGCACCGAGTGGGAAGGCTTCGCCACGGCCACTCGCGCCGCCGCCGCCGGCGGCACGACCACGCTGGTCGACATGCCGCTCAACTCGATCCCGCCGACGACGACGCGTGAGGCGCTCGCCGCCAAGCGCGGCGCGGCGCGCGGTCAGTGCGCCGTCGACGTCGGCTTCTGGGGCGGCGTGGTGCCGGGCAACGCCGGCGAGCTCGCCGGCATGGTCGAGGACGGCGTGCGCGGCTTCAAGTGTTTCCTCGTCGACAGCGGCGTCGAGGAGTTCGGCTGGGTCGGCGAGGGCGACCTGGCGCCGGCGATGGCGATCCTGGCCGGGCTGCGCTCGACGCTGCTCGTCCACGCCGAGGTCGCGGGCCCGATCGACGCCATGGTCGCGTCGCTGGCGGGCGCCGATCCGCGCCGCTACGCCACCTACCTGGCCAGCCGCCCGCCCGCCGCCGAGGAAGAAGCCATCGCGCTGGTCACGCGCCTGTGCCGCGACACCGGCGCGCGCACCCACATCGTGCACCACTCGGCGGCAAGCGCGTTGCCCCAGCTCCGCGCCGCCCGCGCCGAGGGCCTGCCGCTGTCGGCCGAGACCTGCCCGCACTACCTGCGCTTCGCCGCCGAGACCATCCCCGACGGCGCCACCGCGTTCAAGTGCGCGCCGCCGATCCGCGACGAGGCCAACCGCGAGGCGTTGTGGGCCGCGCTGGCCGAGGGCGTGCTCGACCTGGTGGCTTCGGACCACTCGCCATGCACGCCGGGCCTCAAGATCATGGAGACCGGCGACTACCTGAAGGCGTGGGGCGGCATCGCCGGCCTCCAGCTCGCGTTGCCGGTCATGTGGACCGAGGCCCGGCGCCGCGGCCACACCCTGGCCGACATCGTGCGCTGGATGTGCGCGGCGCCGGCGCGCCTGGCCGGCCTGTCGGGCAAGAAGGGCGCGATCGTCGCCGGCGTCGACGCCGACCTCTGCGTCTTCGCCGATGACGAGCGCGTCACCGTCACGCCCGCGATGGTTCGCCACCGCCACAGCGTCACGCCGTACGCGGGCGCCGAGCTCAGCGGCCGCGTCCACGCCACCTACCTGCGCGGCCACCGCGTCTTCGACGGCCAGGACGTCGACGGCAGCCACGGCGCGCTTTTCTGAGCCGAGGACCACCATGCCCGAGATGCACGACGCCTTCCTCGACCTCCCCGACCTCGCCTGCGACGACGTCGGCGGCGCAGCGCTCACCTGTAACGATGAGTTCTTCGCCGAGAAGGAGAACCTGCTCCACCCGCAGGCCGCGGTGTGGAAGGATCACCTCTACACCGATCGCGGCAAGTGGATGGACGGCTGGGAGACCCGCCGCCGCCGCGAGCCCGGCTACGACTGGTGCGTGATCCGCCTGGGCATGCCGGGCGTGGTCAAGGGCGTGGTCGTCGACACCGCCTTCTTCCGTGGCAACTACCCGGCCGAGTGTTCGATCGAGGCCTGCGAGATCGACGACCCGCTCGACCTCACCGCGCTGAACGACGCCGCCTGGATCGAGATCTTGCCGAAGGCCGGCCTCCAGGGCGACCACAAGAACACCTTCGAGATCCATCACCCCCACCGGGTCACCCATCTGCGCCTCAACATCTTCCCCGACGGCGGCGTGGCCCGCCTGCGCGTCCACGGCGAGGTCACCCCGCGCTGGTCGCGCCTGGCCGGGCTCGGCGGCGTGATCGATCTGGCCGCGCTGGTGAACGGCGCCTGGGTCGAGTCGTGCAGCGACATGTTCTTCGGCTCGCGCAACAACCTCATCAAGCCCGGACCGTCGCTGTCGATGGCCGACGGCTGGGAGACCCGCCGCCGGCGCGGCCCCGGCAACGACTGGGCAATCGTGCGCCTGGCGACCACGGGCACGATCGAGCGCGTCGAGGTCGACACCTCGCACTTCAAAGGCAACGCGCCCGGCCGCTGCGTGCTCGAGGGCCAGCTCGGCACCGACGCCAGCGGCGGACCGACGTGGCGGACGATCCTGGCCACGCCGCTCCAGCCGCACACCCGCCACGTCTTCGACGCCGAGCTGCGCCGGATCGGGCCGACAGGGCGAGTGCGGCTCTCGGTCTTCCCCGACGGCGGCGTCGCCCGATTGCGCATCTGGGGCGGCCCCGATCGCCGGCGCCCCGACGCGCTGGCGGCGTTCGACAGCCTCAGCCCCGAAGCCAGCATGGACATGTTCCTGCGCTGCTGCGGAGCGCACGCGTGGGCCATCACCATGTCCCAGCGCCGTCCGTTCGAGGATCGCGCCGCGCTGATGCGCACGGCCGATCAGGTCTGGTGGTCGCTCGACGAGGGCGCCTGGCTCGAGGCCTTCGCCGCCCACCCGCGCATCGGCCAGAAGGTGCCGCCACCGGCCCTGCCCACCGCCGGCGGCGATCCATCGCGCTGGGCGGCGCAGGAACAGAAGTCGACCGCGACCGCCTCACCCGAGCTCATGGCCGAGCTCGCGGCGGCGAACGACCACTACGTCGACAAACACGGCTTCATCTACATCGTCTGCGCCAGCGGCCGCGCCGCCGCCGACATGCTCGCCGACCTGCGCGCCCGCCTCGGCAACGATCGCGCCACCGAGATCCGCACCGCGGCCGAGGAGCAGGCCAAGATCACCCGACTCCGCCTCGACAAGCTGCTCCAGGAGCTGACCCCATGATCACGACCCATGTCCTCGACACCGCCCGCGGCCTCCCCGCCCGCGGCGTCCCCGTCACCCTCGCCATCCACGACGGCGACACCTGGCGTCAGCTCGCGTCTGGCGCCACCGACGAAGACGGCCGCCTCCGCACCCTGACCCCCGCCGGCCCGGTCCAGCCCGGCCGCTACAAGATCTCCTTCGACACCGACGCCTACTTCGACGCCACCGACTCCGACGGCTTCTTCCCCGTCGCCGAGATCCAGTTCGTCGTCACCGACGGCGCCGCGCACTATCACGTCCCCCTCCTGCTCTCGCCGTTCAGCTACTCCACGTATCGAGGCTCGTGAACATGATCAAGAACATCGCCCGGCTTGCGATTCTGATGATCGTGGCGGCCTGCGGCCCGAAGCCGACCGCGTCCACGACGCAGCCAGCGGGAACGCAGCTGGCGTCACCGCCGGCGGATGGACCGGAGCAGGTCTGCAACCGACAGGACGTGATCTACTACGGGTTCAACAAGGCGACGTTCAACTCCGAGGCAGATGCCGTCCTGCAAACCTCGGCCAAGCAGATCGCCGAGTGCGCGTCGACCCGCATCAGGCTGGTCGGGCACAACGACACCGCCGAGCCTGAACCAGATGTCCTGTCGAAGGCGCGCACCGATCTGGTGGCGCAGCGCCTCAAGGCGCTGGGTGTCACGGCCGCGATCGAGTCCCGCAGCGCGGGCTCGAGCGAGCTCGCGATCGAGACCGGCCCAGGTGCCAAGGAACCTCAGAATCGACGGGTCACCGTCGAATACTGAACGATCTGGCCCGGTGACACCGCGGTGGGGAGGAAAGGCCTGGCCGCCCCGTACTAGGTACATGGCGACCCCCGATCATGCCCTCGACCCGACCGGGCCTCTCGACGGGGCTGGCGCCGCGCCGGTCCCGTCCGCGGTGCCATCCGGACCGGGTGCCGGGGCCATCGAGGCGCGCCAGGTCGGCGGCACCGATGCCGCGGCCGTGACCGCGCTGGCCGCGATCCTCGCCAAGTACCCGGCCGATCAAGACGAGATCTTCGCGTACCTGCACGAGGTGCACGGCAACGCGTTCGTGACCCAGGTGACCAAGGCGTTCGAGGGTGTGAACCCGTCGGCGCGATCGAAGGAGCTCACCGCGGCGTACGGGGTGCGCCCGCGCGACTACGTCTCGGCGCTCGACAACTCCAACCTGGCCGAGCGGACGTTCCGCGGGATGTTGCCGGTGGTCACCGCGTTCGTGAATGGCAAGGCTGTGGCCCAGAAGGTCGAGCTGACGTTCACCGAGGCGGAGATCGCGACCAACTTCCTCCACGAGGGCGGCTTCCTGCTGATGCAGCCCAACAGCACCGAGCACATCGACGGCTTCCAGTACTTCGGCATCGACACCTTCATGGATCGCTACGCCGCCCTGGAGCCGTGGCTCCACCCGTGCGTCTACAAGGACAAGCTCAAGAAGAAGAAGAACGAGAACGAGCGCGGCGAGATCAAGACCTCGGTGACCGACCTCGACATGGTGCAGGGCCTGTATGCCTCGGCGGCAATGTGGGCACTGCACAAGCAGATGGCCCAGACCGACATCGACGGCAAGACCGGCCAGAAGATGGACGACCTCGGCGACGAGCGCGAGATGTTCTGGTCGACGGTCTACTACAACACCGGCGAGGACGGGAAGAAGAAGCTCGACAAGGGCGGGCTCGAGCTGGCCGAGAAGAAGTGGACCAAGCCCGACGACCACGACACCTACAACCGCGACACCCAGTACAACTCGGGCGTGCGGACCGCGACCTACGCGTACATGCGCGACGTCGGGTTCGAGAAGGACGGCTCGCTCCGCTCCGAGGAGGAGCTACGCCGGCTCACCGGCCGCATGGAGGCGACCGGCGACGACAAGGTGATGAAACGTCTGGGCCCGGTGCCGGCCACGCCGAAGTCGGCGAAGACCCAGCTCACCGCCGCCGAGGCCTGGCTGGCGACGGTCCCGGCCGAGCGCGCCGCCATGGAGAAGAAGCTCGCCGCCGCCGAGGCCGAGGTCGCCGACGCCAAGAAGTCCGAGACCGCCCGCCTCATCTCCGGGTTCAAGGCCGACGAGAAGCGCGACGGCCTGCGCGACATCGACGCGGTCGAGACCGCGCTCCGCGCGCGGATCGTCGAGCTCAACTACGTCATCTCGCCTCCCGAGCTCGGCGGCAACAACGACGCCGCCGGCCCCCGCAGCTCGATCGAGCCGTAGGTACGGGTACTGGTGTGATGCCCCACGGGGGCGTCGCTGTGCCGCCCGTCGGCCGCGCGGGATGGCACGCTGCTCACGATGCTGATCCAGGGCGCCTGTCACTGCCGGAACATCACGTTCACCCTGCGCTGGGAGCCGGATCCGACGGAGTTTCCGGCGCGCGCGTGCGACTGCTCGTTCTGCATGAAGCACGGCGGCGTCTGGACGTCGTATCCGGCCGGCGTGCTCGAAGTCATCGTTCAGGACGCGGCGCAGGTGTCCGCGTATTCGCACGGAACCCGGACCGCCGAGTTCCAGGTGTGCGGAACGTGCGGAGTGTGTCCGGTGGTGACGAGCCGGATCGACGAGACGCTCTACGCCGTGGTGAGTGTCAACGCGTTCGAGAACGTGGACGCCGGCATGGTGCGACGGTCGGCGACGAGCTTCGACGGCGAGCAGGCGGACGATCGGCTGGCTCGACGGAAACGGAACTGGATCGGCAGCGTCGTGGTGCGCATCCAGTAGCTGGCCGCGCCAGCTAGATCAGGCCGGGGTTTCGGACTTCGCGCGGCGGTCGTTGAGGATCTTCACGAACGAGCGGCCGCGGATCTCCTCGAGCGACAGGCCCGTCGCCAGCGCCTCGTCCTCGCGGACGGCGCCGCAGGAGATGCCGCGGAGGAAGTAGTTGAGCAGGCCCTGGCCGGTGGCGGCGTCGTCGAAGACGTCGCCGACGAGGGTCGCCTGGGCGGCTTTCTCGACGAAGTTCTTCAAACGGTGAGAGGCGGCGGCGAGGCCCTCGAGGAAGAACCCGTAGACGGCGCCGTACCTCGTCGGCAGTTGCGCGGGGTGGAGGTCCCAGCCCTGGTAGAAGCCGTTGATCAACGAGTGACGGACGTCGGCGGCGTGAAGGCGCCACGCCGAGAACACCGCCTCCTGGTTGGCCCGCTTCTGCTCGTCCGTCAGCTGCCCCTTGTGCGGGCCGACCGGCATGATGTTGGTGGCGCCGTCGGAGAGCGCCACGCCGGTCTGGGCGTAGGCCACCTTCATCATGTGCTTGGCGAAGTCGCAGGCCGGGTGGCTCATGCGCTGGTGGGCGGCGGTGATGTCGCAGTTGGCGGTGTAGTCGTAGGTGCCGAAGTGGGCGGCGACCAGGCGGCCCGACGCCGAGTCCAGGAGCCGCGGCAGCATCGAGCGACCTCTGGGATCGAGGATGCAGTGGGTGGTCTCGACCATGATCTCCATCTTGAGCGTGCCGGGCTCGAGATCGAGACGCTCCTCGAGCTCGCCGAAGACCCAGACCAGGGTCTCGACGTCGGCGGCGCTGGTGATCTTGGGCAAGGTCACCACGAAGTTGGGCGGCAGCCGCCCCTCGGTGGCGTGGCACAGCTCGCTGACGAAGATGTCCAGGGTCCGGATCGAGCGGGCGGCGAGCTCGCGCGAGAAGGGCTTGATGCGGATGCCGATGAACGGCGGCAAGGTGGCGGCGTCGAGGGCGGTGGCGACCTCGCGGGCGGCGGCGGCGGCGTGGCCGTCCTCTTCCTCGTCGGAGCGGTTGCCGTAGCCGTCCTCGAAGTCGATGCGGAAGTCCTCGACAGCCTCGCGCTGGAGCTTGGCCCGCACCCGCTCGTACACCGTGGGCGCCAGCGCGGCCGGCACGCCGATCACGTCGGCGAACGTCTTGGCGTCGGGCGCGTAGGTCTCGAGCGCGCGCAGCGACAGCTCGCCGAGCTTGCGCGCGGTCTCCGAGGTGAACAGGTGGGCACCGCCGTACACGGTGTGCACGGCCTGGCGTGCGCCCGAGTCGCCGACGTAGCGCGCCGCCACGTCGATCTGGGCCGAGTGAACCTTGGCCAGGGCCTTCGCCATCCGCTTCGCCGACAGGGTGGTTCGTGTCGCCATTGCGACCGGTGTATATCACGCGGATGCCGTCGGTCTCCGCCATCCCGCAGCGCCTGTGCCTCGGCCCCGGACCGTCGCCGGTGCCGCCGCGCGTGCTCGCCGCCCTCGCCCATCCCACCGTCGGTCATCTCGATCCGGCCTTCCTCGCCTTGATGGACGACGTCCGCGACGGGCTCCGTCACGTGTTCGCCACCACCAACCCGATGACCCTGGCCATGAGCGGCACCGGCTCGGCCGGCATGGAGACGGTGATCGTCAACCTGGTCGAGCCCGGCGACCGCGTGCTGGTCGGCGTCAACGGCGTGTTCGGCGGGCGCCTGGCCGAGGTCGCTCGCCGCGCCGGCGCCACCGTCACCACCGTCGACGCGCCGTGGGGCCGCGCCCTCGATCGCGATGCGCTCGCCGCCGCCATCGTGCGGGACGCGCCGCACGTGGTCGCCGTGGTCCACGCCGAGACCTCGACCGGCGTCGCCAACGAGATCGAGGGCCTGTCCGATCTGGTCCACGCCCACGACGGCCTCTTCGTCGTCGACTGCGTGACCAGCCTCGCCGGCATGCCGCTCGAGATCGATGCCTGGGGCATCGACGCGGCGTACAGCGGCACCCAGAAGTGCCTGTCGTGCCCGCCCGGCCTGTCGCCGGTGACGCTGTCGCCGCGCGCGGTCGCCCGCCTCGAACGCCGCACCCACAAGGTGCCGAGCTGGTACCTCGATCTCACCTTGCTCAAGAGCTACTGGGGCCAGGAGCGCGCCTACCACCACACCGCGCCCATCAACATGCTCTACGCGCTCCACGAGGCGCTGGCCATCGTGCGCGAGGAGGGTCTGCCCGCCCGTTTCGCCCGCCACCGCGCCGCCCACGAGCGGCTGGCCGAGGCGCTGAGCGCGCTCGGCCTGCCCTTCGTCTCGCAGGAAGGCCATCGCCTGCCCATGCTCAACGCCGTCGCCGCGCCCGCCGGCAGCGACGAGGCCGCGTTGCGCCGCCGGCTCCTCGACGAGTACGGCATCGAGATCGGCGGCGGCCTCGGCGATTTCAAGGGCAAGGCCTGGCGCATCGGCCTCATGGGCCACGGCGCCACGGCGGAGTCGGTGGACGCCGTGATCGGGGCGCTGCGCACGCTGCTCGCCGTGTAAGCTCGGCGGCGATGCGGAAGCTGCTCGCCGCCGTTCTCATCGCCGCAGCGGTGGCCGCCTGTGGAACGCCGGCGACCACGGCGACCACGGCGACGCCAGCGACCGGCGCGGTCTCGGTCGATCGCCCGCCGGCCGAGCCACCGATGTCGGACCCGGCCGAGTACGCGATCGATCGGGTGTCGTGGCAGGCCGGCGAGGTCATCTTCGCGCGCACCGGCATCGGCGATCCGTACCGGACCGGCGTGCCGTACCCGATCTACCTGGCGCTGCTGCGCCAGTACCCCGACCTGTTCGGCGCCGACACCCAGGCGGTGGCGGCGCGGTTCGGCTTCATCGCCCGCCCCGCCGACCCGGCCAGCCCCGATCGCGACGTGCGCGAGGGCCTGCCCCTCGGGCTCCACCTCACCGACGATCCGTTCACCGGCGTGCCGTTCGTGGTCCACAACTGCGCGCTGTGCCACGCCGAGCGGGTGCGCTGGCCGGGCGGCGAGACGCTGGTGGTCGGGCTCGGCAACAAGCGCGTGCGCATCCACGACTATGACGCCGCGTTCTCCGCCGCCGCCGGCCGCGCCGACTTCGACGTGGCCACCCTGGCGCCGCTCGCCGAGGCCGCCGCCGCCGAGCGCGGCATCGCCTGGCCGCTCGACTGGCGCACGACCTTGGTGAAGGCGACGATCGCAGCGATCGAGCAGCGCCGCCGCGATCGCAAGGCCTACCTCGGCCGCGTCGCCGGTGGCCCACCGGGCCGGGTCGCGCCCATCGAGGCGTTCGCGCTCGCCATCGGCGCCGCGCTCGATCGCGACATCGCCACCGCGCCGGTGGTGGGCTGGAGCAAGGTGCCCGACGTGGTCGGGTTCGGCGCCCGCACCACGCTGTCGTGGGACGGCGCCGGCGAGGGCCCGATGGACGTGCTGGTGGTCGAGGCCGACTTCGCCGCCGGCGTGCGACCGGCGTGGTTCTGGGCCCACCCGCTCCAGGGCGCCAGCCTCGGTGCCTACCTGCGCCAGCCCGAGCGCGAGCTGCCGTTTCCCGGCCCCATCGATCGCAAGCTCGCAGCCCGCGGCAGGGCGCTCTTCGACGACAACTGCGCGCCCTGCCACGGCACCTACGGCGACGACGGCCGGGTCCGCCGCTACGACGAGCAGATCGTGCCGCTCGCCGACGTCGGCACCGATCCGGCCCGCGCCGACGCCATCACCGACGACTTCGTGACCGCCGCCAACGATCACACGCTGACCCACGGCATCACCCGGACCCGCCGCACCGGCGGCTATGTGCCGCCCGTGCTGACCGACGTCTGGGCCCGCGCGCCGTACGGCCACGCCGGCCAGTGGCCGAGCCTCGCCGTCATGGCCACACCGCCGACGAAACGGCCGCTGCAGATCGTGCTGCAACTCGACGCGCTGTACGATCTGAAGGCGGTCGGCGTGAGCACGCGCGCGCCCGGCGCGCCGCTGGCGGCCGGCGAGTATCTGCACGACGCCGGCAAGCCGGGGCTCGGCGTCCAGGGCCATCCGTTCCTGGCCGACCTGGGCGCGGATGCGGCGGCGGCGGTGATCGAGTACCTGAAGTCCCTGTGATCGGGCACGGGCACGGGCACGGCAGGTCGACACCTCGAGCGACGTGGATGACAGATCGGGGCATGCGCCCTGCGCTCCTCCTCGTCCCCACCCTCGCCCTCGCCCTCGCCACCGTCGCGGCCCCGCGCCCCGCGCACGCGTGCGACAAGATGGTCGAGACCCCCTTCGACCTGCACGATCGCGCCGCCACGGTCGCGGTGGTCCGCGTCACCGCGGTGCCGGCGCCACGCGGCCGCCACAAGGTCCAGATCGGCCGCGTCACCCTCGCCGTCGAGCGGATGATCCGCGGCGGCCGGGCCACGACCTTGACCTCGCGGCTCACCGGATCGTCGTGCGACGCCGGCTTCCGCCGCGGCAAACGCGCCCTGGTCTTCCTCGACGCCGGCGGCGACGTGGTCGGCGCCTACGACGGCTACCAGGAGATCGCCGATGACACCTGGCCCGAGCTGCTGCGTCGCTGGGGCGCCTCGGCGGCGCCGACCGAGCGCGCCGCGATCCTGGCCGAGGTCATCACCACCGGCCGCGGCGAGCCGACCCGCGACGCCGCCTGGACGCTCACCGACTCTCCCGATCTCCTGGCCGCCCTCGACAGCACCCAGATCGCCGCGCTGGTCGACGCCACCCGCCGCACCCACGTCGACTCGATGTTGCCGGTGGCGCTGGCCCGCCTCCACGCCACCGGCCTCGCCGCCGCCATGGGCCGCCGCACCTTCACCTTCGGCGCCGATGCGCGGGAGCTGGCGAAGCACGCCCGCTTCGAGGCCATCGACGACGCCGCCGTGCTCGCCGATCAGCTCGCCGCCGCCACCGGCGCCGAGGCCGCCGCCGCCTTCGATCGCTGCGAGCGCCTGCACCGGCGCAAGCTCGCCGCCTCGTTCTTCGACTACATGAGCGGCTTCGATCCCGCGGTCACCACCGGCTTCGTCACCGCCTGCCGCA
>SXJR01000135.1 GCA_005779305.1 Myxococcales bacterium
CGTGAACTCGGCGCTGGTCGGCTCGCCGTCGCCGTCCTTCGGGACCGCGAAGCGCCAGCTCGCGGCCAGGCCGTCGATGCAGGCCGTGAGCGCGGGCGTCATCGCGCCGACCTTGGCGTCGGCCGGGCGCGCCCGCGCGGTCAACGCCCTCGACGAGACCATGGAGGCCGCCGCCACGCCGGCGCCGACGTCGACGCAGGGGCCGCGCACGGCGAGAGACGGCGCCGGCGATCTGTCGAGCACGATCACGCGCACCGGCGCGCTGCTGGGCACGCCGGCCTACATGGCGCCCGAGCAGTACGCCGGCGACGTCGCCGGCCCCAAGGCCGATCAGTACGCCTTCGCCGTGGCGCTGTGGGAGGGCCTGGCCGGCGCGCGCCCGTTCCGCGGCGCCTCGTTCGAGGAGCTCAAGCAGTCGGTCGAGAAGGGCGAGGCCGCCGACGGCGATCGCATCCCGCGCCGGCTACGCTCGATCATCGAGCGCGGCCTGGCCCGCGACGCCGCCGCGCGCTGGCCCGATCTCGATGCCCTGCTCGGCGCGCTCGATCGCGCCGAGCGCCGGCCGCGCCAGCTCGCCTTCGCCGCGCTCGCCGTGGTCGTGCTGGCCACCATCGCCGCGTTCGTGATGTTCGGCCCCAAGCGGGAGCGCGCCGCCGGCTCGGTCGCCGAGCCCTGCGGCCTCACCGACGCCGACCTCGCCAGCGCCTGGTCCCCCGCGATCGAGGCCCGGCTGGCCAAGCACTTCGGCGCCGACACGGTGGGCTGGCCGCGCCAGCGCGGCGCCGTCGAGCACTTTGCCGAGACCTGGCGGGCCGAGCGCGCGCGCACCTGCGCCGAGCCCGACGCGCGCGAGTACCACGGCCGGGTCGCGTGCCTGCTCGCCGCCCGCGACGAGCTGGGCGCGGTCCTGTCGATGGCCGAGAGCGTGCCGGTCGAGGCCATCCGCGGGGCATCGATCGCCGAGGTCCTCTCCGACCCCCAGACCTGCCGTGCCGGCGTCCAGGCCGCACGCCCCCGCGTCCCCGACGAACCCGCGGCCCGCGCCGCGCTGAGCGCGCTCCAGCGCGACATGACCATGGCCATCATCACGGCCCGCCTCGGCAACGCCCCGCAGGCTCGGCAGACCATCGACGGCGCGCTCGAGCGCGCCCGCGGCGCCGGCGACGCACTCGGGCTGGCCATGATCCTCCAGGGCAAGGCCACCGTCGAGCACGTGCTCGGCGACTGCGAGAAGGCCGAGGGCTTCTACGCCGACGCCGCCATCGCCGCCGAGAGCGCCAGCGCCTCGGGCCTGCGCGCGATGTCCAAGATCGGCCAGCTCGAGTGCTTCATGGGTCGCAGCTCCGACATCGACGCCATCCGCGCCCTGGCCCGGCAGACCGAGGCCGCGGTGGCCGGCGCCGGCGGCGACGCCCACCTCAAGGCCGTGCTCGACATGAACCTGTCCAGCATCGACGCGCTGGCCGGCGAGCTCGATCAGGCCATCGAGCGCGTCGCCCGCGCCCGCGAGGTCTTCACCGGCGCCCGCGACGCGCGCCGCATCGCGATGGCCTCGAACACCGAGGCCGGACTCCGCGATCAGCGCAACGCCCCGGGCGACAGCGCCCGCGCGCTCGAGCTGGTACGCGAGGCCCTGGTCCAGGCGGAGACCATGTTCGGCCCCGAGCACCGCCTGACCCGCGGCAACCGCGCGCTCCTGGCCGGTCGCCTGCTGTCGCGCGATCCCGACACCGCTCGCACCATGTTCGCCGAGCTCGAGCTCACGCGGCCGGCGCCGGCGCCCGACGAACGCCCGCCCAACGCCGGCGGCCGCGCCTTCGGTGTCGTCGTCGGTCCCGACGGCGCGCCGGTGGCCGACGCCCAGGTTTGGGCCGGCCCGCTCATCCTGGCCAGCGACAACGGCGTTCCGCTTCCCGTCGACATGGGTGAGGCCCAGCCGTCCGTCGGCACCACCGACGCCCAGGGCCGCTTCGACATGCCCGCGCCCATCGACTCGACGGTGATGGCGTGGAAGGGCGACCTGCGCGGGCTCGGCCACATCGGGACGAAGGCGATCAACCTGCGCCTGGGCCAGGGCGTGAGCGTGGCCGGAACGATCACGGTGAAGCCGCTGGCCCGGCCGTCCGGCGGCGAGCGCGCCGCCCAGCTCGCCGCTCGCCTCACCCACGCCGACGCGGTGCTCCTCGGCACCGACGCGATCAGCGGCTACGCCGTCATCGCCCGCCGCGACGACTCGGGCGCGTGGTCGGCGAGCGGCCTGCCACCCGACCCGCGGCTGCGCGCCGGCGCCGCCGTCAACACCGGCCTGGGCGATCGCACGATCGTGACCGCGCCGGTGCTCGGCGCCGCCGGTCCCATCTCGCTCACCCTCGATCTCCACGGCGTCGCCGTCGACATCATCGTCCGCGCCGATCGGGCCGCGTCCATCCCCACCGGCGAGGTCATCGTGATGCCCGGCAAGCTGGGCCGGCTGCCGCGCACCGGCAAGGACCTGCAGCACGCGGTCGGCACCGTGCCGCGCTGGAGCGGCGCCGTCGCCGCGCCGGTGGTCGACACCACCCGCACCCAGGCCGGCGATCCGCTCTACCAGCCCGGCGACATCCACAGCCGCTTCGCCGGCATCCGCCCCGGCCCCGCCACCGTCTGCGTCCTGCCCTTCGGAGGCGACATCCGCGACGACGCCTTCATGCGCACCCTGTGGTCCGCCGAGCTCGAGGTCCGCTGCCGCGTCATCGACATCGTCGCCAGCCCGCCGGTCCAGGCCTTCGTGGTCGAGACCCCGCCGATGAAGCGCATCCAGCCGTAGCCGCGAGTCACATCTCGTGGGGCATGGCCCGCCGTGGCGCCCGGAAATAGCGCAGCGGCGAGTACGACAGGAAGTTGCTCACCCGCGACGTGTACAGGTCGGCGTAGTCGCCGACCTGCTCGCCGAACCGCGAGTTCTCGTTGCCCTCGCGCAACACCGACCCCCAGTTGCTGTTGAACGCGCGCTCGGTCGCGTCCTCGAGCATCTCGACCTCCTCGGCCATCAACCGCGCCCGATCGCGCAGGCTGTCCAGGCTGGCCTTGGTCTGCCGCTTGGTCTCCTCGAGCCGCTGCCGCAACCCTGGCGCCAGCATCGCCGCCGGCGGCTCGGCGGCGGCCTGGGCGTTGGCATCGTCGAGCAGTCGCTGCATCCGTTTGAGCCGAAGGCCCTGGAAGTCGATCTCCGACTCCAGGTTGCGACGACGACGATCGAGCAGCTCCAGATCGCGCAGCTGCCCGTCGAGCCGCTCGCCCAGCGCCAGCTCGCCCTCGAGCTCCTGGATGACCAGCGCCGTGCGCCACATGTACGCCTTGCGGAGCCGCAGGATGTCGCCGTAGATGTGATCGCCGATGTACAGCACGTTCTCGCCGCGGATGCCGCTCATCTGCTCGAACGAGACCACGTTGCCGCCCTGGTAGACCTTGTCGCGTCCGAACGACTTCACCTCGCCCGGAAGCTGCTTGCCCGTGGCCGGATCGATGGCCACGAACGGCCGCTGCTCGTTGAAGAAGACCGGCTTCTGGCCGCCGACGATCACCACGTCGAAGTAGTTGCGCCAGCTCGGGTAAGGCGTGCGCGCGCCATCGAGCAGGTACTTCATCACCACGTCGGTGTAGTCGAACAGCGAGTTGGTGAGCAGGAACAGCTTCTTGCCCGAGCTGCGCAGCTTGTGCAGCGTCTCGGCCAGGTCGGGATCCTTGACGATGTACTCGGGCAGCGCCTGCTTGATCACGCTCTTGAGCGTGTCGTCGCGATGGGCCTCGTCGATCGACAGCCGGATGTCGCCGAACAGCTTGTCGAGACCGCCCTCGGCCACCGGCCCCCGCCTCTCGAGCCAGTCGACGAGGGTGATGTACATGACCACCTCGGGCAGACCGAACAGCGTGTCGATCCACTCGTAGCGATCGCTCGACAGGTTGATCTTCTCGTTGCGGTAGGCCTGCTTGCGCTCGTCAGGCGTGAGCTTGCGGGTGCCGTGGTAACAGCGGCCGACGTGGCTGTGGCGGTCCATCTTGAAGACGTTGCCGAGGTGGCGGTCGACCATGAGCCCACGGATCGCCCACTGCGGATCGTAGTGGAGCCCCCGGATCTCCTCGGGATACCCGCGCCCACCGATGAGCTTACCGAGCGTGAGGTCGATCGACAGCCGCTCCATGTGGGCCTGGTGGTACAGCGCCAGCGTGTAGTCCATGTCGAACCCGATCATCTCGACCTGGTCCATGCGCAGGTTGCGCATGCAGAACACGCGATGCCGCCGCGCGACGTCGATCTCGGTGCGAACCTCGGCCAGGACCTGATTCACCTGTGCATCCAGGTCGGGAGCGGACACGGCGGCCATGAACCGAAAGTGTATTACATTCGCGCCATGGCCGCGTCGCCGACACCGCCCGCGTGGAATCGCGAGACCGAACCCTTCGTCGAGCTCATCTCCGCGGAGGCCATCAGCCGGCGCGTGGCCGAGCTCGGCGCCACCATCACCGCCGAGTACCGGGCCCTGGGCAGCACCGGTGAGGACGTGGTGGTGCTGGGCGTCCTCAAGGGCTCGGTCATCTTCCTGTCCGATCTGGTCCGCCACATCTCGCTGCCGCTGACCATGGACTTCATCGGCGTGGCGAGCTACGGCGACGCCACCGTGTCGTCGGGCGTCGTCCAGATCACCCAGGACCTGACCAAGCCCATCGAGGGCAAACACGTCCTCCTGGTCGAGGACATCGTCGACACCGGCCACACCGTGCATTACCTGCTCGAGAACCTGGGCACGCGCAAGCCGGCCAGCCTCAAGCTGTGCTCGCTGCTCCACAAGCCCGACCGCGCCGAGCGCGAGGTCCACATCGATCACCTGGGGTTCACCATCCCCAACAAGTTCGTGGTCGGCTACGGCCTCGACGTGGCCCAGCGCTACCGCAACCTGCCCTACATCGGCTACGTGGCTCAACCGTGAGCCGGGCCTGAGCACCTGGTGAACCGCGCGTGATGACCGAGGAGCAACTGCGCCGGCTGCCCACGATCCTCTTCGAGGTCGGCAAGCTCCTCGGCAGCGATCAGGAGACCGGCGCGCTGCTGTCGCGGCTGTCCGAGCTGTGCTGCGAGCTCCTCGCCTGCGACTCCTGCTCGGTCATGCTCCTCGACGCCAGCCGCAAGGAGCTGCTCGCCCGCGCCGCCTGGGGCCTGCGCACCGAGAAGGTGCACCGGCTCTCCTTCGACGTCGGCGAGGGCGTCGCCGGCTGGGTCGCCCAGCACGGCACCCCCGCCCTCATCGACGACGTCGACCTCGATCCCCGCTTCGTCGTCCTCGACGAAACCCCGCGCACGCCCATCGTGTCCATGGCCTGCGTCCCCATGGTCGCCCGCAACCAGGTCGTCGGCGTCCTCACCGCGACCTCGGGCCGCCACGCCGCCTTCCAGCAGAGCGACATCGAGCTCTTGGCGTTCCTGGCCATGACGATCGCGCTCGACATGGAGAACCTCCGCCTCCACCGCGTCTCCGTCACCGATCGCCTCACCGGCGCCTTCAACCGCGAGTTCCTCGCCGTCCGGCTGCCCCAGGAGATCGATACCGCCGACGGCAACGAGCGCTCCCTCGCCGTCGCCATGGTCGACGTCGATCACTTCAAGGAGGTCAACGACCAGCACGGCCACGATGTCGGGGACGACGTCCTCTGCGAGATCGCCCGCCGTCTGCGCGCCGCCATCCGCGGCGGCGACCTGCTCGTCCGCTACGGCGGCGAGGAGTTCCTCGTCGTGCTGCCGCGCGCCAACGCCGGCCAGGCCTGGGAGGTCGGCGAGCGCATGCGTTCTCGTGTCGCCCAGTCGCCCGTCGTCGTCGGTCCCCGCCTGCTCCCGGTCCGGATCTCCGTCGGCATCGCCCAGCACAACGTCGGCGAATCACCCTCCGAGCTGGTCCGCCGCGCCGACGGCGCCCTCTACCACGCCAAGGCCAACGGCCGCGATCGCGTCGAGGTCGCATGAGCACCGACGACAAGAAGGATCCGGTCCCGTCGTCGATGACGGATCTGGTGATCGCATCGGGCCCGGGTTCGGGTTCGGGTTCGGGTTCGGACCCGGTCGTCCTGAGCGAAGCCGAGCGCCAGCTCGGCGACGTCGAAGGACGCATTCCGCCCGCTCCATCCACCGCCACCACCGCCGATCTCCAGTCCGCCGTCGGTGTCACGCCCCGCTCCCCGTCTCCCGCCCCCCGCTCCCCGTCCCCCGCCTTCCCGTCGTCCGCCTCCCCGTCCCCCGCCTCCCCGTCTCCCTCCCCCCGCCGCCCGGTCCCCGACCCCGACCTCGACTCGGACGACGCCGACGCCGCCCGCAAGCCCCGCCGCTGGCCGCTCGTGGTCGCCCTCACCGGCGTTCTCACACTCACCGTCGCCGCCTTCATCCTCCTCGGCAACGCCAACGAGCAACGCTACTACCTGCGTTGCTCCGCCAAGTCCATCACCGCCGAGCAAGGCCGCTCCTTCCCACCCTGGGGCACCGAGCGCCTCACCGGCGCCGCCTGGAGACCCATCTCCATCCCACCCAACGCCGAGTGCACCCCGCAGTCGACGTCCAAGCTCCCCACCCTCGAAGGCTGGTACCTCGAAGCCCTCGTCGATCAGGCCACCTCCAAGCTCTCCGGCTCCTCCCCCGGCGACATCGACGCCGCCCAGACCGAGCTCGAGCAAGCCATGCTCCTCACTCGCTCCCCGGACCGCCGTGATCAGCGCAAGGATCTCGAACGCCTCCTCGGCGACGTCACCTACTGGCGGGCCGCGGCCAAGGTGAAGTCCGCCGCCGCGTCGCTCGAGGACGCCGCCAAGCGCTTCGACGAGGCCGCCAGCAAGCGCCCGCGCCACGCCTCCGACGCCTCGGCCTGGGCCGAGTTCACCCGCCTCACCGCCAAGCGCCTCGGCGCCGGCCCCGCTGGCGACGGTTCGCCCATGATGCCGCCCTCCGGCGTCCCGCTCAGCTCTCGCCCTTCCGCGCCGCTCGGGACGGCCCTGCCGGTCGAGATGCCCTCCGCATCCACCTCCGACGCCGGCGTCCCGCTCCCCGACGCCACCGTCCGCAACATCCCCGCCGGCGGCGTGTTGATGTAGAGCGCCCACGGGCACTTTCACGGTACGGAGTCACACTCGTGTATGCCGTACGCGCTGACCTTCGATGACGGCCCTGGCCCGTCGATGCCAGCGCTGCTCGACGTCCTCGCCGCCGCCTCGGTCCACGCCACCTTCTTCGTCATGGGCCGCAACATCGAGGAGCCCACGTGGAGCCCCTCCATCGACCGCGCCCAGTCCCGGGCCATGGTCCTCCGCGCGATCGCCGAGGGCCACGAGATCGCGAATCACTCGTACACGCACACCAAGGACTACTCGCCCGCGAGCGCCGACGCCTTCATGCGCGAGGTCCCGGTCGTCGACGCGCTGATCCGCGACCTCCGTCGCGAGGCCGGCGCCAACCCCGACACCCGCATCCTGCTTCGCCTCCCCTACGGCGAAAACCCGCCCGATGCACGCGCCGACGCGCTTCGCGCCATCGGTCGCCCGCCGATCCACTGGACCCAGCTCTTCGAGGACTGGATCCCGCGCGATCCCGACGACCTCGTTCGCGAGATCATCGCTCACGTCGCCGAGCTCGACGCCGCCGGCAAGACTGCCAACCTCACGCTCCACGCCAGCGCCGAGTCGGCCGAGATCGGATACGAGCGACCGTGGACGGTCGCGGCAGTGCGGATGTTCCTCGACGAGGCTACGCGGCGGAACTGGAAGAGCGTTCCCTGCCCTGCCTGACCGGTTACTGCCCCCACCCGGCGCCGAGTGACAGCATCGCGCTCAGCTCGGGCCGGCAGGGCCTAGCCACGCGGTAGGGACGCCTGGGAGTGCCACCCCAGTGATCACGGCCACTCCCGGCTCTTGCACCTCCCCACCGTCGGGCGGTACACCCGCGGCTCGATGAAGATCCACGAGTACCAGGGCAAGGAATTGTTCCGGAAGTACGGCGTGCCGGTGCCGTTCGGCATCCCGGCGCTCACCGTCGAGGACGCGCTGGCCGCGATCCCGAAGGTGCAGAAGGAGTCGGGCAACGATCTCGTCGTCGTGAAGGCGCAGATCCACGCCGGTGGCCGCGGCAAGGGCGGCGGCGTCAAGGTCGCCAAGACCCGTGCCGACGCCGAGGAGGCGGTGAAGCGCATCTTCGGGATGACGCTCATCACCCCCCAGACCGGCCCCCAGGGCAAGAAGGTCCAGCGGCTCTTCATCGAGCAGGGGCTGGCGATCGCCAAGGAGTACTACCTGGGCATGCTGCTCGACCGCGAGAGCGGCCGGGTGACGGTGATGGCGTCGCAGGAGGGCGGCATGGACATCGAGGAGGTTGCGGCGGCGCACCCCGAGAAGATCCTGAAGGAGCAGATCAACCCGGCGGTCGGCTGGCAGGACTACCAGGCCCGCCGGCTGGGCAAGCGGCTCGCCATGACGCCGGCGGTGACTGCCGAGCTCGTGAAGTTCTTGCGCGCACTCACCAAGTGCTACGACGACGTCGACTGCTCGCTGCTGGAGATCAACCCGCTGGTGGTGACCGCCGACGGCAAGGTGGTCGCGCTCGACGCGAAGATCAACTTCGACGACAAC
>SXJR01000136.1 GCA_005779305.1 Myxococcales bacterium
GCGACCCGGCGGCCGGCGTCGCGCAGCCAGCCGGCGGTGGTGGACGGCACCGCGCGATCGAGATCGCCGAGCGCGGCGGCGAAGTGCTCGCCGCAGCCGTCGATGTCGCCCAGGCCCCACGACGCCTCGCCCAGCCAGCGCCGCCAGCGTCCGCGCCGCCCGCGATCGGCCGGGGCCGCGCCGCGCGCGACCCGGGTGAGGGCGCGGCGCAGGAAGTCGATGGTGTCCTGGTAGCCGCCGACCTCGAGCGCGCGCTGCCCGGCCTTCTCGAGGAACTCGACGGCGCGGACCGGCTCGTCGGCCATCGAGTAGTGGTGGGCGAGCACGGGATAGAGATCGTGGCTGGGCTGGCTGGAGACGCGGTGCTCGAGGGCACGGGCGGCGTCGCGGTGGGCGCGGCGGCGATCGTCGTCGGCGAGGCCGTCGTAGGCCGCCTCGCGGATCTTGTCGTGGCCGAAGCGCAGCTTGCCGCCGGCGGCCTCCTCGAAGATGTGGCGGCGCACCATGTCGCGCAGGGTGTCGTCGATCTCGGTCGCTGGCGTGCCGGTGAGCTCGGCCAGGAGCTCGGCGTCGAAGTCGCGGCCGATGACCGCGGCCAGCGCCGCCAGCGTGCGACCGGTGGCGCCCAGCCGATCGAGGCGGTGGCGCAGGAGCTCGGCCAGCGAGGTCGGCAGGACCTCGTCGCCGGCTCCCCCGGCCAGGGCCCACGGTGTGCCCGGCCGCCGCACCAGGATGCCGTCCTCGACGGCGGCGCGCAGATATTCGCCGGCGTGGAAGGGCACGCCCGCGCCGGGCCCGACCAGCGAGCTCACCAGCGCCGGCGGGATGTCGGGGAGCGCCAGCATGTCGGCGACCATGGTGTGGATGGCGGCGGCGGCGAGGCGCGGCAGATCGAGCACCTCGGTCGACGACAGCGCCGCCAGCTCGTCGACCAGCGGGTTGGGCGCCTCGCTGCGCTGCGTGCACAGGACCAGGAGCGGCGTGGCGGCGAACAACTCGCTGCGCAGCGACAGGAGGAAGCGGAGGGTGAGCTCGTCGGCCCACTGCACGTCGTCGATCAAGAGCAACAGCGGGCCGCTGCCGGCCAGCGCGCACAAGGTCTCGCGCAGCGACTCGAACAGGCGGGCGCGGGTGCCCTCGACGGTGAGCGGGGCCGGCGGCTGGCTGTCGACGACGCCGGGCAGGCGCCCGAGCGTGGGCTCGTAGGTGGCGAGGACGCGGCCGCGCTCGCCCAGCAGGCGCGCGGTCTCCTCGAGGCCCTGATCGAGGCAGCGATCGGCGACGGCCTGCAGGAACGGCTTGAGCGGGGTCAGCGGCGCGGCCCGCGACTGCGCGCGCTCAGCGCCCACCACCGCCGGGCACTCGGCGACCACCACGCGCACGCCCTCCGACGACGCCCGGGTGGCCAGCTCGACGGCGAGTCGGGTCTTGCCCACGCCGCTCTCGCCGCGCACCAGGGCCACGCCGCCCTTGCCATCGCGCAGGCGGGCCAGGATCGCCTCGAAGCGGCCGACCTCCTCGCCGCGGCCGATCATGCGCGGCCGGTAGACGTAGGGCGGCGCCTCGATGGCCGGCGCGCCCGCGCCGAGCGCGCGTCGTACCAGCGCCGCCACGTCGCCGGCGTAGCCGATGCGCGCCCGCGGATCTTTGGCCAAGAGCCCCAGCACCAGGCTGTTGAGCCAAAGCGGCAGCGACGGCTCGAGTGCCGTCGGTGGCACCGGTGACTCGTAGAGGTGCATCGACAGGATGCCACTGGCGCTGGCGCCCAGAAACGGCGGCCGGCCGGTCAGCGCCTCGTAGAGGATGCAGCCGAGCGAGTAGAGATCGGCGCGGGCGTCGACCAGCTCGCCGCGGATCTGCTCGGGCGCCATGTAGTGGGTAGTGCCGACGATCGTGCCACCGACCGCCAGCGCCTCGCGGCCACCGCGCCGGAACGACGAGGCCAGACCGAAGTCGACCAGCACCGGCGTGCCGTCGCCGCGAACGATGATGTTGTCGGGCGTGAGATCGCGGTGGACGATGCCGGCGGCGTGGACGTGGGCCAGCGGCTCGCACATGGCGACCATGAGCTCGAGCAGACCGCGCAGCTCGGCGGGCACGGCCAGGCTGCCCGGGGCCTGGGCGGCGGCGAACGGCTCGGGCTGGGTGTCATGGGCGCGGCGCCGCAGCCCAGCCTCGGCGAGGACGTCCTGGGCGGCGCCGACGACCTCCGAGCCCGAGGCGGTGACCTCGAAGCCGGGGCCGAGCGTCGAGCGGCGATCGTCGTCGAGGCCGGCGCCGTCGCCGAGCGAGCTGGCGCGCGCGTCCATGGTGGTGTGCGCGCCCGACGCCGGCTGCCACATCGAGGCGAAGCGCTGGCGCAGCGACTGGCCCTCGATGAGCTCCATCGCGTACCACGGGCGGCCGTCGTGCACGCCCTCGGCCAGCACCTTGACCACACCGGGGTGGCGGATCGCGGACAGCGCCAGGATCTCGCGGCGGATCGCCGCCAGCGCACCCTCTCCCGCCCACAGCACAGTCTTGAGCGCGACGCCGTCGCCGGTCACCGGGTCGCGGGCGCGATAGACCACGCCCATGCCGCCGCGTCCCAGCGGCGACACGATCTCGTACCCGCCGATCTCGCTCGGAAGAGCGACCGGCCCCCGCCGTTGCGCCGGTGCGCCGGAGTCCATTCTGGCGGATGCTAACCCGGATGCGCTGCCCGGGGCCCCTTCTCGCGTTCGCCGCCGCTTGCGGCGGCGGGGACGTCGCGCTCGACGCAGCGCCCGAGCCCGACACCTTCGTCGAGGTCTGGGCCACGTATACGATCGAGCCCGGGCAACACGACGCGCTGGTCACCGGAGGCGCGCCCGACAACCCGCTGCGCGGCTTCCAGACCATCGACGGACGCGACTACCGCTTCGCGTTCGACGGTTCGGCCGCGTACGTGATCACCCAGCCGACCCAGCCCGGCGATCAGCTCGACTGGAACAAGCTGCCCGGCCTGTCCGACTGCGGCACGATCGATCTGTCGGTCGACGGCGCCATGTTCGGCTGGCGCTGGCGCGTCGACCTGGCCCAGCCGGTGCTCGAGGTGACCGCCTACGCCAACGCGACCAGCGTGCACCAGACTCCGCTCGATCCCTTGTTCACGCTGTCGGCGGCCGAGCTCGCCGCCGACGCGCCGCTCCGCTACCGGGTCTGGCCCGACGGCGAGGTCTTCCGCTTCGCGGTCAGCGGCGTCATCGCCGGCCGCGCGATCGACCTGACCTCGACCTTGCCCCGGGCCTGCCCGTCGACGCCGGCGCTCGACTTCAAGTGGGCCGCCGGCCTCTACTTCGGCGGCACCTCGGTGGCGCCGTCGCGCATCACCGGCCGGATGAGCGAGCGCGGGTTCGTGCGCTGATCAGGCGGGCGCCGGCCAGCCGGGCCCGCATCACCGCGATCGCCTCGGCGCTCTCGTCGACGAGGACGCAGGCGCGGCCGTGGCGGGCCGCAGCGTCGCCGAGCGTGCCGCTGCCGGCGAAGAAGTCGAGCAGGCGATCGCCGGGCCGCGAGTGCACGCGCACGATGCGCTCGAGCACGCCCAGCGGCTTCTGGGTGGGGTAACCGGTCTTTTCCTTGCCGGTCGGGCTCACGATGGTGTGCCACCAGGTGTCGGTGGGCGTCTTGCCACGCGCCGCCTTCTCATCGCCCACCAGCGTCGGCGCCAGGTACGGGATGCGATCGATCTCGTCGAAGTTGAAGCAGTAGCTCGCCGGATCCTTGGCGTACCAGAGCAGGTTGTCGTGTTTGGGCGACCAGCGGCGCGACGTGCGCGCGCCGTAGTCGTAGGCCCAGATGATCTCGTTGATGAACGCGTCGCGTCCGAAGATCTGGTCGAGCGCGACCTTGGCGTAGTGGACCTCGCGGTAGTCGAGGTGGAGGAAGAAGCTGCCGGTCGGGGCCAGGAGCCGGTACGCCTCCGCGAGCCGCGGCCGCAGGAAGGCCTGGTAGTCGTCGAAGCGATCGTCGAACGAGCTCCGGCCCAGCTCCTCGCTGGAGTGGCGGAGGCCGTGGAACCCGACCCGCCCGCCGCCGGGGTCGCGCCGGGTCCGGGTCCGCTTCTTGACCTGCACCACGCCGGTGTTGAACGGCGGATCGATGTAGATCAGATCGAACGATCCGTCGGGGAACCCGGAGATGACCTCCAGGTTGTCGCCGTGATGGATCTCGATGGCCATGAAGCCCGCCGAAGGTACGCTACGACCATGACGAGCCGGTCCACCACGATCGCCTCGCTGCTGGCGTCGTCGCCGGTGGTGCTGGCGCCCATGGAGGACGTCAGCGACGCGGCGTTCCGGCGGGTGTGCCGGGGTTTCGGAGCCGAGCTGTGTGTCACCGAGTTCATCCGCGCCGAGCAGATGATCGCCGGCGCCCAGATCGCGCGCCGCAAGGCGACCCTGGCCGAGGACGATCGGCCGACCGCGATCCAGATCTACGGCGCCGACGCCGATCTGCTCATGGAAGCGGCGGAGGTCGCCGCGGCGGCGCGGCCGGCGTTCATCGACATCAACTGCGGCTGCTGGTTGCCGCGGGTGGCCCGCGGCGGCGCCGGCGCCGGCTGGCTGCGCGACCCGGCGGCGATGGTGGCGATGGCGCGGCGGGTGGTGGACGCCGTCGACGTGCCGGTGACGGTGAAGACCCGGATCGGCTGGGGCCCCGAGTCCGAGATGCCGATCGTCGAGCTGGCGCCGCGGCTCGAGGACGCCGGCGTCGCCGGGCTCACCATCCACTGCCGCACCGCCCAGGCCGGGCACACCGGTGACGCCGACTGGCGCTGGGCCCAGCGCGCGCAGGCGGTGGTCTCGATCCCGGTGGTCGTCAACGGCGACGTGGGCAGCGCCGCCGACGTGGTGCGCGCGCTCGCGGAGACCGGCTGCGCCGGCGTGATGATCGGCCGCGCCGCGATCCAGCACCCGTGGATCTTCCGCGAGGCGCGGGCGCTGCTCGATCGCCGCCCACCACCGCCGCCGCCCACCGACGCCGAGCGCGTGGCGGTGTACCGCGCGTTGCTCGCCGCCAACGTGGCAGCCCGCGGCGAGAAGCACGGGGTCGAGGTCACGCGGCGCCACGTGCCGCTGCTCGGTCCGATGCTTGCGACCGCGCTGCGATCGCAGATCCACCTGTCCAGAACTTGTTCACAAGTTGAGCAAGTCTTGGACGGGAGTGCACAACTCCTGGGCCACTCCCGCACCGGAGTGCAAGCGAAGTAAGCGAGACCATGGTAATTTCAGACCCGGCACTGCCTATGCAATGAGGCTTCCTCTGAGGGGGTCGCCATGCGAAGGCTAACCAGGTTCGTGTCGTGGGGGATCGTGCTGGCCGTGACCGTCACCGGATGTGTCGACGGCCTCGGCGGTGACGAACCCGAGCTGGGTGAGCTCGAACAGGGTCTCACCATGGCCAGCAAGGCGGCCGTCGACGACGCCACCCTGTACGCCAACTTCGGCAACTACGCCTACGCGCGCGTCGGCACCGGCTACGCCGGCACCGATGGCACCGGGCGCGTGTCGTGGAAACAAGGCGGATGGACTGCCTCGGGCTCGGGCGAGGTCTCGACCTGTACCTACGGCTGGTGCGGTCCGGGCTCGAGCCTGGCCGGCACGCGCGGCGGGTGCGTCCCCGGGGACGACTACGAGACCGCGTGGGGCTACTCCTACGGCGCGTGCAACTCGAGCGCGTGGGGGCAGGCCTTCGCCGGCAAGCTCGAGAACGTCGATCGTCCGGCTGGATCAGGTCAGCACATCCACGCCGACTACGGTCCCGGCGTCTCGGGCACGACGACGTTCGGCTACCACCCGTACTGGGCCGTCAACTACGACGGCGTGTGCCGGATGTACCAGGGCTGGTCGTACACCACGCACGACGAGACCTGCGCCAGCACGCCGTACATCGTGTCGACGCCGGCGGTGTGCGGCGACGCCGTCTGCGCCGCCAACGAGAGCTGCACCACGTGTGCGGCCGACTGCGGCGCGTGCCCGACCTTCCTGTTGCAGGGCGGGCTCGCCGGCGGCGTGATCACGCGCCAGATCGTGGTCCCGGCCGGCGGCAACGCCGTCACCATCAAGATCAGCGGCGGCACCGGCGACTGCGATCTGCACGTGAAGAAGAACGCGGCGGTGTCCACGTCGTCGTACGACTGCCGGCCGTACAAGTCGGGCAACGCCGAGACCTGCAGCTTCACCGGGCCCGGCACGTACAACATCCTGCTCAACCCGTACTCGAGCTACACCGGCGTGACCCTCGACGCCAGCTACACCGTCGCCGAGGTCTGTGGCAACGGGACCTGCGGGGCCGGCGAGAGCTGCGGCAGCTGCGCCAGCGACTGCGGGGTGTGCCCGGCCGGCATCAACGCCACCAACCTGTCGGTGGCGGCCAGCGCCTGGACCACGGTCTACACCCTCACCGCCACCAACCCGAAGTTCGTGATGTCGGGAGGCAGCGGCGACGCCGACCTCTACGTGCGGCTGGGCGCGGCGCCGACGACGTCGACGTACAACTGCCGGCCCTACACCGGCGGCAACAGCGAGACCTGCCAGATGTCGGGCTCCGGCACGTGGTACGTGGCCGCGCGCGGCTACTCGGCGGCCTCGGGGTTCAGCATCGTCAGCCAGTAGATGAGGACCTCCCGGCAGCGCTGGGTGCTGGTCGCGCTGGCGCTGATCGTGGCCGCGCTCGGCATCCTGTTGCTGATCTGGACCCGAGCCGGGGGTGACGCGGCGGCGACGCCGGCGGCGGACCGGGCGCCGATCATCCGCGCGTTGCCAGCGGCGGCGGTCGCGCCGGCGGCGGACCCCCGGCCCACGCTCGAGGATCCTGAAACGATGACCAGCGAGCCGGCGCGGTTGGCCGGTGGTCAACCCTTCTGGCGGCCGGGTCTGCCCCACTGGTACGGACCGCGCGAGGACGCGTTCATCCGCCAGCCCCACGACTACGCCCCGGGCACGCCCGACCAGCTGGGCGATCGCATCAGCGTGCACCTCTTCGACCTCGAGCGCGTGCAGGACATGGTCCGCCGCGGCACCGACGGCGACAGCGAGATCGCGGTGGCGCTCGGCCATCCGCTCTCCGAGGCCCAGCACCAGCGGGCGCGCGCGGTGTTGCAGCGGTTCTTCGACGACACCGTGCCCGACATCGACGCCGTCCTGTCGGGTTCGCTCACGACCGACGCGGCCTACGCCCGCATCAAGCCGCGACGCGAACAGATGGACACCGAGCTGCGGCTCGCGCTGGGGTTGTCCGAGCGTGCCTTCGCCGAGCTGTGGCCGCACATCGGACGGGTACCGGGGCCGCCTCCGACCCGCTGATCACGGCGCGCGCCAGAGCTCCTTGCCGAGGGCGATGTCGAAGTCGAAGTCGGCCCAGAAGCCGAAGCCGGTCTCGATGCGGCCGGGCGAGAGGCCGAGATCGCGGGCGATGGGGTGACTGGCGCAGGTGCGGATGGTGAGGACGTGCTCGTCGAGGAAGCCGCCGCCGCGAAAGGCGGTCAGATCGCACGGCGCCTCGATGATCGCCTGGTAGGCGGCACGATCGGGCTCGGCCACGTCGCGGAACTGGCGCAGGAAGAACATCGGCACGAGGCCGTCCTTGAGCGAGGCGTAGAGGTTCTTGAGCAGCTCCCAGGTCGGCATGGGCAGGCCGGCGCGGCCGAAGAAGTGGCGGGCCAGACGGGCCGAGGTCTCGACCACCAGCTCGGTGAAGCTGCCGATCGACGACGAGAGCGCGCCCAGCGGGCCGTCGTCGTCGCGCTCGAGGCGGTACAGCTCCTCGCGCCGGGCCTCGGTGGCGGGCGTGAACGTGTCGATGACCAGGGTCTCGACCCGGAAGCGCGACGGATCGACCGCCGAGCTCGGCATCTCGCAGGTCCCGAACGCCTTGGCGAAGCCGTAGGTCTCGCGGCCGACGAACACCGCCGCCGGGTTGTCGATGAACAGGTAGGGCTGGTACCAGCCGACCTGCTCGATCTCGAAGTCCGACGGATCGTCGTCGTCGAAGCGGCCGCGCGCGACCGGGATCCAGAAGCCGAGGTCGCGCTCCCGGGCCCAACCCTTCTGGCCGTCGACGGGATCGCGCGAGTGGCCGCGCTGGATGTCGGCGGCGACCACCATCACCGCCGGCACCAGCGGCCGCACCACCACGGCGCCGCCGCTGGGCTCGCGGAACGCTTGATCGCAGAGACGGACCAGCGCGTGCCAGTCGGCGTCGACGAGGAAGTTGTACATGGTGGTGCGATCGCAGGCGATGGGCTGGCGCAGCACCATCTCGCCGCCGCGCTCGACGTAGCGAGGCTTGCCGCTCACCGGTCACCCCACGGTCCCGGCCGCGGCTCGATGTCGCCGGGGATCTCCTTCGGGAATCCGCACAGCGCCTTGGCGCCAGCCATGCCGGACTGCACCGCGGCCTCGACGCAGCCGGCGTTGACGCCGGTGAAGGTGTGGTCGCCGACGTGGATCAGGTTGACCACGCCGCCGGTCTCGTCGGGGCGCAGCCGGTACTTGGTGGTGCCCGGCTCGGACAGCACGTAGCGCTCCGACGGGTTGAGCGTGCCGCGGATGAACTGGGCCTCGAAGCGGGCGGCGCCGTCGCGCTCGAGCGGATCGACGAGGAACCACCAGTTGAGCGCGCGCGGGTCGTGTTTGTCGGCGGCGGGCGGCCACAAGGCGCCCGCCTCCTTGGCCAGCCACTCGAGCGCGAAGGCCCGCACCCGCGCGTGCTGGCGCGCGGTGTAACCGTGATCGGAGCGCGGCGGCATGGGCTCGTCGTCGAGCATGCGGCTGACCAGGTAGGCCAGGTTGCCGGGCCGCTTGCCGTCCGGCCAGTCCTCGCGATCGAGCAGATGCGAGAGATCGGCCCAGGTGTCCATCCACAGCGCGTAAGCGCCGACGATGGGCGGCACCCCTTCCCAGCCCAGGCCGGCCAGCGACGGCTTGAACCAGAGCTGCATGGCCTGGGTCTGGGTGGTGACGATCTGCTCGGCCATGAGCTTGAACGGCAAGCTCCGGTCCATCACCTCGCTGGCGATGTACGGGAAGGTGGCGACGGCTGTGCCGAGCACGACCATGTCGTAGTCGGCGCCGTCCTCGAGCACGAGCGGTGGACCGCGATCGACCCACGTGGTCCACCAGTCCTCGAGATCGCAGCCGCTCTTCTCGAGGTCGGCGCCGTCGACGATCTGGTCGTAGAGCGGCGTCGACGGCCAGCACGGCAGGTCCTTGACCGTGACCAGTGGCTGGTAGGTGCCGCCCTTGGTCTCGACCTGGCGCCCGATGTGGATCTTCGCGACCCGGGTGCCATCGGCCGACATCTCCAGCCGATCGACGCGGTGGAAGTAGTGGAAGCGCACGCCGCGCCGGCGCAGCACCTCGTAGTAGGGCGCGAAGATGGTGTCGCCCATCCCGGCCTGCATCTCCCAGAAGATGCCGCCCTTGTAGCCGCAGATGAGCAACAGGATGCCATGCATGGCGGTGCCGGCGCCGAGCTCGGTCTTCTCGCCGAAGGCGAGGGCGTAGGCGGCCTCGATCGGTCCGCAGTGGGCGGTGCGCTCGGTGGCACCGTGCTTCATGATCCACGAGCGGAACGACTGGTCGTCGATGCGGAACCAGTACGGGTTCTCGCCGACCAGGTCGTCGTGGATCATGCCGTTGATGGCGGCGGTGGTCAGATCGATCAGCGTGAACACGCGGCGCAGCTCGTCGTTCTCGTCGATGGCGCCGGCGACGCGGTTCCAGACCCAGTCGCGCACGCGGCGGACCAGCTCGCCGACGGCGGAGTGGCGGGTGTCGGAGTCGTCGGCGGCGTCGACGGTGGCCGCCAGCCTGACGGCGGCGTGGATGAGCTGGTTGTCGAGATCGGTGAGGCTGGCGACGTAGGAGATCCCGTCGACCACACGCTGGAGCACGCCGGCGAAGATGCCGCGCACGACCTCCTTCACCCGCCACTCGCCGGAGATGCCGGGGTGGGCGCGGCGGGTGGTGTCGACCTCTCCGACCAGCCGCTCGATGATCTCGCTGTCCTCGACGACGAGCAGACCGAGCTGCTGCAGCCACTCGGCGATCCACGACAGCATGGTCTGCACGTAGCCCCAGCCGCTGAGCGGCTGGCTGTCGTCGCCGGGTGTGCCCGGGCGGCGCGGGAAGTTCACCTCCCACGCTTTCCACTCGCCCTTCACCTGCTCCATGAACGCGACGTAGTCGGCCGGCTTCCAGGCCTGGTCCCAGGTGGCCAGCGGCTCGCCCGGGCTGCGGGCCAGCTCGCCGTAGAGCGCCTGCATGGTCCGGAACGCGCTGTCGTAGAAGCCGAGGAAGATGTGGAGGCCGTGCTCCTCGATGCGCTGGTGATGCGCCGCATTGCGGCCACTCGCGCCCTTGCCGCCCAGGCGCCACCCCATCTGGTAGACGTCGATCTCCCACTCATCCTTCCAGCCCGGATAGCTGCTCAGGTAGAAGGCAGTGGTCATCGACGACACGCCGCCTCCGAGGATGGCGACGCGCTTCTTCCCCTTGGTAGTGATCATCCGCGGCGATGGTGCGACGTTCTCGTAGATCGCGGCAACCGTTGCAGCCATCTCTTATTAGTGTTATAGATACACTATGTCACGGATCTTCATCGACCGCCGGAAGGCCGCCGCCTACGGGCACGAGGCGGTCGCGATCACGCGCACCGGCAGCTACGTCGCGCCATCGGGCAAGCCCGTCTCGATCGTCGACGCGGCCGCTGCGGCGCGCACCGGCACCATCACCCACGCGCCCGACGAGCATGTGAGCGTACCCGCGGCGCGGGTCTCGTCGACCACGATCACCGTCGAGAACACCACCACGCTGGCAGCGGCGTCCGCGCTGGTGCGCGCCGGCCACGATGTCGCCGCGCTCAACTGCGCCTCGGCCAAGAACCCGGGTGGCGGCTTCCTGGGTGGCGCGCTCGCTCAGGAAGAGTCGCTGTGCCGCGCGTCGGCGCTGTACGCGTGCCTCGAGGGCAGCCCCATGTACGCCTACCACCGGACCCGCCACGATCCGATCTACGCATCGTGGGTGATCTGGTCGCCGGGCGTGCCGGTCTTCCGCGGTGACGACGGCGCCCTCCTGGAGGAGCCGTTCACCTGCGCCTTCCTGACCTCGCCCGCCCCCAACGCCGGCGCTCTGGGCGACCGCACGCCGCTCGCCGGCGGCCGTGTGCGGTCCGCGATCCGGGAGCGCGTCGCCCGCGTCCTCGCCATCGCCGCCCACCACGGCCACGACGCTCTCGTGCTCGGCGCCTGGGGCTGCGGCGTCTTCCGCTGCGACCCCACCATGGTCGCCGATGAGATGGCCTCCGCCCTCGCCGGCCCCTTCGCCGGCCGCTTCGCCGCCGTCACCTTCGCCATCGTCGACGAGCGTCCCGAGCAGTCCGTGATCGGCCCCTTCCAGCGCCGACTTGTCAGTCCGGGCCAAAAAAGGGTGTCACCCGTCCGATCTACGGACACTCCGGATCCGTAAGTACCTGTCCATGCATGGACACCTTGGGGGTCGGGATGGGGCCATGTATGCGGATGCGCTGGATTCGCACCTCGGCTCACCTCTTGCGAAGCGAAGGTTCAGATGCGGTCTGCCTTCCTGATCTCGCTCGCGCTACTGGGTTGCTCGACCGGCTCGTCGGGGGTCGGCGACGACGATGACGATGACGAGCCGGCGGCGGACGCGGCGGCTGCCAAGGACGGGCCGAGCTCGGCGATCGATGCCGGCGTGAGTATCGACGCCGCGAGCACGCCGGATGGGCCAGGGATCGGCGAGCTGTGCTTCAGCGGCCTGGGCGACCCCAACCAGCCGCGGCCCAACTACGACCAGTTCAACCCGACGGTGGGCACCCATTGCGCCGGCACCAACCACCAGGCCATCACCGGGATCGAGAAGGTGGTGTTCCTGGGCGACTCGATCACCGAGGGTACCCCGCCCACCCTGCCGACCCAGTACTACCGCGAGGTGCTGGCCTGGCGGCTGCGCCAGGCCTGGGGCTTCGGCCTCGAGGTCACCGAGTGCTCGGCGTGGGGCGCCCGCGCTGACGACCTGCTCATGCCGCCGCACCAGCAGATCCACGACTGCTTCGCGAGCCCCGAACCCAAGCGCACGCTGGTGATCATGACCATCGGCGGCAACGACATGAGCTCGTTCCTCGAGGACGCGCAGGGCGGCGACACCCCGGCGCAGACCATCGCCCGCGTCGACGAGATGCTGGCCATGCTCGATGACGCCGTCCGCTACCTCAAGGATCCGGTCAACTTCCCCAGTGGCTCGCACGTGGTCTTCACCAACATCTACGAGTTCACCGACGCCACCGGTGATCTGGAGTCGTGCCCGGGCGCGGCGCTGGCCGGCTTTTCGGGCGAGGCGGCCGCGCTGATGCGGCCGGCCTACGTGCACGCCAACGAGCAGTACATGCGCATCGCCGTCGAGCGCGACGTTGACCTGGTGTTCTCGCTGGAGAACTTCTGCGGCCACGGCTTCCACGCCGACGATCCCCAGAGCGAGTGTTACCGCGGCCCCGGCACGCCGACCTGGTTCGATCTGACCTGCATCCACCCCAACCCGGCGGGACACACGGCGCTGGCCGACCTGTTCTACCGGACCATCATGGAGTAGAGCTGCGGGATGCGAGCGCTGGGGTGTATCGTGGGGTTGCTGGCCGCCTGTGGCGGCGCCGAGGTGGGCGCGCCGGGCGAACGCGCCGACGCGGTGTGGGCGGAGTTCCTCTCCGACGACGCGATCCGCGGCGAGCTGCCGTGGCTGGCCGCGCACCAGCTCGACGTGTACCTGGCCATCCCCGAGGCGCGCCTCGGGGACCCCGCGCTTGCCGCCCTCATCCGCGACGCGGCCGCCGCCGACGTCGGCGTGCGCGCCTGGCTGCTCCTCGACGAGGCCGACGGCTACTGGCCCAACGAGCACAACATCCCGGCCATGCGCGAGACGGCGCTGGCCTTCGCCGACTGGCGCGACGCCGAGGCCCTGCCCCTCGACTGGATCATCTTCGATCTGGAGATGAGCCTGGCCCGCACCCGCGCCATCGCCGACGTGATCGAGACCAGCGGCACCGTCGCGGCGATCGACGCCATCAAGGCCGGCCGCGATCCGGCCGCGTTCGCCACCCACACCGCCGAGATGACGGCGCTGGTCGACGAGCTGCGCGGGCGCGGCCTGCGCGTCGCCGCGGTCTCGTACCCGATGGTCCTCGACGATCCCGCCGACGGCGACCACGACATCGCCGACGCGTTCGACGTCCCGGTCGCCGGCCCGGCCTGGGACGAGGTGTCGTTCATGGTCTACCAGTCGCTCATCTACGATCTGTCGGGCTCGTGGCACGGGCCCGACGTCATCCACTCGTACGCGGCGTCGGCCCGCGCCCAGTACGGCGACCGGGCCGCGGTCGCGCTCGGCATCGTCGGCACCGTCGGCATCGAGCCGGTGGCCATGCCCTACCCCGACGCCGCGACTCTGGTCGCCGATCGTGGCGCCACCCGCGCCGCCGGCGTCGAGCGGGTGAGTCTGTACTCGCTCGACGGGATGGCCCCGCTCGCCGCGACTGATCGCGCGCCGTGGATGGCGCCGGGCGCCGTGCGCGTGCCCGAGCTGGTCGACGCCGACGGGCTGCGCTCGCTGGTCAGCGGGTTGCTCGACGGTCAGTAGCCGGTGCTCCAGCGGTTGACAGCGCGCGCGGCCGGGAACAACGTCGGGCCCATGAAGAAGGCGCCCAAGAAACCGGGGCGGAAGCCGGCGGCGAAGAAGCCGGCGAAGAAGCCGCCCAAGAAGGCCGAGCTCAAGACCAAGGTGAACGCGGCCAGCGTCAGCGCCTTCCTCGACAAGCAAGGCGCGCGGCGCGACGACTGCCGGGCCCTCGATGCCCTGTTCAGCCGGGCCACCGGCGACAAGGGCCGCATGTGGGGCACCAGCATCGTCGGCTACGGCAGCTACGTCTACACGTCGCCGGCGACCGGCCGTAGCGGCGACTGGATGGAGATCGGGTTCTCGCCGCGCGCGCAGAACCTCACCCTCTACCTCATGGACGGGTTCAGCGAGCGACAGGCGCTGCTGGCGCGACTTGGCCCGCACTCGACCGGCAAATCGTGCCTCTACATCAAGCGCCTGGCCGACATCGACACCGCCGTGCTCGAGCAACTGGTGCAGCGCTCGGTCGCCGCCATGCGGGCGCGCCCGGCGTGAGCCTCGGGACACGGCTGCCGGCGCGGGCCCTCCTGCTCGGGCTGGCGCTGGCGCTGGCCTGCCGCGGCGCGGGCTCGGGTGCACCGCGGCCCGCC
>SXJR01000137.1 GCA_005779305.1 Myxococcales bacterium
CGGCGGCTCGGGCGCGAAGCGAATCTCGGCGCGCGGGCGCGGTGACCGCGACGCGAGCGCGGCGTCGACGGCGCCGCGGACCACGGTGGTGACGTGCTCATCGACGGGATGGCGGGCGCCGGCGGCGGCAGCGGCGCGGACGTGTGGCCACAGCGCGCGGGTGTTGCCGAGCACGACCACCAGCGCGCGTCGGCGGCCGAGGTCGGGCAGGTGGTACGCGGGCGGCACTGCCGCGTCGTAGTCCTCGGCGGCGCAGGTCGCGTACAGGTCGACACCTCCGGCGGCGCAGCGTGCGCCGATGGCCGCGGCGATCCCGTCATCCGTGCCGTCGGCGGTGGACTCGGCCGAGGTCTCGGCCGGAGGGGCGCTCATCCGCCGCGCCGTCCCGCGGCCTCGGCGATCTGCTCCGGGCTGCGCACGCTGCCCCAGATGCGCAGCTCGTCGAGCGCGCCGCTCAGCGGATCGTTGGGCCCCATCGGTGTGTTGTCCTGGCCGAGGTTCATGCCGTCGACGCCGCCGGTCGGCGCCGGCACCTGGCGGTTGACCGTGCCGAACAAACTTCCGTCGACGAAGATGCGGTAGGTCAGGTTGTCGAACACGCAGGCGACGTGGGTCCACTGGCCGGTGGCGATGGTCGGCCCGCTGACGGTGGAGCCGCCCATCGTGCAATACGGTCGCATGTTGGCGCCGAGCCACATGCCCCACTGGCCGTTGTTGTCCATGAGCCCGGCGCGTGGGTTGGGGACGTCGACCACGAACACGAAGGTCTCCATGGTGAGCGCGGTGGTCACGTCGAGCGCCGCGTTCTCCTCGACGTGGATGTCGCTGCTGGCGTCGACCTGCACGGCGTCGTCGACGATCCCCGGGCCGAATCCGATCTTGGTGGCGGTGATCGTGAGGTTGGAGCCGCTGGCGTCGATCACGCCGCCCTCCTGGAAGGTCAGGCACAGACGCAGGTCGGCGTTGGATCGGTCACAGAAAAAGCCGGGCACCGCGTCGAGGTCGCGGGCGTCGATGACCTGCGGGCCGTCGCCGTCGGTGGCCGCGTCGATGCTGCTGCCGCCGCCGCCCGACGGCGTGAAGCCGCACGCGACCAGGCCGGTCGCGACCGCCGCTTTGACGGCAGCCACAAGACCTGCTCGAATGAACCTCGTGCGCCCCGCGAAAGTCATGATGGCGATCGTCCTCGCCAGCGTACCTGGTTGCGGCGGGACCGACTACCAGGTCGTCGATGATCCGCGGGGCGAGGTCAACGGCCGTTCCTTCGAGTTCGTCAGCACCAAGCCCGACGGCACCGAGTGGACCTTCCGGGTGAGGGGCAACGGGTTGTGGGTCGGGTTCGTCGAGAAGGACAAGACCGGGGAGCTCGGCTCGATCCAGCTCTCGGGCAAGGAGCGCAAGAAGCTCTGGGAGCTCATCGACATGGTCGACGTCGGCGGGCGCAGGAAGGGCAAGCCCGATCCGGAGCATGGCACCGTGATCATGCGCATGCGCGAGCCGACCGACGAGGGTGAGCACGATGCGCGCACGGTGAACGTGTCGCGTCGCACCGAGGACGAGGACGTGATCGCGCTGGCCAACTACTTCATCGATCTGGTCGAGCGCCACAAGAAGGTCTCGCCGGCGTTCTAGTCTGCGCGATGCCGGCCCGACTCCACCACGACCTCGTCGCCGGCGACGCGCCCCGGGCGTGGATGCTGATGACCCACGGCATCTACGGCAGCGGCAGCAACTGGCGAGCGATCGCGCGCCAGGTGGTCAACCGGCGTCCGGAGTGGGGCGCGGTGCTGGTCGACCTGCGCCAGCACGGGCGCTCCGACGGCGGTGATCCGCCGCACACGGTCGCGGCGTGCGCGGATGATCTCGCGGCGCTCACCGACGATCTCGAGCGCGCCGGCCAGCCGGTGAGCGTGGCGCTCGGCCACAGCTTCGGCGGCAAGGTGGTGCTGGCGGCGCGGGCCCGGCTGGCGCCGGTCCAGACCTGGGTGCTCGACTCGACACCGAGCGCGCGGCGCGGCGAGTGGGACGCGCCCGACAACTCGGTGCGCGAGGTCTGGGAGTCGATGCGTGCGCTGGCGCGGGCGTGGGCCAGGCGCGACGAGTTCACCGCGGCGATGGTGGCGCGCGGCCACGCCCCGGCGCTGGCGCAGTGGGTGGCGATGAACCTGGCGCCGGAGCCGGCGGACGCCGGCGGCGGGTATCGCCTTCGGCTCGATCTCGACGCGGTGCGCGCGCTCTTGCTCGATTACTACGCTGTCGATCTGTGGCCGGCGCTGACCGGCGCCGACGCGCCCGGCGACGCGCACCTGGTGGTGGCGGCGCGATCGTCGACAGTGTCGGAGGCCGACCGCGCCCGGCTGGCGGCGCTGCCGGCCGACGCTCGCGTCCACGTTCACGACGTCGACGCCGGTCACTGGCTGCATATCGACGCGCCGGCGGCGATGGTCGACCTGCTCGCCACCCGGTTACCCTGACTCAGCCTTCGGTCGCGCCCTCGGTCTCGGCGGCGGCGATCTCCTCGGGCGTCTGCTCCACGGGCCGAGACACCGGCTTGGGCGGCAACAGCTCGGGCTCGGTGTCGATGGCGAGCGAGAGGAAGATCGCAGAGTCGAGCTTGCGGAACCCGCGCTTGCGATACCACTGCAGCGCGTGCTCGTTGTTCTCGGCGACCTCGAGCACGAGGTGCGACAGCCCGCGCACCTTGGCCAGGTGCTCGAGCTGCTGCATCACGAACGAGCCGACCCCGCGCCCGTTCCAGTTGGGATGGACGGCCAGCTCCTCGATATAGAGGGGCTCCATCTTGCGGCGCTCGAAGTAGTTCTCGTTGATCCAGTTGTCGCTGCCGGTGACCTCGTGGGCGCACTCGGCGTAGGCGACGATCTCGCCCTCGACCTCGAACACGAGCTGGTCGATGCCCTCGTCGTCGTAGGTGCGCATGAAGCGCTTCATCGAGCGCGGGCGCTGGTACTCGACGGTCTCGAGGTTGACCTTGGCGAACGACAGCTTGAGGAACTCCCACACCCGGTTGAGATCGCGGCGGTGGATGCGCCGCACGGTGATCACCGGGTCGCCGGGCCGGACGCGCTTCTTGCCGGCGCTCTCGCGCTTCTTGCCGGTGCTCTCGCGGTTCTTGCCGGCGCCCTCGCGCTTCTTACGCGCGGCTGGTGTGCGTGGAGAGGCCGCGGGCTTCCTGGCAGCGCGGCGCTTGGGCAGACCCATGCGCCGCATCCTAACTCATCGGCCGGTCTACGAACCGACCCGGGCCACCAGCGCGACCGCCCGCTCGATGAAGTCCTCGCGGTGGAAGCGCTCGAACTCGGTCCAGGTGGTGAACGTCCGCGGATCGGACACCCGGTCCACGAAGATGGTGCCGTCGAGGTGGTCGACCTCGTGCTGGTAGGTGCCGGCCTTGAGGCCGTGCACGGTCTCCTCGATGGGGTGGCCGTGGCGATCCCAGGCGGTCACGTGGAGGTGGACGAAGCGCCGCACCGACCCGCGCAGGTTGGGGACCGACAGGCAGCCTTCGTTGTTGTCGAAGGTCTCCTCGCCGACCGGCGTCAGCACCGGGTTGACCAGGATGGTCAGCGGGATCTCCGGCTTGTACGGGTAGCGCGGGTTGTTCTTCACTTCGATCGCGCAGATGCGGATCGGTTCGTAGATCTGGATGGCGGCGAGCCCGGCGCCGCTGGCGTCGCGCATGGTCTCGACCAGGTCGTCGATGAACTGCTGGGTCGCCGGCGTCGCCAGCTCCTCGGCCGTCACCTCGCGCGCGCGCTGGCGGAGGACGGGATGTCCGATCTGGGCGATCTTGCGGATGGCCATGGCGCAGCATAGCGCCCTGCCCGCGCGGCGGCTCGGTCAGTCCATCCAGGCCACGAACGCTTCGCTGACCCGGCCGCCCCGCGGCGGCTTCGGGGTCTTCAGCGGCCTCTCACCGCTCGGCAACTGGCGCCGCTCGATCTCGACCTGGGCGCGGGCCATCTCCATGGCCAGCTCGGTCTCCGAAGGCAGCACCGTCCGGTACTCGGCGACGAGGACCTGCGATCCGAGGCCTTCGAAGGCGTAACGCGCGAGCCCCGCCCTCTTCGCGGTACATAGCACCAGTCCCACCGGTGGATTCTCACCCTCGCGCATCCAGTGCTCTCGGGCGTAGTTGCAGTAGAGGTTGATCTGGCCGGCGTCTGCAGCGGAGAGCTCGCCGCGCTTCAGATCGACGATCACCAGGCAGCGCAACCGGCGGTGGAAGAACACCAGATCGACCCGCATCCAGGTGTCGTCGACTCGAAGCCGCTTCTGCCGACCGACGAATGCGAAGTCGTCGCCGAGCTCGAGGAGGAACGCCTGCATGCGGTTGATGAGGGCTTCCTCGGCCTCGGACTCGGAATACTCGTCCTTGAGATCGAGGAACTCGAGGACGTACGGGTCCCTGATGCTCTCGGCCACGGTCAGGTGGTTGTCGGGCTGCGAGCGCTGGCCCTTGCGCAGCATCTCCTCACGGTCCTTGGCGCGGATGGTGCGCTCGAAGAACTGCGTGCTGATCTGGCGTGAGAGCTGGCGCACGGTCCATCCGCCGCGCAGCGCCTCGTTCTCGTAGAAGGCTCGTCCAGCGTCACTCGCTACCCGCAGCAAGTGAACGTAGTGAGACCACGGCAATCGAAAGGCCGAGGCTGCCATGGCCAGGACGGATCCATGATTTTCCTTATGAAACGATTTAGTCGATCTGTGAGATCTTGCAGACAGTGTCTGCAAAATCACTGGGTAGGCGAGGTAGAACGCTTTCATCTGCGCCAAGTTCCTCGCCGCGTGGCCACGACCGAGTCGACGAGTCAGCGTAATAGCGAGCTCGTGGATGAGCGTCTCGCCATACTCCGCGCGTCGTCCCACGCTGTTCCTCCTCGACGATCCGGCGTCCCACACTCCAGTAGGCCGCCGTCATCATCGCGTTGGTGGAGCGCACCGCCGTGCGGCGCGCGGCGTCGATGATCTCGGTGACGTCGGAGACGAGCGCATCGACCTCGCTCTTGCCACCTGATCCGGACGCCTTCGTCTTCTTCCGCATGTCCCTGATTCGTACCAAATGGTACGACCATCAGTCCGGTGTCGGGAGTGACTTGCCGATCCGGAGCCCTTCGAGCGAGAGGTCGACCGCGTAGGCGAGCACCTCGACACCGGCGGCCGCGGCACGCCGGAGCGCGGCGCCGTACGCGGGATCGATCTCGTCCGCCGTGCGCACGCTGGTGACGCCGGCGCGCGGGACCACGAACAGCAGCACCGCGCGGAAGCCGCGGCGGCGCAGCGCGCGCAGCTCGTCGAGGTGGCGAGCACCGCGCGTGGTCACGGCGTCGGGGAACGCGGCGCTGCCGCCGCCGCCGTCCATGGTCGCGGTCTTGACCTCGACCCAGGCGCGGTCGCGGTTGCGCGGTCCGCGCGCGAGCCGGAAGTCGAGGCGGCTGTCGCCGGCGGCGACCTCGCGCGCGACCTCGTCATAGCCGCGCAGCTCGGCGATGGCGCCGTCGGTGAGCGCGTCATGGACGAGCTGGTTGCCGCGGGCGGTGTTCACCGCGACCAGCGTTCCGCCGCGGCCGCCGATCTTGGTGTGCGGCTTCCGCTGCAGCCAGACCCGGCCGCCCTCCTCGGCGCACGAGGTCATGGCGCCCGGGTTGGGACAGTGCGCGACCACGGTGTCGCGGCCCAGCCGCACGTCGGCGAGGAAGCGCTTGTAGCGCCGGACCAGGCGCCCCTCGACGAGCGGCGGATCAAATCTGATCACGGCGCCCTGAGTCCCCGACAAGCTCAGGGCGGGGTGCAGATGTTCCCGAGTCCGGTGTTGCAGGTCAGGTTGCCCGGGCACGTGTTGCCGGTGCCACACTGGATGCCGCAGGTCACCACGACCGTGTAGGTCGTGTTCGGCGCCAACGCGCCCGTTGGAGTGCGGTTCACCGGGACCGCACACACAGCCGTGCCAACGGTGCCCGTATAGATCGCGGTGCACATCGCGTTCTGGGCCGCGGGGTCGGGGGTGAGTGGTCCTGGCTGGTTCTGCGCGTTGGTCATGAACGTCGCCGATTGGACGCAGACCTTGGTGCAGACACCCATGGTCGCGTTGGCCGTGAAGGTCAGGCAGCCGTTGGCGTTGGCGGGGCAGTCTGCGCCCTGCATCGCGGCGACGCAGGGTTGACCGAGGCCCGTCAGCGCCGTCGAGCCGTCGATGCCTGCGTCGGCGGAGGGCGAATCGATCGACGAGTCGATCGCAGTGCCATCATCGTCGTCACCACCACCACCACCGCAGGCACCCAGAGTCAAAGAGACCGCGGCCAGGACGTGAACGAAGAACTTCGAGCGCATGGGACCTCCTCTGGCGCACAGTCGCCTGCGGCGGCTCCGACAAGATAGAACTTTCCCCGCAAGACGCCCTAACACGACCTCGCCGGCGAGGCGACCACGCGTCGCAGCTCGTACCCGAGCTCGAATCAGCGCGTGGCCGCAATGCCCAGGGACGGTAATGGAGAGATCACGGGGGGGCCGGGATCGACGGTCGTGCCCGTCGGGAGATTGATCCGGATCCGTCCGGGGCCACCACCGCCGCCACCACCCTGTCCGTTCTGTCCCGTGGCGCTGCCGCCAGCGGCGGGGATGGTTGTGCCCCCGGCGCCGCTGCCGCCGTTTCCGACTGCAGTGTAGGCGGTGCAACTCGAGCCAGGCGCCGGCGTCTCGCTGAGTGCGCCATCGGGAGCTTGCCCGTGAGACCCGCAGTGGCCGGCACCGCCGTTGGCGACGAATCCTCCTGAGGTCGCGATCTGGATCGACGAGGCTTCGACGAGGATGCCCCCGCCCGCACCGCCGCCCGCGCCCTGATGGCACGTCTGTGGCTGTCCCGTCGTGGTCTGGCAGGTGAACAGAAAGGAGTCGGTGTACGACTTGGCGCCGCCGCCATTGGCGCTGAGAAAGGCGCCGGGTCCGATGGTGATTCGACCGCGGGCAGACACCTGGATCGCGCCTCCGCCTCCGCCCTCTCTACGATAGGTATCGCTCGGCATGGCATTCGGTACGCCCCCTGGGCAGCCGGTGCGAAGTGGAACCAGTGTGGTGTCTCCACGCACGCTACCGCCGCCGCCACCCACTGTTCCACCGCCGCCATTGCCGCCCGAGCCTCCTAGGCCTCCGAAGCCTCCGCCCCCACTTCCGCTCCCGCCATTGGTGTTGGCGCTACCGTTGCCCGCGTCGCACTCGACGAGCAACGAGGAGCCCGGCCCTGGGGTGAATGATGTGGCGTTCGCCGAGAACGTGCCGTGAAAGGTGGCGTTTCCGTCGACGAGTATCGCCAGTGCTCGAGTTCCACGTACCGTGACGTTGCCAACGTCGAGCGACCTGACGCTCACGACCATCAATGGGACGGGGGTGGTGGGCAGCATAGTCGAGGTGACGACCACGTTGCTTCCGTCACCGTTGGTCACCGTGCCAGAGGTCGTGTCGATGGACGCGTTTCCGGTCAGCGTCAGAGGCTGGGCCGTCGCGGACTGATCCAGGTACGTGCCAAGCCCGTTGGACGGCGCGAGATCGGAGCAGCGATCATTCGAGCTCGCGCAGCCGAATCCGCAGGTCGACACCGTCGCTACGCCGGCGGCATCGCAGACCACGAGCGTGGACCCAGTGCAGGTCGTCGTGCTCGGCGTGCACTCGATCGGAACGTCCACCGGTCCGGCGTCGGTGGCCGCGTCAGTCTCGGCGTCGGTTTCCGTGATCGGCGGCAGCTCGGGGAACTTGCAGGCGAGCATCGGAACCGTCAGCGCGATCACGAGCCCCTGTGCCCTGGAGGGAATCCACATTGAGGCAGAGTATGCCGGACCCACGCCAGCGCGTGGAGGCCGCGGTCGCCGGTCAAGAGGTGGGGCCGGTGTCTTGTCGATCGTGCTCATCGCAGCGCTTGTCGGCCAGCCGCCGTTCCGGTTGCGTTGACCAGGTACGATTGCAGCGAGGAACGTCGCATGGACCCAAATTCAGCTGGTTACCTGCTCGGGTCGGACTGGCCCGCGGCGTACTGGGGGCCCGAGCGGCTCGATCCGCAGGCGTGGCGCGAGCTGACGTCGTTGATCGATGCGCGCGAGGAGGTCAGGGCGCTGGTGGCGGCGATGCGAGGGGTGACGTCGATCGTCGATGTCGGCGGTGGGACGGGGCTCCTGACACGCGAGCTGGCGGAGCGGGTGGCGCCGGTGGTGGTGATCGAGCCGAGCGCGGCGCAGCGGGCGGGGTTGCCGGCGGCGGGAGAGGAGACGCGGATCACGAGCGTGGCCGGGCGGGCGGAGCGGGTGCCGCTCGCCGATGGCGCGGTGGATGGGGCGATGGCGACGTGGGTGCTGCAGTACACCGACGATCCCGACGCGGCGGTGCGCGAGCTGGCGCGGGTGGCGCGGAAGCGGGTGGTGATCGTGCAGGCCGGGCCGCGCAACGATCTGGTCGAGGTGTTCAACGCCGAGTGTGCGGTGGCCGGGCTGCCGCGCGCGCACCACGGCTGGCTGCTGGCGCGGGCGGTGGGGATCCTGGAGGCGGCGGGGTGGACGGTGGAGCTGAGCGCGGTGGCGACCACGGTCGCGGCGCCGGACGGTGGTGCGACCGAGCTGGCCGATGTGCTGGCGCGGCTGCACTTCGCCGGGCACGCGCGGATCGCGGAGATGCGAGCGGCGACCAAGCCGATGATCCTGGAGCGGTTGCGGGTGAACGTGGGCGTGCTGCGGGATGACGCGGTGATGCTGGTGGGCAGACGCTGACGGAGTGCGTCCTTCGACTCGGCCTCGCTGGCGCTCGGCCGGCTCAGGACGAACGGGGGGCCGAGTCAGGACGAACGGGGGCCGAGTCAGGACGAACGGGGGCTGGCTCAGGACGAACGGGGGCCCAGGACGGCCGGGTGGAGTGCGTCCTTCGACACGGTCTCGCTGGCGCTCGACCGGCTCAGGACGAACGGGGGCTGGCTCAGGACGAACGGGCTGGCTCAGGACGAACGGGGGCGGGCTGAGGACGAACGGGTGGGGCCCTCGTTCAGGCGGGTTCGTCGAGGGTGTAGAGATCGACGGGGTCGACGCGGCCGCGCAGGAGGACGCCCTCGGCGACCTTGCGCAGCGGGACGCGTGAGGGATCGCGCAGGCGGGCCACGACCGCGTCGGTGACCAGCACGCCCACGCCTCGCTCCTTGGTGAGACCTTCGACGCGGGAGGCGACGTTGACGGCGTCGCCGATCACCGTCGACTCGATCTTGGAGGCGAAGCCGATCGTGCCCATGACCACCTCGCCGCCGTGGGCGCCGATGCCGTTGTGGATGGGCGGCAGGCCCTCGGCGGCGCGGGCGACGTTGAGGGCGCGCAGCTCGGCCCGCATGCCGACGATGGCGTCGAGCAGCTTGTCGGTGTGCTCGTCGTCGAACAGCGCCATGATGGCGTCGCCGATGTACTTGTCGACGAAGCCGCCGGCGCGGTCGATGGCGCCGCCCATTCGCTCGAGGTAGTCGTTGAGCATGGCGTAGACCTTGATGGCGGTCATGCCCTCGCTCAGGTTGGTGTAGCCGCGGATGTCGCTGAACAGGACGGCGACGGTACGGGTGGCGCTGGTGCCGACCTGGATGTTCTCGATGCCCTCGGGCGCGACCACGGCGAGGAACTTGCGGGGCACGAAGCGCTCGAACGAGGTCAGGGTCTTGCGCAGGCGCCCGAACGAACCCTCGAGGGCGATGGTCATGTCGTTGAAGGCGTCGGCGAGCTGGCCGATCTCGTCGGCGCGATCGACGCGGGCGCGGTGGGTCAGGTCGCCGGCGGCGATCTTGGCGGCGTCGGCGGCCAGGCGCGTGACCGGGCGGGTGAGGCGGCGGGCGAGCAGGATCGCGCCGAGGAGCCCGGCCACCAGCGCCAGCGCGCCGATGAAGAGCGCCTTCTTCACCGCGGCGGCGACCGCGCGATCGACGGCGGCGAGCGAGACCGCGACCCGCAACGAGCCGATGGCCTTGCCCGACGCGGTGCGCACCGGCGCCACCACTTCGACGATGCGCTGGCCGCGCGGCGCGCGGGCTTCCGGGCCGATCAGCACCGGCCGCAGCACGTAGGTCTCCTGGGTCAGCGGCGCGTCGGCGGCGAGCGCGGCCCGGGTGACGGCGAGCGGGACCAGATCGGGGATGAACTGATCGGCCAGCTCGCTCGGGACGCCGGCGACGATGCGGTCGTCGCGGCGGTGGTCGTGCATGGCGACGTAGACGATGTCCTTGTTGTTGACCAGCAGGACCTCGGTCGAGACCCGGATCTGGGCCCAGTTCTCGTCGTCGAGCTCGTTCATCAGCACGTCGGCCATGGCGGCGGCGAAGGCGCGGGCCTCGCCGCGTTTCTGCTCGCGCACGATCTGGCGCTCGGTGTCGGTCCACTGCCACACCATCACGCCGACGATGCCGACGATGAGCAGCGCGGTGGCGCCGGCCAGGCGGGTGCTGATCGACGACAGCCGACGATTCACGGGGGGCCCTCGACGACCAGCTCCTCGACGAAGGTGGTCCAGTAGCGGTCGCCGTACTGGGCGGCGCAGGTGGCGGGGACCGCGAGCGCGACCGGGCCGCCCAGGCGCGCGCTGATCGGCGCGTCGTCGGCGCCCCAGTGGGTGGCGAGCACGAAACCGCAGCGCTCGAGGTCGGCGCCGGCCAGGACGATCGGATCGTCGGGATCGCGGTTGACCACGGCCTTGCCGCGGACGACCACGCGCCCGCCGGCCGGCACGGTCACGCCGGCGGCCTTGAGCAGGTCGGCGACCCGCACGCCGCGCACGCGCACCGCCGACGACGGCCAGTGCACCTTCCAGCCGACCGGGCCGTCGAGCGCAGCCTGGGGCAGGGCGTCGAGCGCCGCGCCGTCGAAGACGTGCTCGCCGACGCGCAGGCGGGCGGCCTCGGTGCCGACGATCATGTGGGTGACGTAGAAGCACCAGTAGCGATCGGGGTAGAGCGCCTCGGTCTGGGGCTCCTCGCTGTGCGGGAACACCAGGTAGATGGGGCCGCCAGCGGTGCGATCGATGGGCGCATCGTCAGCGGCGACCGCCAGCATCACGCGGAAGCGCCGGGCGCCGGCGACATCGACCGTCGAGCGGAAGCCGTCGATGGCGACGAAGGTGACCTCGGTGGCCTCGGGCGCGGCGGCGAAGCGGTCGAGCAGATCGCGGACCAGGATGCCGCGGAAGTCGATGACCTTGGCGCGGTCGGTCGGGTTCTGCGGGTTCTTGGTAGGCACGTGCGTGGTGGCCAGCGTCTCGATCGCCGCCCAGTCGAAGGTGGCGCCGGGCGCGCCGATCTGGCCGGCGACGGTCAGGGTCTTGCCGGGGGCCTTGGCGTCGTCCACGGCGTGCTCGGCGAGCTTGGCCTGGTTGGCGGCGGCGGCCTCGGCGCGCAGCCGCTCGAGCTCGCCGGCCGACGGTCCGCGGTCGCAGGCGGCGAGCGCTGCGAACATCGCGGCGCCGGCAGCAGCGACGAAGGCGGCCCCACCCACGGTGCCAGAGTACACGCGTCCTTCGACTCGCCGCTACGCACGTGTCAGGTTCACGCCATGCGCGCGCTGCTCGTCATCGGGCTGTTCATGGCGTCCTGTGGATCATCGCGCGAGGCGACCCGGTCGAGCCCGGGCCCGGAGGCCTCGGTGGCGGCGGTCGCGCCGGCCGCCGACGCTCCGCCGGTCGCGGTGCCGGATCTCGCCGACGCGCCGGCGGCGCTGACGGCCGCCGCCGACGGGTGCATGCGCGGCGTGGCAGCCGACTGCACCAGGATCGGCGATCACTACTTCTCCAACGTCTCCGACGGCCGCGGCCGTCAGCTCTCCCAGCGCGCCGCCGATCTCGACTGGGCGCAGGCGGCGCCGGCGCCGGCGATCGCGGCGACCGCCGGAGGGCTCGCCGATCCGGCGGCGGCGGTGGCGGCGACGCGCGCGGCGTGGCCAGACGTCGCTGCCCGACTGCCGGCCGCGAGGCAGGAGTGGGCGCGGACGCTGTCGGCGCGCGTCGCCGCAGCGCCAGTCGGTGCCGTCAACCACGGCCTCGACGCCAGGGTCGTCACGTACCGGGAGGCCTACCGCTGGATGCACCAGCTCGCCCACGAGCACGACGGCGCGCTCCGCGGCGCGATCCTCGCCGGCACCCTCGCCGAGCTGCGCCGCGACGGCACCTGCTGGGCGGTGATGTTCCATGGCGGCATGAAGGGCGAGTTCATCGCCTACCTGGCGCGCGAGGACGGCCGGGTGCTGGCGGTGACGGTGGTGCCGGAGGGCTGAGCCTGGCGGCGTCGACGCGGGCGGTGCCGGCGAGGAGCGGCGCGGCCAGATCGCCGTGGGCGTCGAGGCGAGCGCGCAGCGAGCGCAGGTTGAAGGCGCGTGGATCGAGCGCGGGCGTCACCTCCGACCAGGTGAGCGGCGTCGAGACCGGCGCGCCGTCGCGGGCGCGCAGCGAGTAGGGCATGACCAGGAGCTTGCCGGCGCCCTGGCGGTGCTCGAGGAGCAGGCGGCCGCCGCGCCGGCCCTTGGCCATGTCGAGGCTGATGCGATCGGGATGGACGCGCGCGACGTCCCGGGCCACGGCCTCGGCGTAGGCGGCGGCGTCCTGGTGGCGGTGGCCGGGGGCGAGCGGGACCATGACGTGGAGGCCGCTCTGGCCGCTGGTCTTGGGCACGCTGGCCAGGCCGTCGCGCTCGAGGCGATCGCGCACGGCGTGGGCGATGGCGATGGTGTCGGTCCACGGCGTCGACGGGCCGGGATCGAGATCAAGGCAGAGCCAGTCGGGCGCGTCCTGCGACGAGGTGCGCGCGGCGAAGCCGTGAAGGGTGAGGGCGGCGGTGTTGACCAGCCAGAGGAGTCCGTCCTCGCTGTCGACGACGATGCGGCGGATGCCGGTGATCATCACCGGGCGGATGTAGTCGGGCGCGCGGGGTGGGACGCGGTGCTGGTACCAGGTGAAGTCGTCGATGCCGTCGGGCCAGCGCTGTCCGACGACCGGACGGTCGCGGAGGTGGGGCAGGAGCACGGGCGCGATGGCGCGGTAGTAGGCGGCGATGTCGGACTTGGTGTGGCCGTCGCGGGGGAAGAGGACCTTGGTCGGGTTGGTGAGGGTGGGAGGTGGGGAGAGGGAGCGGGAGGCAGGGGACGGGGGCGGAGACGGGGAACGGGAACCGGGGGACGGGGAACGGGTGGCGGGGGATGGGGAGCGGGCGGCGGGAGGCGGGGAGGCGGGGACGGAGAGCCAGGTGGGGGAAGCGGGATCGGGATAGGGATCGGCGGGGCGGCGGGCGAGCACGCCGGGGAGGCCGAGGCGGGCGACGGAGGTGAGGACGGTGTCGAGTGGGCCGTCGAGCGCGGTGGAGACGAGGAGGGAGGTGCCGGCGAGGGCAGCGAGGCGGGACGCGCGGTCGGCGAGCGGACGTGGGCGGAGATCGTCGCCGTCGAGGTGGAGGAGGTCGTGGGCGATGACGACCGGCGCGGCGCCGCGCGGCGAGGCGATCCACGCGCGGAGGCGGGCGAAGTCGGGGCGGCCGGTCTCGTCGAGCGCGCAGATCTCGGCGTCGAGGACGAAGGTGCGGGCGGGTAGGGTGCGGAGCGCGTTCTGGACGGCAGGGAACGACGCGCTCCAGTCGCGATCGGGCGCGCGGATCGCGATGTCGTCATCGAGGCGGAGGATGAGGACGCGCAGGCCGTCGAAGAGCGGCTCGAGTCGCCAGGCGGCGCGATCACGCTCGATACCGGGGCGAGCGTCGCCCGCGTCGATGATCTCGGCGGCGGTGTGGGTGCGGATCAGGGCGCCGAGGCCACCACGCGACGAGCGGCGGGTACGGGCCATCTGACCAGCATACGTCCTTCGACCGGCCTTCAGTCCTGAGCGAGGCGCGCAGCGGGCCGAGTCGAAGGGTCAGGACGGGGCAGATCCAACTGCGGAAGCCAGCGATGTGAACCCCGCCTCCTTCAGCTTGCGTGAGAGGCCCCTGTGGATGCGGCGGGGCCAGAGCGGGCCACCGTAGATGAAGCCGGTGTAGCCCTGGACCAGCGTGGCGCCGGCACGGATGCGGGCGAAGGCGTCGTCGGCGGTGGAGATGCCGCCGGCGGAGATGAGGAGCATCTTGCCGGCGGTACGGGCGTGGAGGCGGCGGAGGACCGCGAGGGAGCGATCGCGCAGGGGTGCGCCGGAGAGACCGCCTGCGCCGAGAACGGTGACGGCGGCGGCGGGGGTGCTGAGGCCCGTGCGGGCGATGGTCGTGTTGGTGGCGATGATCCCGTCGAGGCCGAGCTCGAGGGCCAGGTCGGCGACGGCGTCGATGTCGTCGTCGGCGAGGTCGGGCGCGATCTTGACCAGGAGCGGGACGCGGCGCGACGGGCTGGCGCGATCGAGGGTGGCGCGGACGTGGGCGAGCAGCGGACGCAGCTTGTCGACGGCCTGGAGATCGCGGAGGCCGGGGGTGTTAGGGGAGCTGACGTTGACGACGAGGTAGTCGGCGAGCGGGGCGAGGCGCTCGGCGGAGGCGGCGTAGTCGGCGAGCGCGCCCTCCTCCGGCACGATCTTGGTCTTGCCGATGTTGATGCCGAGCAGTGGCACGGCGGGCCGGCGCGCGAGCTGGCGGGCGGCGACGTCGGCGCCGAGGTTGTTGACGCCGAGCCGGTTGATGAGCGCGCGATCGGCGGTGAGGCGGAACATGCGCGGCTTGGGGTTGCCGGGCTGGGCCTGGGCCGTGATGGTGCCGACCTCGACGGCGCCGAAGCCGAGCGCGGCCAGCGCTGCCGGGCCCTTGCCGTCCTTGTCGAAGCCGGCCGCGAGCCCGAGCGGCGACGGCACCTCGCGGCCGAAGACCGTCATGCGCAGCGCCGGATCGCGGGCGGCGCACAGCCAGCGGGCGATGGCCTTGGCGCCCGGGAAGAACATCATCGCGCGCAGGAGCGCGAAGCCGACGTGGTGAGCGCGCTCGGCGGGTAGGCGCTTGAGCACCAGCCAGAACAGCGCCCGGTAGAGCATCGGTCGCTTACCTACCATAGTAATCTCGCGATCGATGAGGAACGTCCTGGTCGCGATCGCGATCGTGTTCGCCGCTGCGCTGGTGTCGGGTGGATGCAAGCCCAAGGGCGGCGGCAAGCCCAAGGTCGCGGTGTCGATCTTCCCGCTCCACGACATCACCAAACGCATCGCCGGCGATCGGCTCGAGGTGCTGCTGGTGCTGCCGCCGGGCAAGTCGGAGCACGGCTACGATCCGACGCCCAAGGAGATCGCCCGGCTCGAGGGCACCAAGCTCGGCATCGCGGTCGGCCTCGACATGGATGGCTGGGTCGAGGGGATCATGAAGAGCGCCGGTGGCGCGCCGCGCATGGTGCACCTCGGCGAGAAGGTCCCGACCATCCCGATCGACGTGACCCCGATCGGCGAGGACGAGGCGCACCACGAGGGCGAGCACGAAGGCGAGAAGCACGAGGGCGAGCACCACGAGGGCGAGCACCACGAGGGCGAGAAGCACGAGGGCGAGAAGCACGAGGGCGAGAAGCACGAGGGCGAGCACCACGAGGGCGAGAAGCACGAGGGCGAGAAGCACGAGGGCGAGAAGCACGAGGGCGAGAAGCACGAGGGCGAGGACCACCACGACGAGGCCAAGCCCGCGCCCAAGGACGACCATGACGAGCACCACCACGCCGGCAAGGGCGCGCCCGATCCCCACTTCTGGATGGACCCGCAGCGCATGAGCGCCGCCGTCGACGTCATCGCCGCCGAGCTCACGACGCTCGATCCGGCCGGCAAGGACGTCTTCGCCGCCAACGCCGCGACCGTGAAGAAGTCGCTGGCCGAGCTCGATCAGAAGACGGCCGCGCGGGCCAAGACCTGGTCGAAGAAGACCATCGTCACGTTTCATGGCTCGATGAGCTACTACGCCGCCCGCTACGGCCTGCGCATCGCCGCCGTGGTCGAGCCGCTCGCCGGCAAGGAGCCGACCCCGCAATACGTCGCCGAGGTGCTCGCCGCCATCAAGCACGGCCAGGCCGCGGCGCTGTTCTCGGAGCCGCAGCTCGATCGGCGGCCGGCCGAGGTGATCGCCAGCGAAGGCAAGATCCCGCTCGGCGAGCTCGACCCGGTCGGCGGCGGCACCGGCCGCGAGAGCTACGAGGCGCTGATCAACTGGAACACCGACCAGCTCGAGAAGGTCCTGAAGTGAGCCACGACGACGCCGGCGCCCCACCAGCGGCGCCGCCGTGGGCCACGTCGATCGATCGCCGCGACCACGCCAAGAAGCTCAAGCAGACCCGGCCCGACGCCGGCGCCAAGCGGGTGCTCGACGTCGATCACGTCTCGATCGAGCTGCGCGGCAAGCTCATCGTCGACGACGTCAGCTTCTTCATCCCCAAGGGCGAGTTCGTGTGCTTGTGCGGCCCCAACGGCGCCGGCACGAGCACGCTGCTCAAGGCGGTGATGGGGCTCCTGACGCCGACCCACGGCACCATCAAGATCCTCGGCGACGATCCCGATCGCGGCCATCATCGCGTCGGTTACGTGCCGCAGCGCAAGGGCTACGACCGCGACTTCCCGGCTCGCTCGGTGGAGCTGATCACGGCGTCGCTGCGTGGTCGCTGGCCGGTCCACGTCAAGGAGGACGAGCGCGAGAAGGCTCGCGCCGTCCTGGCCAAGGTCGGCGGCGAGAAGCTGCTCGACAAGCCCATCGCCGGCCTGTCGGGCGGCGAGACCCAGCGCGTGTTCCTGGCCCGCGCCCTGGTCACCGATCCGGCGCTGGTGATCCTCGACGAGCCCACCGCTGGCGTCGACGTGAAGGGGCGCGCCGAGCTGCTCGCGCTCATGGCCGAGATCTCGCGCTCCGACGAGCTGGCCGCGATCCTGGTGACCCACAACCTGGCCGCGGTGGCGCAGACCGCCGAGCGCATCGTCTACCTCGAGGGCGGCAAGCTCCTGGGCTGGGGTCTGCCCGACGAGATGCTCGGCCAGTCGTCACTGACCGCGCTGGCGTTCGCCGGCACCGATCACGCCCGCCACAAGGACGAGGAGTAGCCGGCGATGGATTGGCTGACCGAGCCACTCTCGTTCGGGTTCATGCAGCGCGCGCTCTACGCCGGCCTCGCGGTGTCGGTGGTGTGCGCGGTGATCGGGATCTTCGTGGTCCAGCGCGGGCTGGCCTTTCTCGGCGACGGCCTGGCCCACGCTTGCTTCGGTGGCATCGCCATCGGGCTCTACCTCGGCACCGACGTCGAGAACGCGGTCTGGATGGCGATCCCGTTCACGGTGCTCATCGCGCTCGGCATCGGCTTCGTGCTGCGCTCGAGTCAGCTCCGCGGCGACGTCGCCACCGGCGTCTTCTTCTCGTTCTCGTTCGCGCTCGGCATCCTGTTCCTGGGGCTGCGCTCGGCCACGGCCCGGCCGGTCAACGTCGAGAGCCTGCTCTTCGGCAGCATCCTGGCGGTGTCACCTGGCGTGCTCGACGTCGTGCTGATCGTGTCGGTGACCGCGTTGGTGGTGACCCTGCTCCTGTGGTCGCGGCTGGCCTACGCCATCTTCGATCCCGAGCTGGCCGCGGTGTCGGGCGTGCCGGTGGCCGCGCTCGAGTACCTCTTGCTCGGGCAGACCGCGGTGGTGATCGTGGTGGCGGTGAAGACGGTCGGCGTGGTGCTGGTGTCGAGCTTCATCGTGATCCCGGCCGCGGCCGGCCGCCTGATCGGCTCGACGATGGCGCGGGCGACCATGTGGGCGGTCGGGTTCGGCGCGTTCGGCGCCGCCTTCGGCCTCATCGCCAGCTACCACCTCGACGTCCCGACCGGCGCCACGATCATCCTCACCCAGTGCGCCTGCTTCGGCGGTGCGCTCGCGTTCGGGCGTCACTGATGGGCTTCGTCTTCGCGATCGCCGAGCCCGGCTCCGAGGGGGCCGTCAAGGACGACGTCGCCCACACCCGGCCGGCGCTGCGGCTCGCGTTCTCGCGGCCGGGCCTGGTCACGTTCAAGATCGACGGCGAGGTGCCCGACGACGTGCCGCGGCCGACGCCGTGGGCGCGGGTGTGGGGCGCATCGCTGGGTCGGGCCGCGAGCGCGGCCGAGACCCTGGCGGTCTTGCCGGCCGAGGCGCGGCGGCTGCACGTGCTGGCGCGCGAGCCCGACGCCGAGGGCGCCGGTGCGCTGGTTGCCGAGGTCGACGCGGCGCTGCGCGCGGGAGACGCCACCCGCTTCGCCGACGGCGTGGTCGCCCAGCACGGCGAGCTGGTGGCGGACGTGATCGTCGCGCCCGACGAGGCGTGGATGCTGGGCGTGCACCGTCACGGCCCCGGCCGCTCGCCGTGGCCGCGCGGCGCGATCCCCGTCGAGGTCCCGGCCGACGCGCCGTCGCGCGCCTACGCCAAGATCGAGGAGGCGATCGCGTGGGCCGGGCTGCCGGTGGCGGCCGGGCAGGTCGCCGTCGAGATCGGCAGCGCGCCCGGCGGCGCGGCCTATGCGCTGGTGCGACGCGGGGTCACGGTGTGGGGCGTCGATCCGGGCGCCATGGCTCCAGCGGTGATGGCGTTCACCGGCCCCGGTGGCGCGCGGGTGCACCACCTGGTGGAGACCCTCGCCAGCGTGCGCTGGGAGATGTTGCCGCGCGCGGTCGACTGGCTCTTGGTGGACGTGAACCTGGCGCCACCGGTCGCGATCCACGGCCTGGCCCGGCTGGTGCCGGCGTGGAAGAAGAAGAAGCTGCGCGGCGCCGTCCTCACCTTGAAGATGAACGATGTCGCCATGCGCCGCGGTCTGCCGACCTGGCTCGAGCGGGTGAAGTCGCTCGGCTTCGCCGACGTCGAGGTGACCCACCTGCCGTCGAACCGTCACGAGCTGTGCGTGGTCGCGCGCCCCTGAGCGGCGCTATGGCAAGCGATCGAGCCGCTCGCGGTAGCGGCGCTCGAAGTCGGAGGTCGGGACGTTGGCGCCCAGCGGCGGCGGCGGATCGATCTGGATGAAGGCGTCGTCGATCACACGCAGGGCCCGGACCCGCACCAGCGTCTCGGCCGGTGTGGTGGTGCCCGCGGTCCGGTCGAGGATGTCGCCGGCGGCCTCGACGGCGCGCACGCTGACCAGGCGATCGTTCTCGGTCGGCCGGCGGACCTCGGCGACGACCAGGCGGGCCAGCGTGAGCGGGCCGGCGCTGGCGACGTGGTTTTCGGCGGCGACGAGATCGCTGGCAGCGAGCGCGGCCAGCGCGCGCGCCGCCGGCGTCGCGCTGCGCGGCGCGTGGGACGGCGGCGTCGAGCGATCGCGGGCGCGGTTGACGGTGGCAGTGAACTCGCCGGCGAGCTCGGGCGCGGGGTTCATGGCGGCGGCGCGTTCGGCCCACGGCATCGCCTCGGTGTGGCGGCCAAGCCCGCTCAGCGCGACGGCGCGACCATGGGCGGCCAGCGCGGCGTAGCGGGTGTCTCCGCCGGAGCTGGCGCCGAGCTTCTGCGCGACCTGTTCGGCCTCGCTCCACTGCCCGCTCTGGCACAGCGAGGTGAGGAAGTAGTGCAGGGTCGCCGGCTCCGACGGCGCGCCGAGCGCGAGCATGGCGCGATAGGCGTCGGCGGTGGCCTCGAAGTCGCCGGCGTACCATCCGGCGGTGGCCAGGTAGCGCCATTCCTCGACGGTGTGGAAGCGGTGTGAGGCGTAGCGCAGGGCCAGCGCTGACTCGGCCCAGCGTCCGGCGTTGGCCAGCGCGACGCCGGCGTAGAGCGCGGCCCCGTCGCGATCGGCCACAGCCAGCGCACGTACGCAGTCGCCGACCTTGCCTTGCGCGGCCAGCACCGCGCCGAGCTGGCGGGCGATCTCACGGTCGCGCGGCGCGCGCGCCTGGCACCAGCGCAGGCAGCGCTCCGCCCGCGCCAGATCGCCGTCCTGGGTCGCCGCCACCGCCGCCGCCTCGTCGCCGGCGAAGGGCACGTCGGGCGCGGCGCTCCGCCACGCCTCCTCGATGCCGGCGATCGACCCGGCGCGCCAGTCGTCACCGGTGTTGGCGTAGGCGACCGAGAGCACGTCGACGGCCTCGTTGCCGCGACCGAGCGCGAACAGGGCGCGGGCCGCGTTGACCCAGGCCACGGCGTTGGTGCCGGGGTTGGCGCGCGCGCAGATCCAGTGGACGTCGAGGGCCGCGGCCGGCGGCAGCGCTGCCGCGGCAACGTCGGACCAGGTCCGGAACGTGGCCCAGTCGTCGGCGGCGACGGCCACGCGCGCGAACAGGCGCTCGGCCGGCTCGCGCTGGCTGGGATCGGCACGCAGGTCGTGGGCCAGGCGCAGTTCCCACGCGATGCGTTCGTCACCGCGCAGGAGCGTTCGCACCCGCGGCAGATCGCCGATCACGTGAGGCAGGAACGATCCGAGCCTGGCCTCGAGCTCGAGCGCGCGCTCGATGCGCAGCAGCCAGCGCTCGAGCACCTCGTCGGGCGCGGCGCCGGTGTCGAGGAGGCCAAGCAGCCCGCGGGCGGCGCCGTCGCGCACGTCCTTGCGGGCGCGCAGGCACAGGTGCAGCGCCTCGGTGGCGATCTGGCGGTAGGCGCCGGCCAGCACGCTGGCGCCGCCGGCCAGCGCCAGGTACTGGGTGAGCGCCACGCCCAGGGCGTAGACCGCCGCCGACGCGTGCAACGCGGCGTCGCGCGCCGGCGGTGGCACGCAGGTGAACCACTTCGACACCAGGCGATCGCCGGTGGCCAGCGTGCTCTCGATCGGCCGGGCCAGACGGCTGTCGATGCGGGCGACGATGTCGGGCGGCAGCGCCAGCGCGCCGGCGAAGGCCTTGACGGCGTCGGGATCGATCGTGCCGAGCGTGCGCTCGCTGCCGAGCAGCGCGCCGGCCGCGGTCCCGCCCATGCCCGGCACGAAGTCGGCGAGGTCGCGCGCCGCCCATCGGGCCAGCGTGGTCGCGCCGCGCCCGTGCAGCCGCATCACCGCCGCCGACCATGCGTCGGCGGGATGGATCGCCGCCAGCCGCAAGAGCCGGTTGATCGCCGCCTCGAGGCGGTACTGGCTACGCCGCACCTGCGCGGTCTGCATCTGGGCCAGCGCGCCGTCGAGGTCGCCGCTCAGCACCAGCGTCATCGCGCCGGCGATACGGGTCTTGCCGAAGCCGAGCACGCCCACCCGATCGACGCCCGAGGCGTGATGGAAGGCCAGCAACGCCTCGTCCTCGCGGCCGAGCGCGATCAGTGCGTCGACGAGCTGGCGGGCGTCCTCGGGCGACGCCAGGCGCGCGTATCCGAGCCCCTTGAGCACCCGCCCCAGATCGCCGCGGTGGTAGCCCTCCCACGCGTAGGCGCGGGCGAAGAGGTCGGCGTCGTGGCTCCACTCGCGCAGGCGCTCGTTGGCCCAGCGAAAGCTGTCGCCGCCCTCGGGATCGAGGTAGTCGGCCATGGTGTCGGTGCCGATGCCGATGGCGTCGTCGAGGCGGCCGACGTCGACCAGCGCGGCGGCGATGAGCATGCCGGCGTGGTACTTCACCGCCCATTCGCCGGGCGCCACGCCGCCGCTCTTCCACGCCGCCAGGAGCGCGCTCGAGCGACGCACGGTCTCGGCGTAGGTCGCGCCCGGGCGCTGGCACTCGCGCAGGGCGCGGATGACATCGAGCTCGGCAGCGTGGTGACCGGGGCGGGCGGCGAGCGCGCGATCGAACCAGCGCGACGCCTCCTCGGGCCGGCCAGCCTCCTTGAGCTGCGAGCCGTAGTTGCAGCAGGCGCGCGGGTTCGACGGCAGGAGCTGGGCCGCGATGCCCTGGTGGCGCAGCGCCAGGTTCTCCTCGCCGTGATCGAGCTCGTCGCCGTGAATGGCGAGGTGGGGCTTGCCGAACATGGGCGCGCCGTCGGTGATGGCGAGCAGATCGCGGCGCGAGCTACCGGGCTGACCGAGCGTGGCCAGAAGGTGGTTGCGTCGCGCCGCCGGGTGGTCGGGCTCGATCGCGAGCAGGCGCTCGTCGAGCGGACGCGGATCGTTGCGGACCAGGTTGTGGAGCGCACGCAGGAACGCGACCGCCAGGCGCGACGGTGGCTCGAGCAGCGCGTCGGGGATGACCGGATCGGGCGACTCGTCGGTGGGCGTCGACGCCGAGACCGCGCGGTCGAGGCGGGCCGCGGCCAGGCGCAGGTCGGGTTCGTCGAAGGCCGGCAGCGGCGAGGCCGGCGGCAGCCGTCGCGCCGCCAGCCACGACTGCAGGCACGCGCCCATGCGCTCGTCGAGCGTGCCATCGTCGGCGGTCCAGCTCTCGTCGGCGACCCGGGGCCGGCGCGAGACCAGCGTCACCGGCCGGGCGTCGGTGAGGTCGAGCTGGAACCACAGCACCTCGTCGCGGCGCGCGGCGCGGAACAGCGCGTCGATGGTCGCGTCGGCCTCGGGGTGGTTGGCGTCGAGCAGCCGATCGCCGGCGTCGGCCAGCACCTGATCGTCGAAGTCGAGCACCGAGACCATGGGATGGCGCGCGAACTGATCGGCGACGATCGCGCCCAGGAGCTTGGCGTACGACAGCGGCGGCGCGGCGTCGTCGGGCAACGTCATCGCCGGGTCGTCTGGCAGCGACAGCACCGGGGCCAGGAACGCGATCCGGTGCGGGTAAGGCAGCGGCGGCATCTGGTCCCGCCTCAGACTATCACTGTGGTGTGCGCAGTGCGTCGCCAGGCGTCGCTAGGCGTCGGGGGATGGCGCGGCGTCGGGACGTGGCGCGGCGTCGGGCGGCCGCGCGTCCAGGGGCGCGTCAGGCTCGGCGTCCGGCGGGACCGCGTCGGGCCAGTAGGCAGCGTCGGGGCAAGGGCCGTCGCCGCACTTCGCGGGCCCGTCGTCACCCGAGCAGTCGGTGTCGACGCGGTCGCCCAGCGGATCGGGCGCGCCGGGATGGACGTTGCGGTCGCCGTCGTCGCAGTCGCAATAGGGATCCTGGGCCGGATCGCAGGGCTCGTCGTAGCAGCCCGGGTACCAGCCGTCGCCGTCGCGATCGATGCAGTCGTCGTAGACCGACGGGCCGCCGTAACAGGCCATGAGGGTGATGGTGGCAGCGCCGGTCATCGCGACCGACAACACGCGGCGGACCAGGCTCCAGCGGCCGGTGAGGGGGGCGTCGCAGTGGACGCAGCGGGACCGGCCGGTGGGGACGAGACCGGCGCAGAGGGGGCAGGCGACCAGAGCCATCTCCCCTGCCATGGCAACCCGGATGCCAGGTGTCACCGAGGGTCTACGCGGGGTTGGGGTGCACCTCCTCGCGTCAGGACCGCTCCCCGCGACACGACTGTCGTGGAACGGCTGGCTTGGGCCCTGTGATAGAGTCGACTTGCACCGGCTTCGTTCCCCCCTCTCGTCGAAGCCGACACTTCAAACCACCAACACTGATTCAGGGCACGCTGCGCAGGAGACGGAGACGTCGATGGGTACGAAGCTCTACGTGGGCAATCTGAACTACAACACGAACGAAGAATCGCTCCGACAACTGTTCGGCAGTAACGGCCGCGAAGTGGCGAGCGTGTCCATCATCATGGACCGCGAGACCGGTCGTTCACGCGGCTTCGCGTTCGTCGAGATGACGACGTCCGAGTTCGCGCAGGAAGCGCTGAAGGAGCTGGACGGCGCCGAGCTCGACGGCCGCAACCTCCGGATCAACGAGGCTCGCGAGCGCGAGGCCCGTGGTCCCGGCGGTCCCCCGCGTCCGTACAGCCCGCGTCCTCCCGGCGGCGGCTACGGCGGCGGTCCTCCCGCCGGCGGCGGCTACGGCGGTCCTCCCCGCGCCGGCGGCGGCTACGGCGGCGGTCCTCCCGCTGGCGGCGGCTATGGCGGTGGTCCTCCCGCCGGCGGCGGTGGCTACGGCGGTGGTCCTCCCCGTGGCGGTGGAGGCTACGGCGGTGGTCCTCCCGCCGGTGGCCCGCCACCTCCCGGTGCAGCGCCTGGCGGCGACACCCGTCGTGGCGCGGGCCGGCGCGATCGCGACAAGGATCGCGGCCGCGAGGAAGAGGGCGGCGGGCGCGGGAAAAAGGGACGCCGCGGCAACGACGGCAACGAAGGCTGGTAGCCCCGAACGCTCGTAGCTCGCACCGGGCGAGCGGGGCGATCAATCGGGTGGGGTGCCGTCCTCACCGGCGGCACCCATCTGCAGGCGCAATCCGACTTCGGGATCCCAGGGCGGCGCTCCAGGTGGCGCCGTGTAGCCGAGCTCGCGCCGGGCCAGGCCAGCCCACACCTCGCGGTACACCCGCACCAACCGATCGCCGGCGAGAGCGACGCGGCGGCGATCGCGCTTGGGCGCGTCGAGCTCGAGGCGCAGCGAGTCGTCACGGTTGAGCGTCGCGCCTGGACGCCATGGCCAGTCGCCGACGTAGAGCTCGATCAGACGGCGCGGTGACGCCAGCAACGGATCGGGGTGGCGCGACGACGGCGCGAAGGCCGCCGCCGCCCTCTCGAGCGCCGTGCCGTCGATGGAGATCGGGCGGTCGGAGGCGACGATCGCGCACAGCCCCCAGCGGCGCGATGTGTCGCCGCGGACCAGGATCACCGATGGGAACACCGCGCGCGTGGTGTCGGCGATCAGGGCCACGTCGGCCTGCGCCACTTGCCACAGCGCCAGCCATTGCACGTAGACGCCTCCGGGCGCGAGGCGAGGGGCGACGGCGCGGTAGTGCTCGAGCGAGTACAGGTAGCCAGTCTGGCTCTCCCACGGCTTGAGCAGGTCGGTGACGATCACGTCCCACCTCGCGTCGGCGCCGCGCAGCCAGAAGCGGGCATCGGCGACGTGCACGTGCGCGCGCGGATCGGTGAGAACGCCGCCGTTCCAGGTGTCGAACCAGCGCGCGGCCTCGACAACCTCGGGCACGAGCTCGACCACGTCGAGGTGCTCGACCCGCGGATCGGCGAGCGCGCCGCCCGCGGTGATGCCGGTGGCCAGGCCGAGGAACAGTGCGCGCCGCGGCGCCGGGTGGAGCAGCAGCGGGAGCTGACCCATGCGGCGCTGCCGCAGGTCGCTGTCGGATGCGGCGAGCCCGTCGTGAATGTTCTGCCGCAGGCGGCGTTCGCCGCGGCCGTTCTCGAGTACGTCGAGCCAGCCGTAGCGGGTCTCCCAGCGTGCGAGCACCCGTTCGCCGCGGCGGACGCCGGGCACCGGTCGTGCGATGACGGCGACGATGGCGGCGGCGACGACGGCCGCCGCGATGATGGCGCGCCGGCCGCCGCCGCGCCAGGTCAGGACCGCGCCGGTGATCGCGTAGAGCGCGGTCACAGCCGCGAACGTGGTCCACAGGCCGAGCGCCGGGACGACGAGGAGCGCGGTGGCCAACGAGCCGATGGCGCCGGCGAGGTTGTTGAGCGCAGTCAGCCGGCCGATGGTCTCGCCGGTGTGCAGGTCATCGCCGCCGAGTCGCCACGACAGCGGCAGGAGCAGCGCCATCGCCGTCACCGCCGGGCCGACCACGAGCAGGGCCAGCCCGATCGCCGAGACCACGTACCCGGCGAACGCGCCGAAGGCGGTGAAGTACTCGAGGCCGCGGGTGGTGGCCCAGAGCGTGATGACGCCGGCGGGCAAGAGGAAGGCGGCGGCGAGCGCGGCGTGACCGGCGAGGCGCTGAGCATCGCGGGCGGTGGCCCGGGTCCGCGCGGCGAGGGCGGCGCCAACGGCGAGCGCGACGAGGAAGGCGGTGACGACGGCGCCGAAGGTGTACGTGCTGTTGTGGAACGTGAGCGCGAGGGCGCGGGTGTAGAGGATCTGGGCCGCGGCCGCGCCGAGGCCGGAGATGGCGGCGAGCAGTGTTGCGGAGTGCGTCCTTCGAGCCTGGTTCCCGTTGGGGTCGCCCGGCTCAGGACGAACGGGTGGGCCCGCGGATGCAGTCGCGGCTGCGGCTGCGGCTGCGACTGCGGTCGCGATCGCGACCATGGCGGCGACGTACGCGGTCAGCGCCACGCCGAACGCGCTCAGCATGAAGAATGTCGCGGCGGCGGTCCCGAACACGGCGCCGGCGAGGTTGGCGGCGTAGGCCCATGCGGCGCCGCGCAGGGTGCGGACATGGGCGGCGACCAGCGGGATGGTCGCGCCGAGCGCGATGGTGGCGGGCAGCAGCGACGTGAAGGCCACGGCGGCACGGACCAGGGTCTTGGTGAGGGGCGACGAGCCGTGCAACGCCTGGGCGAGTGAGTCGGCGCCGGTGATGTCGAGGACGGGCACGAGCGCGAAGGCCCAGGCGGCGGCGATCACCTCGGCGACGGCGTAACCGAGCAGCGGGCGGCTCAGGCGCGCGGCCAGGCGGGCGCCGAGGATGCCGCCGATGGCGAGGCCGGCGAAGTAGCCGGCGACCACGACCGCGGCGGCGTCGGCGGTGTGGCCGAGCAAGGGGCCGAGCTGGCGCGCCCACGCGACCTCGTAGATCAAGCCGCAGGCGCCGGACGCGAACAGGAGACCGGCGGCGAGCCAGGTGCGATGCACGCTGGGGAGAAGGTAGCGGAGGAGCGACAGAAAGTAGAAGGGCAAGGGCAAGGGCAAGGGTTATTCTGCGTCCCCTGATGTCGGTGCCCGCGATGCCCGCGTGGTTGGAAGCCATGTTCCCCGACGGAATGCGCCGCTCGATGGTCGACGTCGGCGGCGTACGCATGCACGTGGCCGAGTGGGGCACGGGGCCGACGGTGGTGCTCCTCCATGGCAATCCGTCGTGGGGCTTCCTGTGGCGCAAGGTGGTGGCCGCGCTCGGCGACGAAGGGCTACGCCTGGTCGTGCCCGATCTGGTCGGCCTCGGCCTCTCCGACAAGCCCCACGACGCCGAGGCCCACTCGCTCGCCGCCCACGGCGCCTGGTTCGGACGACTGCTCGATCAGATCGCGCCCGGCGACGTCACCCTGGTGGCGCAGGATTGGGGCGGCCCCATCGCGCTTCTGGCCGCGGCCGACCGCATGAGCCGCGTGCGTGGCCTGGTGCTCGGCAACACCGTCGTCGGACCGCCGCGCCCCGGGTTCAAGGCGACGGCGTTCCACCGCTTCGCGCGGTTGCCGCTGGTCAGCGACGTGATGTTCCGCGTCGCCGGCTTCCCGCAGAACATCATGACGATGGTGCAGGGCGACAAGACCAGCATCCTCGGCCGCACCGCGCTCGCGTACATGTGGCCGCTCCGCCACGTCCGCGATCGCACCGGCCCGCTGGCGCTCGCTCGCATGGTGCCCGACTCGATGGCGCACCCATCGATCCCGGCCCTCGAGCGCTGCCAGGAGGTCTTCACCACGCTCGACGCGCCGGTCTCCCTGGTGTGGGGGACACGCGATCCGATCCTCGGCACTGTCATCTCCCACCTCGAGCGCCTGCGCCCCGACGCCCGCGTCACCCGCACCGACGCCGGTCACTTCCTCCAGGAAGAAGTCCCGGGTCAGCTCGCCGACGCCATCCGCGACATCGCCGGCACGCGCTTCAACTGAAGTCGCCTCCGGCGGGGCCTCGGGCCTCGGGCCTCGGCCAGAACTCAGCCATCCCAGGGATGGGAGCCCGCATCGACGCGCGGTGGCGGCGGCGGTGGCGGCGGCGTGCTCGCTCGGCCGGCGTCCACACGCCGTCGATGATCATCGCTGTGCCGCTTGCCGGCGTCGATCGGAATCACCGCGCCGGCATCCACCGGCGTCGCATCCACGGACGCCGCATCCGCCGCCACCGCCGGCTCCACAACGCCGGCATCGACGACAGCTCTGTCCGATGCCTCAGGCCCGATGCCTGAGGCCCCGCCGGAGGCCCCGCCGGAGGCCCCGCCGGAGGCGTTCCCGCCGACCTGCGTGACGACAACCGCGGTGATCGCGCCCAGCACCGCGAACACCAGCAGGAGCAGTGGCCACCGCACCCGCCGCCGCACCAGCCGGGTCGCCTCCGACGTGCTCAGCGGCGCGACCGAGCTGCCGCTCGCTGCCGCGTCCGCCGTCGAGGCCGCGCCGGCCACCTCGCCGTGCAACGGTGGGCGGGTCTTGGGTTTGCGCAGCGTCTCGGCCAGCGCCGCCGGCGAGCGATCGCCCATGGTCCGGCTGAGCGGCTGGCGCTTTTGCTCGTCGGAGTCGCCGGTCAGCTCCATGGGACCGCTGCCCGACGGCACCTCGCCCTTGAGCGCCGCCTCGAGCAGCACGCGCAGCTCGGCGGCGTTGGCCGGCCGCGCCTCGGGCTTCTTGGACAGCGTTCGGGCCACGAGCTGGGCCAGGACCTTCGGCACGTGCGGGCCGAGCTCGGGCGCCGGCTGGTAGGCGTGCAGCGCCACCATCATGTTGATGTTGTCGGCCGAGAACGGGGTTCGCCCGTCGAGCATCTCGAACAGCATCACGCCCACGGCGTAGAGGTCGCTGCGCTGGGTCGCGGCCGCGCCCATCGCCACCTCGGGCGGCAGGTGCGACGGGGTGCCGACCAGGCGGCCCGACTGCGTCACCGTTGACTCGTCGGCGTCCATGACCTTGGCCAGCCCGAAGTCGAGGACCTTGATCAGATCGCGGCCGGGCGGATCGTCGAGGATCATGACGTTGGCCGGCTAGAGGTCGCGGTGCACGATGCCGAGGCGGTGGGCGGCCTCGAGCGCATCGCAGATCTGGGCGCCGATGCGCACGGTACGCTCGGGGCTCATGCGGCCGTGATCGCGCAGCACGTCGGCGAGAGTGCGGCCGCGCACGAGCTCCATCACCAGGTAGAGGATGTTGTCCTCACCCTGGCCGAAGTCGATCACGCCCACCGTCGACGGCTGCGAGAGCTGGCTGGCCAGCTTGGCCTCGCGCAGGAAGCGCTTGGTGGTGGCCGCGTCGTGACCGGGCCGCGGCCGGATCACCTTGATCGCGACCTCGCGTCCTACCGACGCCTGCCACGCCCGATACACCACGCCCATGCCGCCGCGGCCGAGGCGTTCGCGGATGGTGAAGCGGTCGTCGATCGATCGACCGATCAGCGGATCGCCCTCGTTGAGCAGCACCAGGCGGGTGCCGTCGTCGGGACAGAACTGGGTGCCCTCGCCGTACGAGCGATCGCACGTCGCGCAGTACCACTCCTGGGCGGCGGGATCGGGATCGGGCGTGGGCTTGGAACCGCTCATGGTCAACGCATCAGCGCGAGGTCGACAGCAGCCAGACCATCGCGCCGCGGCCCTCCGGCGTGGGGGTGACCGCGAGGGGCGCGGGCGTGCGGGTGCGCAGGTAGAGCCATACACCGACGCCGGTGGTGATCGCGCCGGCCGCGTAGAGCCCGATCGTCCCACGCTGGTAGGCGTGCCACCGGTCCACCTTGCGGTCGTACTCGTCGCCCGCGGGGAGGCCCTCGAGGTCGGCGCGAGCGTCCCGGCCGAGGTAGTGCAGCACGCCGCCGCCGGCGACGAGCGCCGCGCCGCTGGCCAGGGTGGCGTAAGCGACGGTCTTCGACCGCGGCGCGGGCCGATCGACGAGCGGCGGGGGCTCGCCGTCGGGCGGCGCC
>SXJR01000138.1 GCA_005779305.1 Myxococcales bacterium
ACCAGACGAGGTTCGTGTCCACCTCAGGCGGCTCCAGGTGCAAGCCCGGCGTATCCGCAATGGCCTGGGCGATGATCTGGGCATTGCGGTGATCGTCTGCCAGGCGTTCGACATGATGATCCAGCGCGTCGTGCGCGTCCTGCGCATCGCCGCCGGCGAGGCCCGCGAGGCCAAGGCGGCGCTCGCCGTCACGGCCGCCTGGGGCTACCTGCCGGCCGCCGAGCTGGCGCCGGCGCTGCGGCTCGCCGATCGGCTCGGCGGCGTGCTTCACGGGCTCATCGCCAAGCTGGCCTGATTGCCCCGGGGCTTCGGTCTCGGAGTCGGGTTCGGTTCCAGATCCCGCTACGGCTTGGTCAGCGTGCGCTCGAAGTCCATGACCGCATCCTTGCCGTAGGCGCGGCCGACCAGGCGCTTGCCGGTGATCTCGAAGATGAAGAAGCCTTCCTCCTGGTCGTCCTGCCAGTGGTACGCGTTGCCGCGATCCTGGAGGTCGGTGAGCTTGGCGCCGGCGCCGCTCACGATCAGCTCGGTGCCGCACAGCGCGGTCGGCTCGTTGAGCCATTGCCGCTCGTGATCGTGGCCGGACAGCGAGATGTCGACGGTGCCGCACACCACGTCCTCGAACCAATCCTTGATGTCGTCGCCACCCTGGATGGGCAGCGGGTTGGGGATGGGGATGCCGGCGATCTCGGGCGCGTCGTAGTCACCGGCGTTGCCGTGGGTGCCGTTCGACCGGTAGGGGTGATGGCCGGCCACGAACTTCCAGTCGGCGCCGTCGATCTCCATGAGTGCGGTCGGGTACCACGCGCGCTGATCGCCGTGCTGGGTGTTGCTCCACAGGATCGAGTTGGTATCGAGGGCGATGATGCCAACGTTGCCGACCTTGATCGTGTAGTGCGTCGCTGGCATCTCCCACTTGCTCGACACCTCGGTGTACATGACCTCGAGCGGGCCCTTGTTCCACTCGTTGCCGAGTCCGCCGACGTCGAAGGTGAGGATCTGGCCGCCGTAGTCGTGGTTGCCGAGCACCGCGTAGAACGGCATGTCGAGGTTCTGGTATGGGATCTCGAACTTGGTCTGCCACTGGATGTCGTCGACGCCGGTGACGCCATCGTCGTAGATGTTGTCGCCGAGCAGGAGCACGAAGTCGCACCCACCGGCGGCGTCGCACACGGTCTTGATCGCCGCTGCGACCTCGGCCTGGGTGGTGTTGCCCTCGCCGGTGTCGCCCATGGCAACGAAGCGGACGGTGCGGGGTCCGGCGGCATCGCCGCTGGTCGAGCCGTCGCCGGCGCCGCTCGAATCAGCGGCGGTGTCGTCATCGTCTCCGCCGCCGGGCGTGCCACCACAGGCGGCGCTCACCAGCAGCAAGCCCAGGGGCCAGCGCAAGGACCTCATCGCGCGCAATCTAGTCCAGATCCGGACCCGGCCAGCATCAATTCGACATCACGCTGGGTCGAGCTTCATGAGCTGGCGCATGGTCTCGACGATCTGGCGGAGCCGCATGGGCTTGTCGAGGAAGATGTCGGCGCCGGCGGCCAGGGCGACCTCGCGGGCGCTGGGGCCGCCAGCCGAGACCGCGATGATCGGCATCTTGAGGCCGAGCACACCGCGGACCTTCTCGATCACGTGGGCGCCATCGATGACCGGCAGATAGACGTCGATGATGAGGGCGTCGAACGGCTCGCTGCGCAGGAGCGCTAGCGCGTCCTTGCCGTTGGCGGCGTGCTGGACGACGAAGGCCACGTCGCCGTTGCGCTTGCTCGAACCGGTCAAGCCGTCGCCGAGGAACGACGCCACGTGCGGGTTGTCCTCGACGACCAGCACGCGCACCAGCTTCGATACGGTGCGCGGGTCACGCGAGCGCACGCGTTCGATGACCTCGGCCAGCCGGGTGCGGCCCTCGCCCTCGAGGAACTCGATGCCGACGCCGGACTCCTCGCCGTCGCGCACCCAGCGCACCACGCCGTCGATGCCAACCGGCTCGAGCAGGCCCGGGAACGACAGCGCCAGCCGGATCGCGGTCCCGATCGGCAGCTCGCGCGCGGTGGCCACGAAGGTGCCGCCGGTCGAGAGGTTGTCGGTGTAGTCGGTCAGCAGCTCGTCGGCGCCCTCGTACTCGACGAGCAGCGTCACGCCGGTGCGATGGTGCCGCCGCTTCTCGTGCGGCTCCGGATCGGTGGACACTTCGAGATCCCTCGAAAAAATTGTCCCCCGCCCCGTCCGCGGGCGCAACTCTCGTGTCAGCCCCGGGGCGCCGGGGGCAGCTCGATGGAGAAGGTGGCGCCTTCGCCGGGCTTCGAGGTGACCTGGATGGCGCCGCCGTGATCCTTCAAGATCTGGTGGGTCAGGGCCAGCCCGAGGCCGGTGCCGCCGTCCTTGGTCGAGACGAAGGGGTCGAACAGGCGTTCGCGCAGCTCGGGGGCGATGCCGGGGCCGTCGTCGGCGACCTCCACCGCCACCCGGTCGCCGGTGGTCGTGGTCCTGACCCAGACGTGCCCGCCGCCACCTCCGGCCACCGCCTCGGCGGCGTTGCGCACCAGGTTGAGCAATGCCTGGCGGATCTGGCCCTCGTCGCACATCGCCAGCGGCAGCTCGGCGGCGTGCTCGACCAGCAGCTCGACCTTCCGCGAGGCCAGGTCCTCGCGCACGAAGCGGGCCAGATCGTCGACCAGCGCGGGCAACGAGGCCGGGGCCAGCCGCGGCTTGGGCAGGCGCGCGAACGACAGATACTCCTCGGTGATCGCGGTCAGGCGATCGACCTCCCGGGTGATGGCTCGACAGATCTCCTTGGCCTCGCCCGGGAAGGACGCCAGCTCCTCCTCGAGCAGCTCGGTGTTGAGCGCGATCGACGACAGCGGGTTGCGTACCTCGTGGGTGATCATCGCGGCCATCTTGCCGACCGCCGCCAGGCGTTCGGAGCGGACCAGCTCGCGTTCGCGTTCCTCGACGGCACGGCCCATGGCGTTGAACTCGCGGGCCAGGTCGGCGACCTCGGCCGGTCCCCGCTCCTCGATGCGGCTGCCGTACTCGCCGGCGGCGATGCGGCGCGACGCGCTACGAAGCCGTCCGAGGGGCCGCAGCGACACCGTCACCCACGCCGTCACCAGGAGGCCGGCTAGCACCGCGACCAGCCCCATGACCCCGGTGTACAAGCGCAGTCGGCGCGCGTTGTACTCGAGGTTTCCGGCGATCCGCTCGGTGCGCACCCGCAGCTGATCGGCGAGCTCACCCATCGACTGGAACAGCCGGTATTCGGCGTCGAGCAGGTGGTCCTTGGCCACGACCGCAGCCTGCAGCTTGCTGGGATCGGCCCGCGGCGGATCGGCGTCGAGCGAACGCACGATCGGCGGCGTGGCGAGGAGCGTGACGTACGACTCCTCGAGGGCTTCGACGCTGCGCTTCATGCCGTCGGTGCGGTCGAGGTACTTGCGCACCACCGTGCCGTGCCCGCGCGGCAGGTCGCGCATGCCGTCCAGGGTGGTGGCCAGGCGCTCGAGCAGCTCGCCGCGGGCGTTGCGCAGGCGATGCAGCCGTCTCGAGACCATCGTGGGCGTGGCCTCGCCCTCCATCTCGTCCCGGAGGTAGGCGAACAACATCTGTTGCTGCCCGGCCAGGTCCTTGGAAGCGATGGTCAGCTTGAGGTAGCGCGTGCGGATGACCTCGATCTCCGAACGGAGGTCATTCATGTAGGCCACGATCCAGATCATCGTGGCGCCGAAGACCACGATGAGGAGCGCGAACCCGCCGAGGATACGAGCCGACAGCGTGCGGAGGAAAGCCGGCTTCACTTGGTGCTATATGTGTATACTCCGCGCAACCGGGGGAGTCATGAAGCGCATCCTGAGTATCCTGGCCTGTCTCGCCATCCTCGCGGTGGCGAGCCCGGCGTTCGCGGGCAAGCCGTCGATCGCCATTCTCGGTCTCGAGGTCATCGACGACGGCAACATGGACGCCAAGGCGGCCCAGTTCACCGACGCCCTGACCGAGTCCCTGCGACAGCGGGCCCGCGCCGGTACGGGTCCGTTCACCCTGGCCCCGGGTAGTGACAAGAATCTCATCGAGATGAAGCTGCTCTCGAGCTGCGAGAGCGAGGCCAACGCCTGCATGGCCGCGATCGGCGCCGAGCTGGCCGCCGACCGCCTGCTGTTCGGCAAGGTCGAGAAGCGTGGCAACGGCTACCAGGTGTCGCTCAAGCTGCTCAACGTCGAGACCAAGTCGGCCGAGCGCAGCACCACCGAGGTCATCCCGTTCGATCAGGCCTCGGGCACCGCGCTCAGCGGCTGGGGCAAGAAGCTCTACGCCAAGATCACCGGCGCCTCCACCCAAGGTTCGCTGGTGGTCAAGGCCAACGCCGAGAAGGGCACCGTCTATCTCGACGGCGAGCCCCGCGGCAACCTGGTGGGCGGGACGGCGCGCATCGGCGGCCTGGACGCCGGCGACTACAAGCTCGAGATCGAGGCTGACTGTTACCTGCGTCACGAAGGCAAGGTCTCGGTCGAGGGCGGGAAGGACACCACCGAGAACGTCGACCTGGAGAAGAACGCGATCGGCGCCTGCGCCGCCGGCGGCGGTGGCGGCGGCGGTGGCGGTGGC
>SXJR01000139.1 GCA_005779305.1 Myxococcales bacterium
CCACTTCGGCCGCTCGCCGATCCGGCTGGCCTGGTACGCGATCGTGTTCCCCGGCCTGCTCCTGAACTACTTCGGCCAGGGCGCCCTGCTCCTGGTCATGCCGTCGGAGACGGTGAGCAACCCGTTCTTCCACCTCTTCAAGGAAGGTCCCTTCCTCTACCCGATGGTGGGGCTGTCCATCCTGGCCGCCGTGATCGCCTCGCAGGCGTTGATCTCGGGCGCCTACTCGCTGACCAACCAGGCCGTGCAGCTGGGCTACGCGCCGCGCGTCACCATCATCCACACCTCGGCCAAGGCCGAAGGCCAGATCTACATCCCCGAGGTCAACTACATGCTGATGGCGGCGTGCGTGGCGGTGGTGCTCGGCTTCGGCTCGAGCACCGCGCTGGCCGGCGCCTACGGCGTGGCGGTGACCGGGACCATGGCCATCACCTCCTACCTCTACTTCCTGGTCCGCAAGGATCTGTGGAAGAAGCCGCTGGTCCCCAGCGTGATCATGCTGGTCGCCTTCCTGGCCATCGACCTCACCTTCTTCTCCTCGACGCTGGCCAAGATCCACCACGGTGGCTGGCTGCCGCTGAGCTTCGGCGCGGTGGTCTTCATCGCCATGACCACGTGGTGGCGCGGCCGCATCGAGATGTCGAAGGTGATGGACCAGGGCACGTTGCCCGACGAGCTCTTCCTCGACGATCCCGCGACCCAGTCGCTGCACCGCGTGCGCGGCACCGCCGTGTTCATGACCTCGAACTCGGGCGGCATCCCCAACGTGCTGTTGCACCACGTGAAGCACAACCAGGTGCTGCACAAGCAGACCGTGCTGTTGTCGATCCACACCGAGAGCGTGCCCTGGGTCGGCAGCGAGGCATCGCTGTCGGTGCGCGACCTCGGCCACGGCTTCTACCGCGTGCTCGCCCGTGTCGGCTTCATGCAGACGCCCAACGTGCCGCGCATCCTCGCCCGCTGCGAGCGCGACGGTCTGATCACCGAGCCGGCGACGACCACGTACTACCTCGGCCGCCAGACGCTCATCACCACCGGCAAGTCGGGCATGGCCAAGTGGCGCAAGATGATGTTCTCGTTCCTGGGCAAGAACGCCCGCCCGCCGACTGACTTCTTCGGGCTGCCGCCCAACCGGGTCGTCGAGCTTGGCGTCCAGATCGAGCTGTAGCCGCAACCGCAGCCGCGACCGCGATCGAACTTCTTGATCACACGCACGAGCGGAGCGAGCGCACGGATCGACGATCGGGAGACTGCATACGCGTCGAGCATCGGTGTGTCCTCCGGTCCACGCGTGCGTTCGCACCCGATCTCTGCGGCTGGCCTCCTTCGACTCGGGACGATCGTGATCCGGGCCATCCCGTCCCCCGCCTTCCCGCCTTCCCGCCTCCCCGCCTCCCCGCCCCCGTCTCCCGTCTCCCGTCTCCCAATCCCCCATGGTCTCGCCGCCTTACGATTTCCTTCCCGAAACCACGCAACCGCCAGGACCCGCTTCCGAGAACAGCAGGCACTCAGGCCGGACTCCAACCAACTTCCCCGGCCGGAAGGACCTGTCATGTTCCCCAAGATCGCTGCGGCCCTGGCCGCCATCGTGTGTGTCGTCGGAGTCGCGAGCGAGGCTCGTGCCGACGACGAGCAGCGCAAGAAGGACCTGATCAGCAAGCTGGTCGAGCTCGACGACGCCGTCAGCTACTTCGAGGAGGAGGAAGGCATCAAGGCCGGGGCTCGCTTCGGTCAGGCGCCGGCGGCCTGCACCGAGCTCGTCGAGCAACTCGCCGATCTGGGCGCACCTCCCACCGAGATCGTCCGCGCCCGCGGCGGCAAGCAGTGGCTCCTGCGCAAGGCGCCCGAGCGGTGTGCGCGCTACGCCGGCGTTCACGCGCTCATCCAGGCCTTCCCGGCTGTGCGCGAGGCGGTGGCGGACGCCAATCACCTCGACGGCGCCGCCGGGGGTGAGGGCACCACCCGCTTCGCCGGCTTCGCCGTCGCCTCCGGCGGCACGTGCGTCAAGGCGCTCGACGACGCCGAGCAGAAAGGCGCGGCGATGGACATCCCGATCAAACACGCCGTCGACAAGGACCTGACCGGAGCCCAGCTCCGCACCTGGTGCGCGGACCTGGTCAAGACGGCGAGCGCCCTGGCCGGCGCCAGCGCCGAGGCGGACGAGGCCAAGAAGCACAAGGCGCGCGATCGCTACGCGAAGTTCGGCGCCGCCGGCGACAAGCTGAGCTGGCTGCTCGAGTACGACCCCGACGGCGCCGGCAAGATCTGGTACCTGCCGCCGCGCTGCGCGCAGACCGACGATCCCAGGAAGCTGGCCAAGGCCAAGGTGCTCATCCGCTGGGGCGAGAACCCCGACGGCACCCAGGTCCTGCGCAAGCTCACCTTCAAGGGCAACAAGCTGGTGAAGGACCAGTCGAAGACCTTCGACACCGAGGCCAAGGCCTACGGGTTCTGCAAGTGAGGAGCCGTGCCATGACCATCAAGCCCAACCTCCATGTCGGCATCGCGATCTCGCTCGCCCTCGCCGGCTGCGGCGTGAAGGTGAACGGAACCTCCTACGGCCTCGGCGGAAAGAGCAGCAACAGCAGCGCCGGCAGCGGCCACAGCAACAGCGCCGGCACCGGCAGCGGCACCGGCAGCGGCGATGGCCGTAACACCGGCAACAGCCATCAACCACCGGCGTTGATCGAGGGTGCCTTGTCGGGCCACGCCGACGACATCTGTCCCATGCCCTCCGGCATCGCCGATCCGTGGAGCCACGTCGACGGCACCACGCCGAAGCCGATCCGGTTCATGCGGGAGGAACCCGGCGTCGAGCGCTCGTGCACGGCCGCCGAGGACCACTGCGTCCGATCGTGCCTGTGGATGGCCTGGTCGAGGTCGTCCGAGAAGGGCGTCGGCGGTGGCGTCCTCACGGCCTACACGCCCGACGACGGCCCCGCCGACAACCGCGATCCCGACCTCGTCTACTACCGCACGGTTCCGGCGACCAGGCGCTTGCTGGCGGCAGGGGCGCTCGTGGCCATCACGAAGGAGCAGCGACCGCTGCCCAATCCCGATCTGTCCGGCTGGCTGATCGGCACGCTCGACCACGTCGACTGGAAGTCCCACAAGGTCTACATCAAGGGTCACACCGAGCCGGGCCTGCTCTCGTCGACCCGAGTGGCGGTGCTCTCCTTCCGCCAGGGCGGCGCGATCGAGATCCTCGGCGGACGGTCGCGCGACGGGCTTCGCCCGTCCAAGGACGAGGTCTTCCTGCCGGTGGCCCGAGCCGCGGTGACGATCGACCCGTGGTCACAGGTCGGCCCCGATGGCCAGCCGCTCGCCTCCGACGACACGCGGCCCTACGAGACCAGCTACGTCGACTGCACGGCGGCCGTCGACCATTGCCTGCGTCCCTGGGTGTGGCTGGTCGAGTACGGCGTGGAGGTCCATCCGGCCAAGTTCATCGACGGCGACTTCTCGATGATCTCGTCGCTGGACCATCCGGTGTCCCTGTCGCGGCACCGCGGCGCGTATCGCACGGTGCCGGCCACCAGGAGCAACGTGAAGGTCGGCTCGGTGGTGTACGCGCCGCGCGGCGGCGATGGCTTCGGAACCGAGGCCGAGGCCCACGGCGAGTGGGAGCGCGTGACCATCAAGGAGCTGCGCGCCGACGGCACGTACCTCAGCGACGCCCGCGACGCTCCCCGCGCGCTCACCTACGCTCGGATTCCGGTCGTCTACTGGTCCCCAGGCGACAAGGCCGAGAAGGTCGAGTAGCGCCTACTCGACGTCGATCGGCTCGGAGAAGTGCTGGTGCACGATGCGCCAGCCGGCCGGTTCCTTGGCCAGCACCACCAGCGTCCGGTACGACGTGCACAGCTTGGGCACCGAGGTCGCCACGGTCATCCACAGGAGCGCGCCGTCGGTGGTGGCACCGGCCCGCGATGGCAGCTTGGGCTCGTCGCGGTCCCAGTAGAGGAGGTTGACCTTCCACTTCTTGAACACTCCCTTGACCTTCTTGCCGCCGGCGAAGGTCTCCTTGGGCGCGCTGCCGAAGGCCAGGGCCCGGGGGTCGTCGGAGAGCAGCGCGGACACCGCCGCCGGCTTGCCGGCGTCGAAGGCCTCGAGCACCGCCTTGACCGGCGGCTCGAGCGCCTTGGGCACGCTGGACTCGAACAGCCACTCGAACGTCAGCGCGCCGCACATGTCCGGCACCTCGTTCTTCACCGTCGCCGACCAGTGGGCGGCGCGGACGTTCCAGGCGCCGCCGTCCTTGCTGAGCACGGCGCTCACCCGCAGCGATTCCTTCTTCAGCTTGCCGCCGCGCGGCACGCTGGCGCTGACCTCGGCCGCCGCCCACCCCGAGAGGCCGCCCGGCGAGAGCACGGCGGCGAGGACCTTGATCTTCGGCTTGTCGAGCATGGCCGGGAGCGCGGCCGGGTCCAGCGGTGCCTGGCCGTTGTCGTTGTCGGGCGGGATGAACAGCTCGGTCCTTGCCGCGATCGGCTTGCCGGCGTCGAGGTCAGTGATGAACGCGGTCAGGGCCGCGGTCACCTCGGGATCACCCGCGTGGGCCGGCGCTGCCGCGGCGGCGGTCAGGAAGACGGCGCTCACCACCAGCCAGGCACGCATGATCATCTCCTCGGTCGAGTCGGTCGTTCGTCGGTGCGACCGCGCGCGTCAGCCGACCTTGTCGGCCTCGACCCGCGGGGCGGGCCCGGTGTCCTCGGTGCCGTCGCGCTTGTCGTCCCCGTCGAACGGCGGCGGCTCGGTCGACGCGCGACCGATCGACGTCCTCGCGTCGGGGGCGGACGCCGACGGGACGGTCGACCCCTCGGGGTCGACCTTGGGATCGCCGACGGTGCCGCCGTGCAGCGCGCGCGCCCGAGCCAGCGCGGCCTTGACCAGGCTGGCGTCGAGCGCCGGTTCGGTGGCGTCCTGGCTGACGGCGAGCTTGGTCAGCGCGATCTCCTTGTCGATCGCTGCGATGTTGAGGCCGGGATCGGTGCTGTCGGTGCCGCTCACCGAGGCCGGCGCCGACGCCGCATCCATCGCTTCGGCGGCCTCGGCGACCTGGACCGCGGTCATGGGGGCGGTCGCGCGCGTGGCCTCGTCGACGCGGGCGCCCGGGATCGCCGGCGCGCTGCCCCAGCGATCGATGTCCCTGGGCGAGATGTTCTCGGTGCGCTCGTTTTCGTCCCAGCCCGGTGGGCTGGTGGGAACCTCGACCGGCAGGGTCTGATCAGCCTCGACCATCGCCGGCACGGCCTCACCCATATCGTGGACGGTGATCGCCACGCCGGTGATGTTGTCGTGGCCGCCGCGCTCCTTGGCCAGTTCGACCATCTGGCCGAGTCCGTCGCGGGCGTCGCCGGCGGTGATCATGTCGGCGATCTCCTGCTCGGCCAGGAAGTAGTCGTGGAGTCCGTCGGAGCAGAGCAGGAGGCGGTCGCCCTTGCGGAGCTGCAGGTGCGCCATCTCGACGCCGACGTCGGCGGCCACGCCGATGGCGTTGACCAGGACGGTCCGGTACGGCGAGACCAGGGCCTCCTCGATGGTCAGCTTGCCCTCGATGACCAGCACCTCGGCCACGGTGTGGTCGGTGGTGAGCTGGGCGGCCTTGCCATCGCGGATGAGGTACGTGCGGCTGTCGCCGACGTGGGCCACGAACGCCTCGTGGCCGGCGATGAGCAGGACGTCGAGCGTCGTGCCCATGCCGGTCTTGTCGGCTTCCTTGTTTCCCCGCTGGTAGACCGACTGGTGGGCAGCCAGGACCGCGCTCTGGAGGAGCTGGACCAAGGCCCGGCGGGCGTTGTCGGTGGGCCGGGCCGCGAACCCATCGATGATGCTGGTGGCGCTCTCCAGGGTGGCGCGGACGGTCTCCACCGCCATGGCGCTGGCCACCTCACCCGCCGCGTGGCCGCCCATCCCATCGGCAACGATGAAGAATCGCTGCAACGAGTCCACGTGCGCCGAATCCTCGTTGTGGTCGCGGACGACCCCAACGTCGGTGAGCATCACCGCTTCGAGCTTCACGTTTGCCTCATGGGTTGGAGGCCGTAGGCCTCGAAACGTCTGACGATTTTCATCCGAACCCGGCCCAGCCGCAAGCCTGCTGGCGAATATGCCGCGCGCTGCCACGTCGAACGCCCGTTGACGGATCCGCGCGCCAACGACTAGGTTCCAGGCTCAGGAGACCTCCATGCACCGCTCAGACACCTCTAGCCGCAATCCCCGGCGCCGCTCCCTGCTGGCGCTCGTGGCCTCGGTCGTCGCCTTCGGCCTGGTCGGGTTCGCCAACCTCCAGCCGGCGGCGGCCCAGAAGAAGTACGAGCTCAAGATCGCGACCGTGGCGCCCGACAAGACGCCCTGGGCCGACCTGCTCAAGAAGTACAAGCTGGCGGTCGAGGCGGCGTCGGGAGGGCGGATCAAGGTCCGCATCTTCCTCGGCGGCACCATGGGCGACGAGAACGAGACCGTGCGCATGACCGCCCGCGGCGAGATCTCGGGCGTGGGCGCGTCGACCGGCGCGGTGGCGAGCCTGGTCGAGGAGCTGATGGCGATCGAGATCCCGTTCATGTTCAAGGACGCCAAGGAGGCCGACTACGTCCTCGACAAGTTCTTGCTGGCGCCGATGGAGGAGGCGTTCAAGGCCAAGGGCCTGGTGCTGGTGATGTGGAGCGAGAACGGCTTCCGCCACTTCGGCGCCAACTTCCCCATCGCCAAGCCGAGCGATCTCAAGAACAAGAAGATGCGCTCGCAGGAGTCGTTCCCGCACATCGAGATGTGGAAGGCCCTCAAGGCCTCGGCGTCGGCGATCCCCACCACCGAGGTCACCACCGCGCTCAAGACCGGCTCGGTGCAGGGCTTCGACCAGGCCCTCCTCTACATGGTGGCCGGCGCCTGGCACTCCTCGATCACGCACATGACCGTCTCGGCCCACATCTACCAGCCGGCGGTCATCACCTTCAACAAGGCCTGGTTCGACGACCTGCCGCCCGACCTGCAGAAGATCGTCATCGACGAGGGCCGCAAGATCGTCCGCAGCGGCCGCTCCGCCATCCGCAAGATGAACCCGGCCCTGGTCAAGATCATCAAGTCGGCCGGGGTCCAGATCTCGACGCTGAGCGACGCGCAGCGCGCCGAGTTCGTCAAGATGACCGCGGGTGTCAACGCCAAGGTCAAGGGCCGTTCGACCGCCGTCAAGGCCACGGTCGAGCTGATCGAGGCCGGCCTTATCGAGTACCGCGCCAAGGCAAAGAAGAAGTAGCGCACGGTTTCGGCTACGATGGGTGGGTTGAACGAGCCCGAGCCGCCCGCGCCTGCCTGGACGCCGACCTTTCCGGTCATCCGCCGCCTCGACCATCTCTGGTACCAGGGTGAGCGTTGGTTGTGTGGCCTGGTCTTCCTGGCCATGGCGCTCCTGGTCTTCGGCTCGGTGGTCAGCGAGGCCTTCGGCACCCGCCGCGAGTGGTCCGACGTCGCGATCCTCTTCGCGCTGTGCGTGCTGGGCGTGCGCACGCGCGCGGTCAAGGACGGTGAGACGCGGCCGCCGTGGCTGATGTCGCTGGTCCTGGCGCTGGCCGCGACCGGCGTGGTGATCGGCGGCGTCTTCCTGGCGATCGAGCTGCTCGAGGGCCACTCGATCATGATCCAGAAGCTGGCCCTGGTCATGATGATCTGGGTGGCGCTGCTCGGCGCCTCCATGGCGACCTACGAGCGCTCGCACCTGTCGCTGGAGATGGGCGAGAAGGTCTGGCCCGGCAAGGTGCTGCACCTGGTCAAGGCCCTGGGCCACGGCGTGGCCTCGGCCTTCTGCCTGGCGGCGCTCCTGCTCTCGATCGATCTGGTGGCCAGCCAGCGGCACCTCGGCGTGGGGATCGAGGACACCGACTGGCTCAAGCTGTGGCAGGCGTTCCTGGTGGTGCCCTACGCGTTCGGCGCGATGGCGGTGCGCTTCCTGGCCCAGGCCGCGACGCTGGCGACCCGCACCGCGGAGCCGGTCGAGGAGAGGTTGCCGACGTGATCGTCCTCATCGTCCTCATCGGCCTCGCGTTGATCGGCGCGCCGCTGTTCGTGATCGTGGGCGCCGCCACCGGCGCGGCGTTCATCGAGTTCACCAACGCCATCCACTCGTTCGGTGACCTGGGCGGCAAGCTCATCAACCCGTTCGAGACCCTCATGGGCAAGGACCAGTTCCTCGCCATCCCGCTGTTCATCGCGTCGGGCGCGATCATGACCGAAGGCGGCATGGCCCGCCGCCTGGTCGACGTGGCCCGCGCCGCGCTGGGCTGGCTGCCCGGCGGCCTCGGCATCGCCTCGGTGGCGGCGTGCATGATCTTCGCCGCCATCACCGGCAGCTCGCCGGTCACGCTCATCGCCGTCGGCTCGATCATGTTCCCGGCCATGGTGCGGGCCGGCTACCCCGAGAACTTCTCGCTCGGCCTGGTCATGACCGCGGGCTCGCTGGGCTGCCTGGTGATGCCCTCGCTCATCCTCATGATCTACGCGCTGGCGGTCTCGACCGCCGGCCAGGCCCAGGTCGAGGGCCAGGACATGTTCATCGCCTCGTTCCTGCCCGCGCTCGGCGTCGCGCTGGTCCTGTGCCTGTACTCGTTCATGGTCGGCCTCAAACACGGCACCCGTGAGAAGTGGGATCCGATCGCCTTCGACACGGCGGTCAAGGAAGGCGTGTGGGCGATGGCGCTGCCGGTGATCGTCGTCGCCGGCATCTACACCGGCAAGTTCCCGCCCTTCAAGGCAGGCGCGGTGGCCTTCATCTACGCCCTGTTCGTCACCACCGTCGTGCACCGCGAGCTCACGCCCAAGAAGGTCGTGATCGCGCTGGCCAACGCGGGCCGCCTCATGGGGATGCTGATCCTGATCATCGCGTTCACCTTCGGCATCAACAAGCTCATCCCCGAGGTCGGCCTCGAGCAGAAGCTGACCTCGCTGCTCACCGACAACAACATCGGTCCGATCGCGTTCCTCATCATCGTGAACGTGTTCCTGATCGTCATCGGCGCGCTCATGGACTCGGTGAGCGCGACCCTGGTGTTCGCCCCGATCCTGGCGCCGATCGCGGTCACCACCTACGGCATCGACCCGCTCCACTTCGGCGTGGTGTTCGTGGTCAACATGGAGATCGGGTACCTGGCCCCGCCGGTGGCGACCAACCTGTTCGTGGCGGCGGCGCTGTTCAAGAAGCCGTTCGGTCAGGTGTCGCGCGCGATCCTGCCCGGCCTGGCGCTGACCACGGTGGCGCTGTTCGTGTTCATGTTCGTGCCGACCTGCTCCAAGGGCCTGGTCAACGCCAAGCGCGGCGTCGCCTTCTACGAGTCGTTCCCGTGGGACAGCAAGCGCCAGAGCGCCGGCCCGCACGCCGGCGCCGACCTGGGCGAGATCAGCGACAAGGCCGCGGCCGACGCCGACGCCGAAAAAGCCCTCCTCGACAAGCAGACTGACGACGAGTACTACTTCAACGACGAGGAGGCCGACGCCGGCGTCGACGACGACGGTGGTGGCGGTGACGGCGCCAGCGGTGACGACGGCGACGCCGGGAGCGACGAGACCGTCGATGAACTAGAGGGCGTGCAGCTCTAGGATCTGTGCGAAACTCACCGAGGTCGACATGGCGCGCGAACGACCCACGATCAAGACGAGCGTGGAGGAGCGGGCCCAGCTCGGTGCCCTGGCCGAGCTGTTCCAGGACGACACCTGGGTCTGGGACGCCAGCACCGGCGTCTTGACCGCCGCCCACGCCCACGTGATCTCGGGCATGGGTGGACAGCTCGACGGCGACGTGATGCTGACGATGATCCACGCCGACGACCGCCCCCGTGTGTTGGCGGTGCTGGACGAGGTGCGCGCCGGCAAGCGCGATCGGTTCCAGCTCGAGGTGCGGCTGCCGCGCTGGGACAACCGGTGGTCCACGTCGCTGGTGCGCGGGGCCGTGGTGACACGCGACGCCGCCGGCAAGCCCACCCGGATGGTCGGCTCCACGCTCGACGTCACCGATCGCCTCGATCGGCCGGCGATCACGGTGGTCGACGATCGGCTGGTGGCGGCCCAGAAGCTCGAGGGTCTCGGGCTCCTCGCCGGCGGCATCGCCCACGACTTCACCAACCTGCTCATGGCGGTGGTCGCCGAGGCCACCCTGGCCAAGGACGAGCCCGGGCTCACGCCGTCGGCGCGCGAAGCCCTCGACCAGATCGAGCTAGCGGCGCAGCGGATGGCCGAGTTGACCCGACAGCTCCTGGCCTACGCCGGCCGCGGCCGCTTCGTCATCGAGAAGGTCGATCCCGACGCCACCGTTCAGGAGCTGACCGCGCTCCTCCGCCGCAGCATCCGCAAGGACGGCCGCCTCTCGCTCGAGCTGGGCGGTGGCGGACCCGTGATCAAGGCCGACTCGACCCAGCTGCGCCAGGTGGTGATGAACCTGGTGATCAACGCGTCGGACGCCCTGTCGCCGGCCGGCGGCAACATCACCGTACGCACCCACGTCGATGCCACCAGCGATCCCGCGGCATGGACGCTGGAGGTCATCGACGACGGTCACGGCATGGACGCCGCCACCCGCGAGCGCATCTTCGATCCCTTCTTCACCACCAAGGTCAGCGGGCATGGCCTGGGGCTGTCGGCGGTGCTCGGCATCGTCAAGCAGCTCAGCGGCACCATCATCGTCGACAGCGCCCCCGGTGCCGGCGCGCGCTTCGCCGTGCGCCTGCCGCTCCACGGCGGCGTCGCCACCGGCAGCGTGGCGCGCCGCAC
>SXJR01000140.1 GCA_005779305.1 Myxococcales bacterium
CTGTTGACGGAGAGCGGCTGCGGCGGCGGTGGCGGCGGCGGCGGCTGCGGCTCAGCCCGCCGCGTTCACCCGCATCACATGCTCCGCCACCTCCCGCAACCCCGCCCCTTCCGCTCGCTCGGTCAGATAGGCCGGCTTGAACGCGAGCTCGTCCCACCACTGCTTCACGTTGGCCACGCCCACCGACTTCGGGAATCCCCCGAACATCGGCGCGTCATTCAGCGCGTCGCCGACAAAGACATACGGCGCCAGGTCGTTGCCGTCGCCGCCCAGCACGTGCCGGACCACGGTCACGCATGCCGACAGCTTGTCGAAGTGCGGCGGGCCGAAGTTCACGTGCACGCTCGAGCGTGACGCGGCGAAGCCAGCGCGTCGCACGATGGCGACGACCTCGTCGGCCGACTCCTTCGACAGCGACGCCTCCTCGTTCCAGTCGATCGCCAGATCGACCTCGCGGTACTTCGAGTCCGACGACAACCTCGCGCCCGGCACCTTCGACGCCACCTCGCCCACGGCCTCGAGCATGCGGCGCCGCCACTCGGGCAGGCTCGACGCCGGCACCCCGTACAGCTTGCTCAGCTTGCGGCCGTCGCGCAGCCAGGTGACGCCACCGTTCTCGGTGACCACCGCGGCGGCGCCGGCCACGCTGATGAAGGCCTGGCCCCAGCCGGCGGGCCGGCCGGTGACGAAGATCACCGGGATGCCGGCCTCGCCGAGCCGCTCGAGGGCGGCGTAGGTCGACGCTTCGACACGACCATTCGTGGTCAGCGTCCCGTCGACGTCCGAGAACAGCGCGCGGATCGGACCGCGCAGATCGTGCAGTGGCAACGACATTTGGCGGGTCTATAGCACGCCACCGGAGGCTCCCCCCATCCGGCGGCGCGCGACGACCCGCGGCTGATCAAGCGATCAGCTTGAGCGCCGGCGCCGGACCGCGGTCCGCGACCATCGTGCCGAGGGCCTCGGCGACCGGACGGGCCAGCGTGCGGGTGCGCTGATGTCCGAGCCATTCCTCGAGGTCGTGCATGTTGAGGCGCACGATGCCACCGACCTTGAAGACGGGAAGCGGATCGGCGTCGCGCTGCGCCATGTAACGGCACCACCGCTCCGAACGGCCAAGGGCGTGCGCGATGCTCTTCCAGGTCTCGACGTAGTTGCTCATGGGGGGGTCCTTCGAGTCGGGGGAGATTGGGATGCGACGCTGTCGCGCCCGACGTGCCTGGACCCTTCTGCACCCGTCGTGCCGGCCGGGAGCGATTCCCTCCGCGATCGGGAAGCAACGGGAATCACCCGCAAAACTTCCTCATCCGCCACCGTTTGCCGGCGGGTGCCACACCTTCCCGGCAGCTGTCACACAAGATTGGCAATAGTGTGACAGGAGCTGTCTCACTGGTGAGACGCGCCAGCGGGGCGGCAGATTCAGCGCCCCATTGGGGGCCACGCCCGCGAACCGATTTGCGCTTCCCGGTCGGTGCCGGGAAGCACGTGCAGACTGGACGAGTTACTCTTGCCAGACATGCAGCGATCTGTCCTGGGTCTGGCCGTGGCCTGTGCCGCACTCCTCGTGCCTCCGGCCACCGCGACGCCACCCGAGACCTACCCCCTGTCCAGCGTCCGCCGCGGCCAGGTCGGGTACGGGATGACGACGTTTCAGGGGACCACCCCGGACCGATTCGAGTTCGAGGTCATCGGCGTCCAGGAGAACTTCGTCCCGTTCCAGCCGATCATCATGGTCAAGTCGAGCGACCCCAAGCTGGCCACCACCGGCTTCTGGCGCGGCATGTCGGGTAGCCCGCTCTACATCGACGGCAAGCTCGCCTGCGCCTTCTCCTACGGCTTCGCCTTCAACAAGATCGCGATGGGTGGCTGCACTCCGATCGAGTTCATGAAACGCGAGGGCCTCGAGACCAAGCGGCGCAGCGCGCCCGGTGCGCTGGCGCCGCCCTCGACGCTGGCGCAGTGGAAGCAGATCACCCCCACCGGCTCGATCGACGACCTGTTCGGCGGCCCGCGCTCGCCGTGGCTGTTCCAGCTGCCCATGCCGGCGCGTCCAGCCAAGACGACCGACGAGACCATGACCGCATCGGTGCCGCTGGCGCTGGGCGGCTTCACCGCCGAGGGCGCGGGCGCGATCGAGCGCCTGTTCGCCGGTTACCCGGTCACGCCCATGCGTGCCGGCGGTGGCGGAAAGATGACCACCGACGGCCCCTCCGAGTTCCTGATGGGCGCGTCGATCTCGGTGCAGCTCATCCGCGGCGACATGTCGGCGGCCGCGACCGGGACCGTGTCGTACGTCGACGGCAACAAGGTGCTGGCCTTCGGTCACCCCATGTTCCAGGCCGGCGAGATCTACGCGCCGGTCGCGTCGGCCGAGGTCACCAGCGTGGTGGCCAGCGCGCAGTTCCCCTTCGTGCTCGCCATGCCGCGCCGCGAGCTCGGCTCGCTGGTCCAGGACCGCCAGGCGATGATCATGGCGGACACCAAGCTGAAGAGCCCGATGATCCCGGTCGACATCTACATCACGTCGAAGGCAGCCGACGGGTCGTCACCCCCCGAGCGCGCCGAGACCCACGTCGAGGTCATCGACGACAAGTTCCTGACCCCGGCCATGGCCGGCTCCGCGGCGATGAACGCGATCAACTACCACCTGCCCGATCGCGACCACGTCACCGCCAAGATCGACTCGTACGTGAAGATCAAGGGCATGGGCGACCTGCGCTTCACCGACTACCTCTACGCCAACGACGGCGCCGGCTCGGTGATCGGCGGCGCCCGCGGCCTGCGCGCGCTGGGCGCGCTCTCGTTCAACCCCTGGGCGCCGGCCAAGGCCGAACGCATCGAGCTGCGCATCGACCTCACCTTCGCCGCCGACTACGGCGACATCACCGGCCTCCGTTTGTCGAGCCCGACCTTGCACGTGGGCCGCAACAAGGTCGTGGTGGTGATGGACACGCCCGAGGGCAAGGAGGTGACCGAGGACGTCTTCTTCGACGTGCCCAGGTCGGTGGCCGGTGCGATGGTGCAGCTCGAGATCAGCGCCGGCGACGCGGCGCGCCTCGATGCGGCGCCGCCGGTCGATCTGCCCAGCCTGGTCGCCGCCTTCAAGTCGCTCCTGCCCGGCAACGTCTGGGCGGTGACGCTGTACCTCCCCGACGAGGGCGTGGCCGTGCAGGGCAAGGTCGTCCGCGACGTCCCGGTGAGCGCGCTCGACAAGCTGGCGCCGGCCAGTCGCACCCAGCGCGCGCTGCCCTTCCGCCCCCTGTCGCGCTCGGTGCAGACGGCCAAGCGTGTGATCGGCGGCGGCACCGGCATGCTGGTGCGCGTCGATCCGCTGAAGAAGTAGTCGTCCCCGCCTCGTGACCAACGCAATTGCTACCCCACGCGCTCGACCGTCCGTGCAAGAGACGGGGATCGCTGGCTGAACGTTTCGAGATCCCCAAGGAGATCCCGTGATCCATCGTCTTCGTTCGCGCCTTCGCTCGCCGCTGGCCTCCGCGCTGATCCCCGGTGCTGCCCTGCTCCTGTGCGCCCTCCCCTCGGAGGCGGTGGTGACCTCGACGTGGACCGTCGAGACCTACGCGCAGTTCGACTCCGGCGACGCCACCGACGCGTTCATCACCTCGCTCGGCGAGATCCGCCCGGGCTGGTTGACCGACCGCGCCGACACCCTCGAGGGCGACGGCGTGTGGAGCGCGCTGCGGCTCGGCAGCGGCAAGATCCTCGTCGGCAGCGACGCCGACGGCGCCATCTACCAGTACGACGGCAAGAAGCCGAGCAAGGTGGTCTCGATCCCGGGCGTGCTCGCGGTCGTGACCATGGTCGAGACCTCGAGCGGCGCCTTCGCCGGCGGCATGCCGTCGGACACGGTGTGGAAGGTCGACGTCGCCGGCAAGAAGGCCACCGCGCTGGTCAAGCTGGGCGGCAAGGCCAAGCCCGGCGACGACGACACCCCCGAGACCGTGTGGTCGCTCGCCGCCGGCAAGGACGGCACCCTCTACGCCGGCACCGGCCCCGACGGCAAGCTGTGGTCGATCGACAAGGGTGGCAAGGCCAAGGTGGTGTTCTCGTCGACCGACAAGCGCGTCACCGCCGTGACCGTCACCTCCGACGGCGCGGTGTGGTTCGGCACCAGCGAGCGCGCGCTGGTGTTCCGTCACGATCCCAAGAGCGGCGACACCCGGGCCATGGCCGACTTCGCCGGCAACGAGATCGCCGCCATCGCCGAGGGCGGTGGTTCGGTGATCGTCGCCGCCAACGATCTGGTCGAATCGACCCCGGTGGGCAAGAGCGCCGCCGACGTCGAGGCCACCGACAAGCCGACCGCGCCCAAGGGCCACCCGACCAAGACCCCCGACGCCGGCTCCAAGCCGGGCGCCGAGCGCGACTCGTCGAGCGGCGAGCGCAAGGGCGCGCGCAAGGGCAAGGGCGCGCTGTTCCGCGTCGAGATGGACGGCCGCCTCGAGCAGCTGCACGCGCTGACCTCGACCTACTTCACGTCGATCGCCGTCGATCCCAAGGGCAACGTCTACGCCGGCGCCGCCGACAAGGGCCGCATCTACCTGGTCGAGCCCGACGACACCGTGGCCACCGCGTTCGACGTCGAGGAGCGGGCCGTGGCCCAGCTCCTGTGGGACGGCAAGCAGCTCGCCTTCACCACCGACGACGCCGCAGCGCTCTATCGCGTCACCGGCAAGGCCTCGGACGCCAAGTACGTGAGCGAGGTCTACGACGCCAAGAACCCGTCGAAGTGGGGCCGCCTCCTCTGGCAGGGCTCGGGCAAGCTCGTCGTCGAGACCCGCAGCGGCAACACCGCCAAGCCCGATGTGGGCTGGAGCACCTGGGCGGCGCCCACCAAGATCAGCGCCATGGGCGGAGGCCAGAGCGGCGGCACGATCAGCAGCCCGCCCGGCCGCTACCTGCAGTTCCGGGTCTCGCTCCCCGATGACGCCACCGTGCGCCGTGTGACCTCGTACTTCCTGCCCGCCAACAGCGCGACCTCGGTCGACGAGGTCACCATCGAGCCGGCCTCGGTCGAGAAGCAGCCCACGCTCAAGGAGGCGGGCGGCAAGACCCGCAGCCCGGTGCTGCGCCTCAAGTGGAAGGTCGACAACGTCGACAACGACGACACCGGCTACGTGCTGGCGGTGCGCAAGGACGGCGACGTCGACTGGCGGACCTTGCAGACCGGCAAGCCGCCCTTGACCGCCACCAGCTTCGAATGGAACACCGAGACCTTCCCCGACGGCTGGTACCGCGTGCGGGTGACCTCGTCGGACGCGCTGTCCAACTCGCCCGACCGGGCGCTCACCTCGCAGAAGGCCAGCGCCCTGTTCGTCGTCGACAACACCCGCCCCGTGATCGAGGGCCTGACCGTCAAGGGTGGCCGCGCCGAGGCCCGCGCCGTCGACGAGCTCTCGGTCATCAACGAGATGGCCTTCTCCGTCGACGACGGCAACTGGCAGCTCGGCACCACCGTCGATGGCATCTTCGACGGCGAGGAGGAGTCGCTCCGCATCGATATGCCCGCCGGCCTCGCCAAGGGCACCCACACGCTGTCGCTGCGCGTCGCCGACGCCGCCGGCAACGTGGGCAGCGCCACCGCCTCGTTCGTGGTCCGGTAGCGCCGCGCCACTTACCCCACCGACTACCCCGCCGCGCGCCGACGCCACGGTACGCTCGAGTCATGGTGGGGTTCGAGATTCTGTTCGAGTCAGGGCGGAGGTTCGTCGAGGGGTTCGTGGAGCCGCGTGGAGCCGGCCACGTCCACGTGCCGAGCGGCCGCATCGTCGTGGGAGATCCGACCAGGGGTCGGCATGACGCGCTGGTGCGGCCCGTTCCACCGGGGCGTTATGCGGCCACCATCAGCGTGGCGTGGATCCACGCGCTCATGGAGTATCGGGTGGCCGCGGCGATGCTGCGCTTCCGCGCCGGCCCGGTCGCGACCTGGGAGCCAGCGCTGGCCGACGGCCAGGATCCGGCGCGGCTCGAGCCCGGCGAGTACTTCGGCTACTCGGTCAGCGGCGACCTCGCCTGTTTCGCCGACGCCGAGGCGGCCGAGGCCCTGGCGGACGACCTCGTCGCGCGCGCGATCGGACCGGCGATCGCTGCCACGCCGCACTGCGCCGGCGCCCAGATCCCCATCGCCGGCGGCACCATGTCCGTGTTCACCGCCGGCATCGGCGGTGGCACCTACAGCAGTTTCTGGGGCCTCAACGCCACCGGCGAACCGGTCGTGCTCGTCACCGAGTTCCGCATCATCGGGCTCGACGAGACCCGCGCCGATCTGATCCTGGCCGAACACTGGCCCGGCACACCGTACGAGGACGACATCACCAGCAACTGGGAGCCCGACGACGAATCGATCGTTCGCACGTCGCTGCTCGTGAGGACGCCCACGCCGGTGCCGGCCCCGCCGCCCGCCGCCCGCAACCCGAAACCCGCCACCCGCAACCCGAAACCCGCCACTCGCAAACCGAAACCCGCCGCCCGCAACCCGACCCCGAAGCCGAAGCCGAAGCCGACACCGAAACCGAAGCCGACCCCGAAACCGAAACGCCGTCGCTAACGTCGGGCGAGCTTGTACGTGATGCACGGCTCCAGCGGTGTGCCGTCGACGAGCTTGGGGCAGACCTCGACGTGGCGCGGATAGACCGTGACCATGACGTAGTGGTGCTCGCGGGCGACGTGGAGCATGCCGTCGTCGAACTTGCAGGCGCGGCGGCCCTTCACGCCGCACGAGACGCGATACAGCGGCGCGCCGCCGCCGCCGGACACGATGTAGTCGAGCTCGCCCTGGCGGCCGCGCTGGTAGAGGTGGTCGTGGCCGGAGAAGAGCAGCGCCACGCCATGACGGGCCAGGATCGGAGCGTACTCCTTGGCGGCGATCGTGTTGCCGCCGTGGAGGCCGCGCGCGAACGGACCGTCGTGGGTCACGGCGAAGATGGCCCGGGCGCCGGCCCGCTTCGCCGCTGACAGATCCTCTTCGACCCAGCGGCGCTGCGCCGGATCCTCGTAGCTGTTGGAGTCGAGCATGATCACGTGCACACCGGCGACGTCGAAGCTGTACCAGCCACCGCTGGCCGGCCGATCGGGCGGCCCGGCGGGCAAGGCGAAGATGTCGCTGAAGCGGCGCGAGAGATCGCCGGCCTTGCCGACGTCGTGGTTGCCGACGCACGAGTAGAACGGGGTCGAGGCGAACATGGGCTGGGTGACCTGGAAGAAGCGCTGCCAGTCGGCCTCGTCGCTGCCGCGCAGGACCAGGTCACCCGACGCGAGCACCAGATCGGGGGCCTCGGCCTGGATCGCCGCGACCACCTTGCCGTGGGTGGCGTGACCGCCGCGCACGTCGCCGTAGAGCGCGAAGCGCAGGACCTCGCCGGGCCGCGGCGGCGTCGAGAACGAGTGCGCGGCGCCGGCCACGCCGTCGAGGCTGAGCTGGTAGTGCACCGCCGCGTCGGCGGGCAAGCCACTCAGCTCGAAGCGATGGCGGCGCCCGCCGCTCTCGACCACCGCGTCGACGCGCTGTCCGAGGGCCGCGGTCGGGCCCCAGGCCAGCTCGACCGCGGCCGGCAGATCGGTCTCGACGACGATCGTGGCCGTGGTCTCGCCGAGTCGCTGCACCATCGGCCCGCGCACGACGCGGGTCTGGCGGTGCCCGACCACCTCGAGCTCGAAGAACGGCGCCCGGCTACCGCCTGACGGATGCACCGTCGCCGCCAGCACGTTGTCGCCCGCCCGCAGCATCCCCGGCGTGACTGGCACGAAGAAACTCTCCCACTCCGGGCCGTGCAGGCGCTCGGCGAGCCGCAACGTGTCGCCGGCCGCGACCAGGTTGCGGCGCGCGACTGGCACGCCGTTGAGCCACACCGCCAGCCCGTCCTTGAAGCGGGCCCGGATCTCGAGCACGCGCAGCTCACCCGGGTCGGCCGGCACGCCGAACGTCGTCAGCGCGTACAGCACCGACACCCGCTTGCCGTCCTCGGCCTCACCCAGCGCCGTCGTGCACGGACAGTCGTCACCGACGCCAAACGGCCCCGCGCCACGGACGCCGCCCTCGAGCGCCAGCGGCCATCCCACCGGCGGCAGATCCGCCGGCGCGTCGCCGACCAGCGACGGCGCCTTGGCGCCACCCCGGACCTGATCCAGCTCACCGAGGATCACCGGCCCGAGCTGCGCCGGGATCGCCGGCGACTGCGCCCACCTCACCGCGAACGTCGCCGTCCGCGGCAGGAGGACCGTCCCCGATCCCGATCCCGTCCCCGAGCCCGATCCGGAACCCGAACCGGTCCCCCGTCCCCCGGATCCCGACCCCGTTCCCCCGGATCCCGAAGCCGAACCCAAACCCGTCTCCTCCTCGTCGTCGTCACCCTGCGCCCACGCCACCCACGCCGACGCCGAAACGACGCAAGCCACCGCCGCAGTCGCAGCGATGGCCACCGGAACGACACGCACCACCCGAAGGTAGCGCGTGAACGCCTGCCGCGCTTACTTCGCGGCCTTGGCGCGACGCTCGGCCGCGCGCGCGATGTCGGCCAGGCGCGGCAGCGAGAACGTCGCCAGCTTGGCGACGAAGGGCTGATCCTTGGCGCGATTGAGTGCCTTGGCCATCGACTCCACCAGCTTGTCGCGGCTGCCGTAGGTCTTCTTGACCTGATCGGCGACCGCGGCGAGCTTGAGCAGCTGCTGATTGGACGCCTTGAGCAGGCGATCCTTCAGCGCGCCCTGGTCCTCGCCATCGGTGGCGAGCATGCCGGCGAGCTTCTCGACCAGCTTGTCCTTGCTGCCGTAGAGCGCCTTCATCCTGGCCAGGGGACCGGTGCCCTTGGCAGCGGCCTTGTCGGCCTTGGTCGCCGCGGGCTTCTTCGCGGCAGTCTTCTTCTTGTCGGTCGGCTCGGCGGCCGCAGTCTTCTTCGCCATGACAGTCTCCAGCTCTCGTTCAATCGGCAGGTGCATCAGCAGTGCCGGCATCAGCGGTGCCAGCGTCAGAGCCGCCGGCTTCAGGTGGTCCCGCGTCTGCGGGGTGCGGAATTTGACCGCTGCCCTGGCCCCTGTCAACTGCCGATAACACCTGGCGAACTTCGCTATCGGTGAGGGTCACTCGGAACTGTGCTTCCGCGCCCTTGCGCTCGACCTTGACCTTGGCCACCACCCGACCCAGCCCCATCGATTGCGCGGCCAGGGCCAGGAGCTGGAGCTCGTCCGTCGCGAACCCCACCAGCGCATCGGCGTCGCCGGTGCTGGCCATGAAGAAGCTGATCGAACCGGCCAGGCCGCTCTTGGTCACGAGCGCGCCCGACAGCGCCTGGGGCGCGGCGGCGACCTTGCCCTTGGTCAGGCGGGTGAGCGCCTGACCGAGCTCGGCGTCCATGGTCGCCACCACCCAGATCGCGGCGCTGCGATCGACGGTGGCCAGGAGCGGTGCCAGCGACTTGCTGGCCTCGACCTTGGGTCCGTCGCCGACCGCGGCCAGCACCCACGCCTCGTCGCCGCCGATGACGACGGTATCGGCCTGCCCGAAGGCCAGGTGCAACACCCGCGTGCCCTCGGTCAGCTTGTAGATCGAGCGGCCGCCGACGTCGCGCACGGTGAGCTGGGCGCCGCCGCTGCCCACGCCGGCCTGCAGGCACTGGGTGAGCGCGGCCTCGGCGATCTGGCCGGTGGCCACCAGCAACGACGCTGGCGCGGCCGGGCCCTTGCTGGGACGCGGCCCGAGCGCCAGATGCACGGACTTCACCTGATGGGTCACGTCGACCCCGCAGTCCTTGGCCAGCCGCGCCAGCCGCGCCGCGAGATCCGGATCGCGGATCAACATCTGATCGACCGCGCGCGCGACCACCTGGGCCTGCGCGAGCTGACCGACGTCGATGCCGACGACCACAGTGGCGTCGGCGGGCACGGCGGCGAGCGCCGCGACCTGCGCTGCCGAACCTCCCGCCCCCGCCCCCGCCCCCTTCTTCTTCTTCTTGCAGGCGCCGCCGGCCGTCGCGAGCGCGACGAGCACCACGACGGCACCGACTCTGTGGAACGTGCGCAGACGCAAGACCGGTCAGATTCAGAACGACTTGGCCATCTCGACCATTTCGTCGATCTGCTTCTGGTCGAACTTGAAGGTCGCGACCACGTCGGGGCCCTTCGAGGACACCTTCACGCTGCTGATGAACTTGCCGGCCGGAGTCTTCTTGGCCTCCTCGACGCCCATCTTGTAGAAGCCGACCATGGCGCTGGCCGCGTCGGCGTCCTCCATGCGGATGCGCGACTCGCCGTCGACCCCACCACCGACGTTGACCCACGCGAAGATCGCCTTGATCTTGAACGGCAGCGGGCTCTGCTGCATGACCTTGGCGTTGCCGTTCATCACCATGAACAGCGACGAGCCGGTCTTGACCTCGTCGAGCAGCTTGACGAACGCCGCCGAGCTGGTGAGGCCATCGCCGTCCTTGGCCGCGGCCGCAGCGGTGAGCGCCGCCTTGTCGCCGAAGCTCTCGCCCTGCTTGATGATGAGGGCGGTCGAGTCGTCGATGAACATGGCGCGGAACTTGACCTCGGTGCCGTCCATCAGCTCGATGTAGTCACCGTCGATGGTGGCGGTCTTGCCCTCGGCTGCCTTCTCGGCGGCTGCCTTCTTGATGCAGTCGGTCGCCGGCCCCTTCTCGAAGCCGCGCACGAAGATGGTGGCGTTGCCGAGGCCCTCGTTCTCCATCTGGGCGCCCATCAGGAAGCCGGTCAGCTTCTCCATCGGGTCGAAGCCACACTTGGCCTTGAACTCTTCCAGGTCCTTGCCGATCTTCTCCATCAGCATGGGCTGGTACTTCTTCCAGACCTCGCTCTTGCGGAGCTGGGAGAAGTCGAGCCCGACGATGAGCTCGGTCTCCTTGGGCATCGCCGCGAGGGCGCGCTTGAGACCGCCTTGGGCCGGCGCGATCGCCGAGGCGCCGGCCGCGCCGGTGGCGCCTCCGCCACCGCCTCCGCTGCCCTTGCCCTTGTCACAGGCGAACATCGCCGTCGCCAAAAAGAACGGAAGAGCGAGCGGCACGATCACGGTACGAGCGAGTTTGAGCATCGTCGAAATTCCTCCCGAAGCTCCGGGGTTGTAACACGACCACCCCGGGCCGCAACGCCACTGTCGGTCCGCTGTGGCATAAAGCGCGCGACGATGCCGTGGAAACGCCACCTCCTGCGCGACGCCACCATCTGGGCGGAGGTCGACCCGGCCGGCCAGCTGGTCCTCGACGAGGGCGGCCGGGTCGCCATCATCTACAAGCGCGAGCCCGGCGCCAAGGTCTACCGCGCCGGCTCCCGCAACCTCACGCCGGTCGCCAACGCCGCCGTCGAGCCCGACTTCTCATCGTCCGACGCCGCCTCCCCGAAACCCGCCTCATCGTCCCCTGCCTCCCGCTCCCCGTCCCCCGCCTCCCGCTCCCCGTCCCCCGCCTCCCGCTCTCCGTCCCCCGCCTCCCGCTCTCCGTCCCCGTCGCCGTCGTCCGCCGACACCATCCACGTCTGGACCGACGGCGCCTGCACCGGTAACCCCGGCCCCGCCGGCGTCGGCGTGGTCTTCATCGACGGCGCCGATCGCCGCGAGCACTCCGAATACCTCGGCCACGGCACCAACAACATCGCCGAGCTCACCGCGGTCCTGCGCGGCCTCGACATGGTCTCCGACCCACGCCGCCCGGTCCGGGTCTACACCGACTCGACCTACGCCATCGGCGTGCTCTCGCTCAACTGGAAGGCCAAGGCCAACCAGGAGCTGGTCGCCGAGATCCGCGACCGGGTGCGCGTGTTCCCGCGGCTCGAGTTCGTCAAGGTCAAGGGCCACGCCGGCATCCCCGAGAACGAGCGCTGCGACGAGCTCGCCCGCGGCGCCGTGACCGGCCGCCGCTAGCGAGCGATCAGCGAACGCTCGCCGCCGTTTCAGGGCCAGGCCATGCCGAGCAGCGACGCGATGCGCTGGAGCTGATCGAGATCGAAGCGAAGGTCGACGATGACGTCGGTGCCCTCCTCGGAGATCTCCATGGCCTGGGCCAGATCGGTGAAAGGACCGCCGCGCAGCGAGTCGAACGCCATCCGCACCATGCCCGCCATCGACGACGCGCTGGTGGCGTCGTCGTGTTCCATCACCAGCGAGCCGAGCAGGGCCCGGGCCGGATCGGCGCTGGTGTGCAGCTCGGAACGCACGGCGCGCACCGCGATCGGTAGCATCTTGAACGGCGCCGACGTGCCGTTGGCCGCGAACCAGCACGTGGCCCCGGTGTCGATGCGGCCGATCACCGCCAGGAACGCGGGCGACGACGTGAGGCCCTGCCCGAGCTGCCGGCGAGCGGCCTCATCGAGCGCCGCCCGGTCGGCGAAGTTGCTGTTGCGCGACAGGAGGAGCACGGTGCGGTCGTCGACGAAGCGGATCGCCATCGACACGGCGTCGCCCTCGAGCAGCTCGACCAGATCGCCATCCATGTGCGCGCTGCGGTTGCCGCCCTGCTCCCGCGACTCGCGGGTCGCGCGCTCGAGGCAGGCGATCACCGCGGTCCGCTCGAAGCCGCGCACCAGCATGGTCGCCTCGACGGAGCCGCCCAGGCCGCGCGCGCCGATCAGGATCGAGTCGACGGTGAGCAGGGGATCGAACCCGCACATCTGGACCACCTCGACCATCGACGGCCCGGCCAGCCCGCGCAACCAGGGCTCCATCCGCTCCCACAGCACCGACCGGCGCAGGCGGGCCACGTCGAGCTCCATCACCATCTCGGTGTCGACCGGCATCATCGCCAGCTCGGCGTCGAGGGTGAGGCGAGGTCGCGCCACCGTCTCGATCGGCGGCGCCAGGTTCTCGAGCGGCGCCCGCACCGGCTGTGCCGCGCTGCCGCCGCACGCCCCGACCGTCGCTGCCGCCAGCCCGAGCACCCACATCCGCATCGAGCTCACCGATCGAGTCTACAACCCGGAGCCCGCTGCGGCACGATCGAGCAACGCGGCCAGCGTCACCAATCTCACCGCCCTCACGCCGCCTCTCGCTGCACCCACGCCGCCGCCTGGTGCAACGTCACGGCGCGGCGCTCGGCCACCAGCGCGCCCAGCACCTCGTCGAGCGCGGCCAGCTTCTGCGCGAGCGGCACCCGCAGGTCGGGCTGGCGCGCCACCAGCTCGCCCGGGATGCCGTCGAGCTCGGCATCGATGAGATCGATCCCGTGCAGCTCCAGGTTGAACAGCACGCGCCGCCGCATCGCGGCCAGCCCGCGCTCGCGCAGCCACGGCGGGGCCAGGATCAGCGTCGTGCCGATCGCCGGCAGCCGCGTCCACGGCGTCACCGCGATGGGCAGCTCGACCACAGGCGCCTGGCCGCGCCGCCACGGTGCCGACATCGACGGCCGGTATGGATCGGTGGGCGCGATCAAGGCCCGCGGGTTGGTCATGACCGCGCCGCTCGCTCGCCCCAGCACGCGCAGCGCCCCCATCACCGCCGCCTTGGCAGCGTAGTAGCCGGGCGCCGGATAGATCGACGAGTCGTAGACGTAGCCGCGCCGGGCCAGCTCGGCCAGCATCACCGGCGACAGGTCGTAGCCGGGGGCGCGGAAACCGGCGATGGGTCGGCCGGTGATCGCGCGCAGCCGCTCGTCGCAGCCGCCGATCTCGCGGGCGACGTCGGCCGGCGAGCGGCGGGCCAGATCGTAGGGGTGGGTGTGCGAATGGTTGCCGAGCTCGTCGCCGGCGGCGTGGCGCTCGGCGAGCAGCGCGTGGGCCGCCGCCGCCGCGGTCGCGCCCACCGCGCGCTCGTCGAGATCCTCGCCGACCACGAACCAGGTCGCGGGCACGGCGTGGCGGGCGCACAGCTCGGCCAGCCGCGGCACGGCGCGGCGGAGCACGAGGTCGCGCAGCTCCGCGGGTGCGTCGCCGAGGGCGTGGATGCGGTAGTAGCAGGGCAGCGGATCGAGATCGACCGAGACCGCGACCAGCGGTTCGGCGGGACCGGCGTCGTCGCCGCGGGTCACGAACGGCTCACGGCTTGCCGCCGAAGCGGATCACCCACGTCAGCCTTGCCAGGCCCCGCATCACGCCCGGCACGCGCTTGAACAGGTTGATCGCCGGGGGCCGCTTCTCTTCGAGCCGCACCGGGATCTCGATGATCGAGAGATCGGCGCGGCCGGCGCGGATCACCAGCTCGCTGGCGAACAGATCCTTGTCGATCACGCACTGGTGCACGATCGGCTCGATGGTGGTCCGGCGGAACGCCTTGAGGCCGTGGGTGTCGGTGCCGTGGAAGTCGAGTGACACCCTCAGCATGCCGTTGATGACGCGGGTGGCGGTGCGGCGCAGGAGCGGGCGCTGATCGTTGGCACCGCGCATGGCCTTCGAGCCCACCACCATGTCGCATCCGCGGGCGCGCAGGAGCGCCAGCGCACGCCGGTAGAAGTCGGTGTCGCACAGATCGATCTCGTCGCAGATCACCAGCTCGCCACGGGCCATCAGGATGCCCTGGCGCAACGCCTTGCCGTAGTTGGGCTCGCCCAGCGAGAACGTCCGGACGTCGGACATCTCGTCGGCCAGGCCGCGGGCCAGATCGACGGTGGCGTCGCGCGAGCCGTTCTCGGCCAGGATGATCTCGAACTGCAGATCGGGCGCGCCGAGATCCTCGCGTACCACCGCCAGGCTCCGGCGCAGCTCGGTCACGGCCTCGCGCAGGATCCCCTCCTCGTTGTAGACCGGGATCACGATCGAGACGTCGGGGGCGCGGTCGGCCATGCCTCGGGCCTTGTAGCATTTTCCCGCTCCGACCACACCAGCACCGCCGCCAGCGCCCCGCACCCCGACGCCACCGCGTAGATCGCCGGATAGCCGAAGTGGTGCGCGACCGGCCCGAGCGCGAAGGCGGCGCCGGTGACCCCGGCCCCGAACGCGAAGGTGGCCGCCGCGACCGCGCGGCTGCGGCGGCCGCCGCTGCGCTCGACCACCATGGCCTGCAGCGTCGGGTAGTAGACGCCGTGGCAGAAGCCGTAGACCAGGCCGATGACGACCAGGTGCCAGGTCTCGCCCAGAAGCGCCATCCCGATCAGGATCACGGCGTGCCCGCACAGGGCCGGCGCCGCGGCCGCCCGGCGCCCGATGCGATCCGAGAGCGTGCCCAGGAACAACCGCACCGAGATCGCCGCGATCACGTAGGCGACGAAGAACGGGGTCACGTGCTCGACGCCGGCCCGGGGCCCGTGATCGGCGAGGAAGGTCCAGATCGCGCCGAAACCGACGCCGGCCAGCACCGTCGCCGCCAGCGTCATCACCGCTGGCCCGCGCGGCCCGTCGTCGGCGAGCTCGTGGCGCGCCACCGCCGGCAGCGCGAGGGCCACGCCGGCGCCGACGACCCCGGCGGCGGCGCCGAACCACCACACCGCGGTCCAGCCCGACAGATCGTGCAGCACCGCGGCGATGACCGGCCCGACCGCTTGTGCCGCCAGGGTCAGAACGCCAGCCAGCCCCAGCGCCTCGCCCAGCCGACCCGGAGGCGCGGTCTCGGCGACGTAGGCGGCGGCCCCGACCAGGATGTTGGCGAAGCCGAGGCCCTGCAACGCCCGGCCCGTGGCGAAGCCGACCGTCTCGTCGGCGAACGCGAAGCGCACCGCGCCGGCCGCCGCGATCACGCACCCGGCCGCCATCACCCGCGCGTGCCCGAAGCGCAGGCACAGCCAGCCGACGGCCGGCGACACCGCCAGCGAGGCCAGGTTGAAGGCGCCCATGACCACGCCGATCTCGTCCTCGTGATAGCCGCGATCGGACAGGAAGCGCGGCGACAGCACGAACACGTTGGGCACCTGCGCGCCGAGGAAGAGCGTCAGTGACACCAGCGCCAGGGCCGGCGTCACCAACTTCTCACGCTCGGTCACGTGGCCGCCGGCACGGAGTCATCGAAGCGGATGTCTACCGGCCCCCGGACGTCGGGTCGACTCAGATCGACCGACGCGTCTGCGACGAGGTCGATCGATCGATGGGGGAGCGCGACCACAGGGCGCGGTCCCCCTCCCGAACGCAAGGCCGTCACTTCGGTGATCACCGCGCCGCCGCCATCGGCCGCCACCGCCGAGGCCGCGTCACCGGCGCGCGGCGCCACCCGCCTCGGCGACGTGAACACCTCGGACTCGCCGGGATCGAGCACGCGCACGTGGGCGTCGAGCTCGCGATCCACGACCAGCTCGCGCAGCCAGCGCGCCGGCTCGCCCAGCCGCTCGTACGACAGCGCGAACGCGCCGTGGTGGATCGGGATGAGCAGGCGGGCCCGCAGATCCTCGAAGGCGTAGAGCGCGTCGAGCGGGCTCATGTGGCGGGCCCGGAACGAGAACGGCAGGAAGCCACCGATGGGCAGGAGCGCGAGGTCGGGTGCGTGATCGCGGCCGGCGGCGGCGAAGCCGGGCCCGTAGGCGCCGTCGCCGCACATGTACACGCTGGGCCCGTCGCCGGCGATCACGTAGGCGTTGCCACGGGCCAGTTCGTCGTCGCCGTGATCGACCTCGGTGGCGGCGATGCGCACGCCCTCGAGCACGACGTCCGCGCCAGCGGCCAGCTCGATCACCCGGGCGAAGCCGAGCGGTGACACCCGCGCCGCCGCGCCGGGAGGCACGACGATCGTCGCGCTGCGCGGCAGCATGGCCAGGGTCGGCAGGTGCAGGTGATCGGCGTGGGCGTGGCTGATCGCCGCGATGGTCACGCCGGCCAGGTCGCCGGGCGCGAGCCCCGGCTCGATGGCGCGGTGGACGCCGCCGATCCAGCGGCCCAGCATGGGATCGAACGCGATGGTGGCGCCGCGGTAGCTGACGAGCGCGGTGGCGTGGCCACCGAACGTGATCGCGACCTGGCCGCTGCCGACCGTCGGGATGGGCTCGCCATGGGCCGCCCGCGGCGGCCGCAGCCAGGCCGCGGCCCACGAGGCCAGGAGGCTGGGCGTGCGCGCGATCCGCACCCGCCGGTGAAGACGATCGAGCTCGGCCTTGCGGGCCTTCCAGTCCACCGCCCGAGTGTGCGGTCGCCAGCCTGACGCCGCAACAAATCGCGACTCGCGATTCCCGTCACGGCAACCCACCCTAACGGTTGCGGCGGCGGCCCCTTTGCTCGTACGGTCCGGCGGAAACGTGTCGTCGCCGTTCTTCAAGATCGTGCGCCATCCTGCCGCGCTGCCGGTGTGGATCCTCGCCCTGGCGCTGGCGTGCCTGATGCCGTGCCTGGGCACGCCTGGCCTGTGGGAGCCGCAGGAGATGGCGGTCGCCGACGAGGCCGCGGCCCGCGCCGACAAGACCCACCAGGTCGCCCAGCCATCGACGGCGTGCACCAAGCGCCCCGATCCGACCGGCGCCCGCACGCTGACCCCGCGCACCGCGGCCTGGGGCCTGGGGACGTTCGCCAACTCCGACGGCGGCGCCCGCCTGCCCTTCGCCCTGCTCGGCGTGCTCGGCGTGATGGCGGTGTTCGGCTGCGCGTGGCGCCTGGGCTCGGCGCGCGCCGGCTTCTTCGCCGGGCTGGTGCTGGTCTCGTTCCCGCTGTGGGCGCTGTCGTCGCGCCAGCTCACCAGCGATCTGCCGGTCGCGGTCGGCGCGACCCTGATGGTCTACGCCATGGCCGCGCTGTCGCGGCCCACGCAGCGCAGCCCCGAGCTGCTCTCCATCGATCTCACCACCGCCCTGATCTCGCTCGTCGCTGGCGCCTGGCTCGCCTTCTACGGCGGTGGCGTCTTGCTCGGCCTGGTGCCGCCGCTGGCCGCCATCGCCATCGCCGGCGCGTTCGGCGTGCCGGTCATGATCGCCGGGCTCGTCGCGCTGTGGGGCTCCATCGATCGTCGCCCGCTCCGTCCCGATCGTCCGCCCCCGGCGCCCGACGCGATTCCGACCGGCGTGGTGGCGCTGGTCGCCGGCCTGGCCGCCATCGGTCTCGGAGCTTTCCTGGTCTACCAGGTCTTCGATCTCGGTCCGCTCACCGTCGGCACCCGCCAGGTGTTCGGCAAGAGCATCCTCACCAGTGACTGCTGGTCGAGCGCGCTCGGCGGCGTGTGGCGCAACGACGACGATCTGCGCCAGACCTACGACAGCCTGTTCGAGCAGGCCGGCTTCGGCATGTTCCCGTGGGCGGTGCTGGTGCCGATCGCCCTGGCCGCGCTGGCCGGCGGTGCCTGCGGCGAGCGCAACCGCCACGGCGGCGCGGTGGTGCTGGGCTGGGCGGCGGCGGCGTGGCTGTGCGCCGCGGTCTTCAACCGCAAGGTCGGCTTCGCGCTCTACCCCGGCTTCCCGGCCTGCGCCGTCGGAGTCGGCCTGTGGCTCGACGCCGTGCTCAGCCGCCGCGACGCGCTCTCCTCCGACGACGCCGATCGACGCGGGCTGTCGGCCACCACCTGGGCGCTGATCGGCCTGGTGCTCACCGCGGGCGTGATCGTGATGGCCAAGGACCTGTCGGCGTTCCCCGAGCGACTGACGTCGCTCATGGTCGGTAACGACCAGATCAAGTACCCGGCCAACGCCCGTTTCCTCGGCCTGCCCATGAAGGTGTGGTTGTGGGTCGTCGGTCTCGGCGTCGCCCTGCCGCTGACCTTCGCCGCCTGGTTGTGGCGGCCACCCCACCGCGCCAGCGACGGTCCACCGGGCCCGATGTGGCAGACCGGCCTTCCCGGGATCGCCGGCTACGGCCTCGTCGTCGGCCTGATCATCACCGCCCTCACCGGGATGTTCTGGACCCACGGCTGGCACCGCGGCCTGTCGGAGAACCTCTCCTCCAAGCACGTGTTCCAGGTCTATCGCGACGTGCGCAAGACCGGCGAGCCGCTCGCCATCATGGGCTCGATGGGCAACGCACCTCGCTACTACGCCGGCGGCAAGACCGAGACCCTGGCCGGCCGCGATCAGCTCCTCGAGTACCTGGGCCGGCCCACGCGCACCTTCGCGCTGGTGCCGGCGTCGGAGCTATGCCCGCTGCACGCGGCCCGCACCGAGGGCACCGAGTACCACGTGCTCGACGACACCAACACGCGCTTCATGCTGCTCTCCAACCGGCTGGGCTCGCTGCGCGACAGGAACCCGCTCGCCACCGCCATGACCCGGACCGCGCCGGCCTGGCTGGCCAACGCCGGCGAGAAGTCCATGGGCACGTGGGAGAACCAGATCGAGCTGGTCGGCGTGCGCGTGCCCAAGAAGGTGGTGCGCGGCGAGAAGTTCACGGTGACCCTGGCCTTCAAGGTGCTGGCGCCGGTCGGCGGCGGCTGGAAGATCTTCGCCCACTTCGACGGCGGCGGCTCGCGCTTCCAGGGCGACCATGATCCGATCCGCGGCCGGTGCGCCACCAACTTCTGGAAGGTCGGCGACTACGTGCTCGACACCTTCGAGGTCGAGGCCGGCAACGCCTCGTTCCCGACCCAGAACTACGACATCTGGGTCGGCTTCTTCACCGGCACCAACCCCAACTGGCGCAACGCGACGGTGACCGCCGCGCCCGACGGCCTCAAGGACGGCAACAACCGGGTCAAGGTCGGCTCGGTCAAGCTGACCAGCTCGCGTGGCGGCTGCTGCAGCGCCGGCGACGGCGACGACGCCACCGAGGGCGCCGTGGCAGCCGGCCTGCTCGCGCTCCTGGTCGCGGTCGGCCTGCGCCGGCCCCGCCGCCCGCGGGTGTAGTTCCGAGCGCTTCGCCGAGCCGAGCGGATCGCCGGCGCCACCGCGCTGGCCGTCCTCGGGCGTTGATCCCCCCATTGCGTACGGGGAGTCCCAGGGTTATGACCGCGGAGAGATGTCGCGGACCACGACCGCCGAGCTGGAAGCGCGCGCCGCCGAGCGCCGCACCGCGACGCGCGTGCTGGTCGATCTCGATGTCGACTACAAGAGTCAGGACACGTACCTCTTCGCGTCGAGCAAGGACATCTCCGAGACCGGCATCTTCGTCCGCACCATCGAGCCGCTTCCGCCGGGAACCCTGCTCAACCTGCGCTTCCGCCGCGACGAGGACGAGGACGGGGACGACGGCGACGACGGCGCCAGCCTCGAGCTCGAAGGCGAGGTCATGTGGGTCAACCCGTACCGCCCCGATGCGCTCGCCAACCTGGACCCCGGGATGGGCGTACGTTTCGTCGGGTTGCGAGCGCCGATCCGCCGGCGACTGCTCGAGCTGATCCGTCGCATCGCCTACATCGACTAAAATTCCGAACAGGAATCGACAGGACGCTTCATGGCCATCGTCTGCGGAACTGATCTGTCCGAGCTCTCCCGGGATGCCCACGCCGTCGCGCTGGCAATCGCCAGACGACGCGGTTCACGCGAGGTGGTGCTGGCCACCGTGATCGATCCCCAGGTCGCCGGGGACGACACCGCGGCCCGGGCCGAGGAGGTGCGTCCGCAGCTCGACGCCGCCGTCGAGCTCCTGGCGGCGGGCTCCGCGCCGATCAAGGTGCGCGGCGAGGTCATCGTCGGCGCCACCGTCCCGTCGCTGGTCGCCGCCACCGAGACCGAGGGCGGCGAGCTGCTGGTGGTCGCGTCCAAGGGTCACGGCAAGACCCTGATGAAGCTCGGCGGGATCGCCGGCGGCGTGGCCTCCGCCGCCACCGTGCCGGTGCTGGTGGTCCGCGACGCGGCGCCGTTCGTGGCCTGGGCCAAGGGTGAACGCCCGCTCAAGGTGATGCTCGGCCTCGACGACTCGGCGAGCTGCGAGCCGGCGCTGGCGCTCTTGCGCATCCTGCGCACGACCGGACCGGTCGACGTCGTCGCCGCCCACGTCTACTACGCCGACGATGCCGCCCGCCGCTACGGCGTGCGCTCGAACTCGATGATCGAGAGCAACCCCGAGCTCGAGCGTCTCCTCACCCGCGATCTCGAGCGCCGCCTCGGCCAGTTGCCCGGCGAGGGTGCGATCTCGATCCGTCCTCGATGCGGCCTCGGCCGCATCGGCGACCACCTGCTCGAGATCGCCGACGCCGAGGCGGTCGACGTCATCGTGGTCGGGACGCGGCAGAAGGGCGGGCTGGGCCGGTTGTCGTCGGTGTCGTCGCTGCTCCTGCACGACGCCAAGCAGTCGGTGTGGTGCGTGCCGAGCTCGCTGGTCACGGGGCGCCTCGACGTGCCCCGCTTCCGGGTCGCGGTGGTGGCCACCGATCTCTCGGACTTCGGCAACTACGCGGTGCCCTACGGCTACACCCTGGTCGGCGAGCGCGGAGGTGAGGTCCACCTCGTCCACGTCCGCGACGAGGACCACGAGGGCGCGAACGCCGCCGACATCGAGCGCCGGCTCCTGGCCCTGGTCCCGCCCAACCAGACCGGGGTCACCACCCGGACCGAGGTGGTGGTGGGCGACGACACCGCCCGCCTCATCGGTGAGACCGCGGAGCGCCTGGGCGCCGACGTCGTGGTCATCGCGTCGCGCGGCCGCTCGGGCATCACGCGCGCGCTCCTGGGCTCGGTCGCCGACAAGCTGTTACGGACCTGTCGCCGCCCGGTGCTGGTCTTGCGCCCACCTACCGAGTAGCGTGCCCCGGCGTGCGCTGAGTCATGCTCGCCGCGCTTCCACCCTTGCGCGGGGCTGATAGAGTGCGCCGGATGAGGAACGCTCGGTACGTCGTGTGCGCCGCGCTGGCCGTCGCGGCATGCGGTGACAACATCCCCGGCAACAATCCTCCGGAGCTGAGCGCCGCCCAGCTCACCACGCCGGAGGACACGCCGATCTCGGTGACCCTCACCGCCGTCGACCCCGAAGGCGGCGCGCTCACCTTCACCTTCAGCTCCGCGGCGCACGGGACGATCACGCTGGACGGGCCCAACCTCACCTACCGGCCCGAGGATGACTACCACGGCCCTGACGCCGTCGTGGTCACCGTCGACGACGGTGAGTTCACCGCCTCGGCGACGATCTCGATCACCGTCACCCCGCTCAACGACGCGCCGGTGGCGGCCAACGACGCCCTCGCCGCCAGCGAGGACACCGCGGCCACCGTCACCGCGGCGGCGCTGGTCGCCAATGACACCGACGTCGACGGTGACCCGCTCACCGTCACCGCGGTCGGCAACGCCGTCTCCGGCACGGTCGGCCTCGTCGCCGGCACCGTCACCTTCACGCCGGCCGCCAACTTCGTCGGCACCGCGACCTTCGACTACACGGTGTCCGACGGAAACGCCACCGACGACGGCACCGTCACCGTCACCGTGGGCGGCCAGAACGACCCGCCGGTCGCCGTTGACGACACCGCGACCACCGCCGAGGACACCAACGCGACCATCACCGCCGCGACCCTGGTCGCCAACGACACCGACGACGAGGGCCAGACCCTCTCGGTGACGGCCGTGAGCGGCGCGACCAACGGAACGGTCTCGCTCACGGCGGGGACCATCACGTTCATCCCCGGCGGCAACTTCAACGGCACCGCCGGCTTCGACTACACCGTGACCGACGGCGCCGGCACCGACACCGGCCACGTCACCGTCACCGTCACGCCAGTCAACGACACGCCGGTCGCCAACGCCCAGAGTCAGACCACCGCCGAGGACACGCCGATCATCCTCACCTTGACGGCGACCGACGTCGATCTGCCGGCGCAGACCCTGGTCTTCTCGGTGGTCACCGGCCCGACGGCGGGCACGCTGGGCACGATCACGCAGGTCACGGCGACCAGCGCGACCGTCACCTACACGCCCACCCTGAACTCGACCGCGGCCGACTCGTTCACGTTCCGGGTCAACGACGGGACGATCGACTCCGCGCCAGCCACCGTGTCGATCACGGTGACCCCGGTCAACGATCCGCCGGTGGCCAGCGGCCAGGCGGTCATGACCAACGAGGACGTGCCGCTCACGATCACCCTGACCGGCTCGGACACCGAAGGCAGCGCGCTGACCTTTGCGGTCGTGACCGGTCCCACCGCCGGCGCGCTGGGGACCATCACCCAGCTCACCCCGACCAGCGCCAGCGTGACCTACACGCCCACGCTGAACTCGACCACCGACGACAGCTTCACGTTCCGCGTCACCGACACCGGCACCGCCAACTCGGCGCCCGCCACGGTATCGATCGACGTGGTACCGGTCGATGATCCGCCGGTGGCCGCCGCCCAGTCGGTCTCCACCGACGAGGACACCGCGCTGCAGATCACGCTCTCCGCCACCGACGTCGACACCGCGAACCTGACCTTCGCGATCGCGACCGGACCGACGGCGGGCACGCTGGGCACGATCACCCAGCTCACTCCGACCACGGCGCGGGTCACCTACACGCCCACCTTGAACTCGACGGCCGCCGACTCGTTCACCTTCCGCGCCAACGACGGCAACTCCGACTCGGCGCCTGCGACGATCTCGATCACCGTCAACGCGCTCGACGACCGGCCGGTCGCCAGCGCGCAGTCGGTGTCGACCGACGAGGACCTGGCGGTCCTGATCACGCTCACCGGCTCCGACGTCGAGGGCGCGTCCCTGACCTTCGCGATCGGCACCGGCCCCGCCACCGGCACGCTCGGCACCATCACCCAGCTCACACCGACGTCGGCGCAGGTGACGTACACGCCCAACCTGAACTCGAACGCCGCCGACTCCTTCACCTTCACCGCCACCGGCGGCGGCCAGACCTCGCTGCCGGCGACGGTGGGCATCACGATCAACCCGATCAACGACCCGCCGGTCGCGGTCACCGACGGCGACACTGCGCAGAAGAACACCCCGATGGTGCGCGCCACCAGCGCGTACTTCGGCAACGACACCGACGTCGACGGTCCCGCGCTCTCGATCACCGCCGTCGGCAGCGCCGTCAACGGCACCGTCGACCTGGTGGCCACCACCATCACGTTCACGCCCGCCCTCGACTACACCGGCCCCGCGTCGTTCCAGTACACCGTCACCGACGGGTTCCTGCCCGTGACCGGCACGGTCAACGTCAACGTGCTCGAGACCAACACGCCGCCGATCGCGGTCACCGACACCTACACCATCGACGAGGACACGCCGGAGACCCGGGCTTCGGCGTTCTACACCGGCAATGACATCGATCCCGATCCAGGGACGCTCACGATCACCGCCGTGCAGAACCCGATCGGCGGCGCCGTGATCCTCGCCGGTGGCGACATCACCTTCACCCCCACCGCCGACCTCAACGGCAACGACGTGGCCGGCTTCGAGTACGTGGTCTTCGATGGCATCGCCAGCGCGACCGGCCAGGTCGTCATCGACATCAACCCGATCGACGACCTGCCGGTCGCCAACAACGACCTCGCCACCGTCGACGAGGACAGCGCGCTCAACCTCATCAACGTCCTGACCAATGACGTGCTCGGCCACAACCCGGCGATCGGCGATCAGCCGGTGGCGGTCACCGTCCCCGTCCAGCCGACGAACGGCGCGGCCTTCGTGAACGTGGGCAACGCGATCGTCTACACGCCCAACAACAACTTCGCCGGGACCGACTCGATCACCTACGTCCTCACCGACGGCGACGGCGACACGTCGACGGCCACGGTCACGGTGACGGTCAACAACCTCAACGACCCCCCGACGGCGAACAACGCCTCGGTGAGTCTCAACGAGAACGCGACCACCACCATCAACCTCACCGGCAGCGACATCGACCTGCCGGTGCAGCCGCTCACCTTCACCGTCGGCACCCCGCCCCAGAACGGCGTCCTCGGTGCGATCACCTCGACCGGGCCGACGACGGCCACCGTCGGCTACACGCCGACTGCCAACTACACCGGCCCCGACTCCTTCACCTTCACGGTCAACGACGGCGTCGCCACGTCCACGGCGGGGACCATCACCATCACGGTGAACAACGTCGTGGTCTGCAACGACGGCCTGGTCGAGTTGCCCGAGACCTGCGACGACCAGGGCAACGGGGCCGGCGACGGCTGCTCGCCGACCTGCCAGACCGAGCCCGGCTGGACCTGCAGCGGCGCGCCCAGCGCCTGCGACCCGATCTGCAACGACGGCATCCTGATCGCCGGCGAGGAGGAGTGCGACGACGGCAACCCGGTCCAGACCGATGGCTGCACCACGCTGTGCCAGGCCGGCCCCGTGTGCACCGTCGGCATCTTCGCCGGCGGCGCGCGCTTCGCGACCGACCCGACCAATGGCCACTGCTTCGTGTCGTACGACTTCGTGCAGACCACGTGGGACGACGCCCAGCTGGCCTGTGTGGCCGTCACCGGCCACCTCGCCACCATCACCAACGGAGGTGAGCAGCTGGTCGCCGCCTCGGTCCAGAACCCCGACGAGAACCCGTGGATCGGCGGCACCGACGCGCTGGTCGAGGGCTCCTTCGGATGGATCACCGGCGAGCCGTTCGTCTACACCAACTACTCCCCGGGTCAGCCCGACGGCGGCGAGCCCGAGGACTGCCTCAACATGTTCAGCGTGGCGCTGGCCACCCCCGGCACCTGGAACGACACGGCGTGCAACTTCATCGGGTTTACCCGCGGTCGCATCTGCGAGATCGAGATCAACCCGTGCGGCGACGGCGTGGTCCAGGCCGGCCTCGCCGAGGCGTGCGACGACGGCAACACCAACAACTTCGACGGCTGCTCCCGGACCTGCCAGGTCGAGCCCGGCGCGGTCTGCAGCGGCTCGGCGCCGACGACGTGCGC
>SXJR01000141.1 GCA_005779305.1 Myxococcales bacterium
CCCGCCCTGGTCCAGCGACGAGGCGCAGGCGCTCATGCCGACGCGCGAGACCCGGCCGTAGGTCGGCTGCAGCCCGGAGATGCCGCAGAGCGACGCCGGTTGCCGGATCGAGCCGCCGGTGTCGGTGCCGAGGGTCGCCGCCGCGAGCCCGGCCGCGACCGCGGCCGCGCTGCCGCCCGAGCTGCCGCCGGGCACGCGCGTCGTGTCCCACGGGTTGGTGCACTTCTTCCACGCCGAGTTCTCGGTGGAGCTGCCCATCGCGAACTCGTCGCAGTTCAGCTTGCCGAGGATGACGGCGCCGGCCTGGCGCAACCTGGCCACGGCGGTGGCGTCGTAGGGCGGCACCCAGCCGGCCAGGATCCGCGACGCCGCGGTGGTGACCAGGCCTTCGGTGACGATCACGTCCTTCACGCCGATCGGCACGCCGGCGAGAGGCCCGGGATCCCGACCGCTGGCGACCGCGAGATCGACGGCGTCGGCGGCGGCCCGCGCGCCCGCGTGATCGACGACCAGGTAGGCGCCGACCTGCCCGTCGTGCTCGTCGATGCGGGCCAGGAACGCGTCGGTGACCTCGCGCGCGCTGACCTCCCGGGCGCGGACGCGCCGGGCCAGCTCCTCGACCCCAGCGAACGTCAGCTCGACGCTCACGTCGCCGCCTGGCCTTGCGGCCTCATGTGGCCGCCTTGATGATCGCCGGAACCTCGAAACAGCCATCCTTCGTCGCCGGGGCATCGGCGAGCGCGACCTCGGCCGGGAACGACGGCCCGCTGGTGTCGGGGCGCAGGCGCAGCGTCGTCGGCACCGCGTGGGTCATGGGCTCGACGCCGGTGGTGTCGACCTCGCGCAGCGCGGCGACGTGATCGAGGATCGCCGCCAGCTCGCCGCGCAACGCGTCGAGCTCGGCGTCGCTCAGGGCGAGCCGCGCCAGCTGCGCGATCTCGGCGACCTCCTCCCGCGTCAGCGCCATCGTCGTCGGACTACGCGGCGGGGAGGGGCTGCGGTTGCAGCTCGGTACGGCCGCCCATGCGGGCCGCCAGCTCGGCGCCAGAGCGCAGGTGATCGTCGGCGATCTTGGCCGCCTTGTCGGCGTCGCGGGCCTGGATCGCCTCGATCAGCGCACGATGGTGCGCGCGGACCACTTCGGGCGTGGCGGTGAGGTTGGAGAGCAGCGGCATGTAGCTGCGTACGCCCTCGCGCACCGTGTTGATGAGCAGGCCCATCACCGCGTTGCCGGCGACCTGGGTGAGCGCCACGTAGAACTCGAAGTCGGTCTCGAAGACCTCGAGCGGGCTGGTCGCGGCGTCGGCCTTGTCGGCCAGGGCGGTCAGCTTCTGGGCGCCATCGGCAGGGCAGCGGAAGGCGGCCAGGCGGGCGATCTCCCGGCCGAAGATGCGGCGCAGTTCGAGCATGTCGCGGATCAGCTCGGGGTGGTTGCGACCCGCCAGGGGCAGGAGGTGCTGCACCAGCTCGATTCCGCCGGTCTCCATGAAGTTGGTGACCCGGGTGCCGTCGCCCTGTCGGATCCGGACCAGGCCGAGGTGCTCCAGCTTCTTGAGCGCCTCGCGCAATGAAGCGCGATTCACCCCGAGGCGCTTGGACAGGTCGCGCTCGGGAGGCAGCTTCGAGCCGGGCGGGTATTGCCCGGTCAGGATGAGCGAGCGGAGTTGCTCGACGATCTCCTCGGCCACCCGTTGTTTTTCGACCGGCTTGAGCAACGACACGGGCACAGGTTAGCTCGTCGGACCGTCGGCCGGAAGCCCCGGGGCGGTCCTTCGACCGGGCGTCGCCCGGCTGGTCGGGCCGGTCGCAGCTCCTCGCTTGTGGTGCGGAACGGCCGCATGATACGGCTTCCCCGATGGCCCGACCCGAGCCCACGCCGGCGGCCGCCGCGATCACCATCGCCGTGGTCGGGTCCGAGACCGGACCCTACGCGATGTTCGACGTGGTGACCGTGACCACATCGGGCGCAACGCTGCGCGGGCCGCTCCTCCTCGAGCTGGGCGAACGCCTGACCCTACGGGTCTCGCGCGGCGACCAGTCCGTCGACGTCGCGGCCCGCATCGGCAGCGTCAAGCGCGGCGACGGCCACGCCGAGCCGACCACCGACGTCGTGTTCGAAGACGGCGTCGGTGCCCGGCTGTCACCGATCGTCGGCTGAGCGCGGCGAGCTACCTACTTCTTGGTCAGCTTGGAGAACAGTCCGCCCTTGTCGGGCGGCTTCCCCGGCGGCTTGCGGCCCTCGACCGCGCGAAGCTCGGCGGTGATCTCGGCGTTGGTCGGCGCCAGCTCGTGCGCGCGCTGGAGGTGCCTCTCGGCCTCGGCCAGGTTGTTCTCCATGCGGGCGATGCGGCCGAGGTAGAGGTGCGGCGTCGCGCTCTTCTTGTTCTTGTCGGCGGCGGTGAGCAGGTGGCCGCGCGCCGCCGGCACCGAGGCCGACTTGTTGGTGGCGGCCACGTAGATGGCCCAACCGAGGAGCGCATGGTGATCGCTCTCCTCGGGGTTGAGATCGACCGCCTTCTGGAACTCGCGCACCGCGACCTCGAGCTGCTGGCGGCGCAGGGCCATCTCGCCCAGGCGGAACCGCTCCTCGGCGTCGAGCGCCTTGCGTACGGCCGCCTCGGTGGCCGCCTCGCGCGCCTTGACCGCGGCCTCACCGCCGGCCTTGAGCACCTCGGTGTAGCGGTGTCGCTTGTCCGGATCAGTGAGGGTCGTGAAGGCCTCATTCATGCGCGCGAACAGGCGCTGGGCGTCCTTCTTCTCGTCGATGACTCCGGCGGCCTCGAGGCGATCCGGGTGGAGGTGGCGGGCCAGCGCGAAGTAACGCGAGCGGATCTCGTCGGGTGCGGCGTCGCGGCCCACGTCGAGAAGCGCGAAGAAGTCGACGCCCTGCGCGAGCGCGGCCAGGCGATCGGCGACGAGCCCGCGGATCTGGTCGGCGTTGGCGCCGCCTCGGCGCGGGGCCCGGGATGCAGGGGCGGGCTTGGTCTCCGCCGCTGGTGCGGCCGCCGGGGGAGTCGCGACCGGGGGGGGCGTCACCGGCGCCTTCGGCTTCACCTCCGGCACCTTCGGGATCGGCGGCGACTTCACCTCCGGCACCTTCGGGATCGGCTGCGACTTCGCCGCCGGCGACTTGACGGGCACGCCGCGAATGGGTGTGCCCTTGAGCGCAGGCGCCGGGTCGGGCGGAGGCCCGATCACCGGCACAGACCCCGGCGGCGCGGCCACCGTCGCCTCGCCGGTGAGCACCAGCGCCAGGGCCACCGCGCACGCGACCTGCGCGTCGAGCTCCGCCGGCAGCGGCGCCAGCGACAGGGCGCTGCCGGTCATGCGTTCGAGGACGATGGTCTCCTGCGCACCGAAACCGAAGCCGGTGATGTCGGCGCCGTCGCGCAGGCGGAGCGCCGACGCCAGGCTCGCCAGCTCGCGCGACGTGCGATCGATGGTGAGGTGGGTGCGGATGCCGTTGTAGAGCACCCAGCGCGCGTCGACCGGCGTCACGGTGCCCCAGAACGGGAGCTCGTCGACCACGGTGAAGGTGCCGGTCTCCGGAGACAGCGCCCGCGACGCGCGCGCGCCCGCCACCCGCCGGGCGAGACGGCCGATCAGCTCGGTCGAAAGGCGCGCGACCTGCGCCACCACCTCGATCTCGTCATGACCGGGCGTGGCCGCCATCAGCCGGATGATCTCGCCGGCCTGGGTCGAGCTCAGCACGCCCAGCGCCACCGCGATCTTGGCCGCGCTGTCCGCGGGGTGCGGACTGCGCGCCCCGACGATGGCCCCGTGCTCCCAGGCCACGCGGTAGTCACGACCACCCGATTCGATGACCAGCTCGCCGGTGAAGGTCCGCCCTGCCAGCGTCGCGACGAGTCGCGGCGCCGACCAATCGGCGAGGGAGCCCTGGGAGACGATCGCCACGTTCCTACCGACGACGCCGCCTGCGTTGCTCGTGGACGCGGCTTCCCACGAACAGGACCGCGGCCACCGCCAGCAACCCGACCACTGCGCCCAGGACCAGCTCGTTGCCCTCGGCAAACGACCACCAGGCTCCGGCGCCGGCTGAGCTAGGCATCGCACCTAGCGTACCGCACCCAACCTCGCGATACCACGGGCCCGGTGATAAGCTCGTCTGCGGTGAGCTCCTCCTTCCCGCTCGACGACAAGCGCGTCCGTTTCTCCGGCGCCACCAACATCGGCCGCAAGCGCGAGCACAACGAGGACTCGATCTCCTTGCCGACCACGCTGCGGCTGGCCATCGTCGCCGACGGCATGGGCGGCCACGCCTCCGGCGACGTCGCCAGCCGGCTCGCCGTCGACACCGTCACCGACTACTTCCAGGCTACCTCCGATCAGCAGACGCTGACCTGGCCCTACAAGGTCGAGTCGGAGGAACGGGCCGAGGTCAACCGCATGACCCAGGCGGTGATGCTTGCCAACATGGAGATCTGGGAGCGGACCCAGCGCGAGGGCCAGGGCCGGATGGGCACCACCATCGTCGCCATGTACTTTCTCGACGACAAGGTCATCGTCGGCCACGTCGGCGACAGCCGCGGCTACCGCCTGCGCGACGGCGAGCTGATCCAGCTCACCGAGGATCACTCGCTGATCAACGACTACATCAAGATGAAGCGCATGACCGCCGAGGAGGCCGAGAGCTGGCCCCACAAGAACGTGGTGGTGCGAGCGCTCGGCATGAAGGAGTCGGTGGCGGTCGACATCCACACCGAGAAGCCGCAGGTCGGCGACTGCTACATCCTGTGCTCGGACGGGCTGACCGGCATGATCACCGACGATCAGCTCGCGGTGACGCTCGGCACCGAGCGCGATCTCGACAAGGCCGTCGAGAAGCTCATCGACATGGCCAACGACGCCGGCGGCGTCGACAACATCTCGGTGGTGCTGGCGCGCGTGGAGCACGCGTAGTGCGGCGCGCGCTCGCCGCTGCGCTGCTCGTGCTCGCCGCCGCCAGCGCCGGGTGCTCGACCAAGAAGAAGGACGACGGCGGCGGCAGTGCCAGCGGACGCGCCCCGACCATGACGCCGGCCGAGATCAAGCGCGGCGAGGACGCCTGCACCGGTTACGTGAAGCAGCTGTGCGCGTGCGCGGCGGCCAGGCCGGACGACGCCGCGTTGAAGGAGCGGTGCGAGCTCAAGCAGGCCAAGCCCGAGGCCCTGCAGCTCCTCTACGACGTCGATGCCGATCCGAGCTCGTCGGACGACTCGCGACTGCGGGCGCAGATCGAGGCCAGGAAGCTGATCGCCAAGTGCATCCAGGAAGCCGCGCAGCTGCCTGCGATGGGCTGTCGCTGAGTCACAGCGAGATATCGGCCCACAGCGGCAGGTGATCGCTGGCGCGCACCCGGTGCTCGACCTCGAAGTCGTGCACGCGCAGGCCACGCGCGTAGATGTGATCGAGGCGCATCGACAGCCACTGGTGGGTCGGGCCCGACGCGGTGACCGGGGTCTCGAACCCGCGCGAGCGCGCGAACGCCTCGAGTTTCTCGTCGTGGGTGCCGGCCGGCACCGGCACGACGTGACCCACCCACGTGAACGGGCTGGTGTTCATGTCGCCGGCGACCAACGCTGGGCCGTCCCATGCCGCCGCCGCGTCGAACACTGGCGCGAGCTGGCGCATGCGCTGGCTGGCGGTGAGCCGGTTGTCGAGGTGCACCGAGAACAGACGCACCGCCGTACCGTCGACGTCGATGGTCGCGGCCAGGGCCACCCGACGCCCGGCGTTGAAGCGCACGTTGAAGTAGGGCAGCTCGATCACCGCCAGGTCGGCGAGCGGACGCCGGCTGAGGATGGCGACGCCAAGGCTGCCTCCGTCGAGGCCGTGGCCGGGCGCGTAGGCGCAGCTCCAGCCCTGGTCGCGGGCGACGTCGCAGGCGGCCGACTGCCCATCGCGATCCTGCACGACCTCCTGGAGCAACACGATCTCGGCGGCGGCGAGGTCGGGGTCGGCGGCCAGCGCCGCGCCGAGCCGGTGCCCGTCGATGTGATGGATGTTGTAAGTGGCGACGCGCAGCGGCTCGCCGGCCGCGGTGGGCGCGGGCGCCGGTGCCGGCGCGACCACCGCCTCGACGGCGAGGTTGGTCGGATCGGGGTGCCGGCACGCGCCGGTCGCGCCCGCGAGGGCGGCAGTGATCGCGGCCAGGAGCGCGGGGTGATAGGCCATCACCGCGGCCAATGCAGGCGGCGTTCCGCGCGCGACCTCGGTGCAACTCGCTGGAACCACGATCACGGCCGCCGTCGACCGTGTCGGACCTCCGTCACTGACGGGTGCCGATGGTGAGCAACAGGTCGATATCGTAGCCCGTGTACTCGAGGTCGGTGTCCTCGGGATCCATGGGGTCGTCGTCGTCGAAGTGGAAGGCCATGGGGAGGGCGAAGTGCCCGCCCACGTAGAGCTTGCCGCCGACCGGCACGGTGATGCCGCCGCCGACCTCGGCGGCGATACCGGGGTCAGTCTCGCTGGCTTCGAACATGACGCCGAAGATCGAGCGCGAGGCGCTGTAGTGAAGGACGTCGACCCCGAGGCCAGCGCGGAGAAAGACCGTCCCCGGCCCGGCCGGCACGCGGTGACGCGCGGCGACCAGCATGCGGTAGCGCTGCACGCTGATGTCGAGGAGGCCGGTCTCGGCCTCGGGGTTGACCGGCGTGAAGTCGAGCGCGAGCTCGAGCGCGGTCGGGCCCGCGCCGCCGCCAGCCCGCATGCCGAGCTTGAGACTCTCGTCGGCGAACCCGTCGTAGTCGTCGTCGCCAACCGGGATGGCGAGGCCGACGATGCCCTCGACGTAGCCGTCCGCAGCCGCCGTCTGCACCCCCGCCGTCGTCGCCGCCGCGACCGTGAGCATGCTGATGGTGCTGGAAACGCGCATGATGGGCGCAGTCTAACATCTCAATCAGGCGGAACCGACATCGCGCCGGCAGCGGTGACGATGGCGTCACGCACAACGCCGTTCACGCGTGCGCCGGCCCACACCACGGCGCGCTCGACGACCGAACCGGGCTCGACCATCGCGCCGCTGCCGATCACCGCGTAGGGCCCGATGGTGGCGCCGGGGCCGATGGTGGCGCCGGGACCGACGCGCACCGGGTCTCGGATCACCACGTCGCCGGCGACGGCGGCGGCCGCGTCGATCCCGGTGAGGTCGGCGGGCGGCGCACTGAGCGGCGTGCCGTCGAGCATGGCCCAGTTGCTGGCCAGGTACCGCGCCGGCGTCGAATGCTCGGCGAAGTAGCCGGTGCGAGACTCGAAGGCCGCGACCTGTTCGCCGCCGCGCAGCCACGGCAGGTAGCCCTGACGGATCATGCAGGCGTCGCCGTCGGGCAAGCGCGCCACCACGCTGGGCCGGGTCACGTGCACGCCGCAGAACATGTGAGCGCCGATGCCGAGGATGTCGCGCACCCGCAGGCGGCCGGTGTCGCCGGCCTGTACGTCGACGGCGCCCCAGCTCATCGCGTCGGGCACCGGCCGCACCACCATCATGCCGAGGATGCCGGGATCGGCGGCGTGAGCGGCGAGCAGCCCGCGCAGATCGACGTCGAAGATGAGCTTGCCGTTCATCGAGACGAACGGCTCGTCGCGGCCGTCGGGATCGAGCAGGTGAAGCGCGTGCTTGAGACCGCCGCCGGTGCCGAGGATGACCTCCTCATGGACGTATGACACGCGCGCGCCTAGCGACGCGCCGTCGCCGAGCTCGCGCTCGATGACGTCGCCGCGGTGGTGCAGGTTGACGACGATGTCGCGGATGCCGTGCGCGACCAGGTGGGCGACCCCGTAACGCAGGATCGGCACGTCGCAGACGGGCAGCATGGGTTTGGGACGCTCGTCCGACAGCGCGCCAAGGCGCGTGCCGTAGCCGGCGCAGAGCAACATGGCGCGGGTCACAGGGGCGGGATCGTAGCGCGCTTGAACGGGCTGTCCTTGGTCATGACCGCGAACGTTCGCTCGCCGGTCACGCCCACCGCCTTCTCGTAGAAGTCACGGGGGCCGATCCAGGCGATCTCGGCGGTCGCGTGGTCGGCGGCGATGTCGAGGAGGCAGCCGACCAGGAGCGCCTCACCCAGCCCCTGGCCACGGTGCTCGGGCCAGGTGCCGGCGGGGCCGAACCAGCCCAGCCCCTGGTTATTGCCGTCGTGGGCCGCGAACGCAGCCGGCCGACCGGCGCGCCAGGCCACGAACACGCCCGGCGGCTCGGCGGCCAGCGCGCGCTCGATCTCGAACGGCCACGCGCCGCCGAAGCCCATCGAGATCGATGCCGACAGCGCTTCGGAATCGGCGCGGGTGGCGCGACGCACGTGGTAGCCGCGCTGGGCGCAGCGCTCGACCATCTCGGCGAACCGGGCCTCGGTGACCTTGGCGTTGTGCTTCACGTCGACGAGCAGGTTGGTGTGCTTGTCGCGGCACACGTAACCCTTGCGCTCGAGCCACGCGATCGTGTCCTTGTTGGTGAGATCGATGCCGGGCGCGAGGTAGTTGCCGGGCTCGTCGAGCAAGCGGGCTCGTCGAGCGGCGTTCTGCCAGATCTCGGCCTCGCACGCGGCCAGCAACTGCCCGCCGATGCCCTCGCCGCGCGCCGCCGGATGGACCGCCAGCACGCGCACGCGATCCCCGCAGGTGGCGGCGACGCCGACCAGGATGCCGCCCTTGCGGGCGGCGATGGCCTTGGGCAACCCGCGCGGACTGGCGCCGAACAGCTTCTCCTCGGCGACCAGGGCGGCGCGGTCGTGCGCACAGGCGGCGTGGAGCACATCGCAGGCGGCCGCCAGGTCTGCGAGCTCCAGCGTGGCCAGCGTCCCCCCCATGACGTGACGTTACCATTGCGGCCCCGAGCCCCGGCAGGGTTTTCCTCCCCGCGCTCACTGTTCGACGACGGGCTTACGGTTCTCGGGCAAGTCGAACAGTCCGAGCATGAAGGGCGTGCCGGCCAGTCGGCCGACGGCGACGCCGCACAAGCGGCCCTGGTCCCGCTTGAGCAGGTCGCCGGTGCTTCCGACCGCGAGGAACGCGACCAGATCGCCCTCGTCGGTGAGCAGCTGGCCGACGAAGACCTTGCGGCCGTCGAGATCGCGCGCCTCGATGCGCTGGATCCGGCCGCTCGTGCAGAGCCGCTTGCCGCGCTCGGCGGCGGCATCTTTCTCGATCCGGGCGACCGTGGTCTCGGGGTCGACCTCGACGTCCGACCACCGGACAGCGCGATAGCCGGCGAGCAGCGCGGCACCGCCGGTGAGCGGATCGTCGCCATCGCCGAAGGTCGGGCGGGCGACCTCCAGCGCCTCGGTGAAGCTGGCGGCGTCGGCGACGCGCTCGGAGGGGGTTGGCGGGGGCGCGGGTAGGGCAGGCGTGGGTGTGGGTTGGGCTGGCGTGGGGTCCGGGGCGCGCACAGCGCGGCTCGGTTCGACCTTGGACGACGGGTCTCGCTGCACCATGTACACGACGCCCGCGATCGCCAGCGCGGCCGACAGCCCGCCGGCGATCACGAGGGCCGCGCCCGGTGACCTCTCGTCGGTGGGGCGGCGCCGAGCGGCGAGCAGACGCTCGAGCTCCTCGACGTCGAGCGGGGGGCCGTCGTGGGCGAGGTCGTTCCGCGGCTCGAGGAGGAACTGGTCGTTGACCGACACCTGCCGAGGCGAGCGCGGTGAGTCGCCCATCGCGGCGTGCCGCGCCAGCTCGCTGGCCAGCGACTGGCCGACGATCGCCCACTGGTACTCGTTGGGCGTCCTCGGATCGGCCTGGCGCGTGTCGCGCAAGCCGTTCGACCACCGGGCGACGGCGATCGCGACCGGGCGGCGTGCCGCGAGCGCCGACACCACCACCGTGCCGCGCGCGTCGTGCTCGATCTTCCAGTGGAAGGCGTTGCGTGGCACGAGCTCGGGGTCCGGCCCGTAGGCCACGGAGTCGCGGACAACCCTCCCATGGGTGAGCTCGAGCAGGTACGACAGGAACGGTCCGGGGCGGTGCTCGGTCGTCATGGCGGCTCTGCGGTGACCACGTCGAACCCGGCCGGCGTGGCGAAGGCCTGCGTGCCCTCGGGCGCGACCACGCGCAGGGCGTCGGGATCGAGGGCGACGGTGACCCGCACCGGCTCGGGCCGCGCGGTCGGGCAGTCGATCTGGGCGATGAGCGCGGCGTCGGCCTCGAGATCGTCGCGGCGCGTGCGCGCCGCCGCGATGGCGCAGGTGCCGTCGATGACGCGGCGGTGCAGGACGTGGACGGCGCCGGCGCCGTCGGTGAGCGAGAGGGTCAGCTCCTGCCGGCGCGAGCGCGGGTTGGCCTGCGGCGAGACGTCGACGATGGCGACGGTCAGGTGGGCGACGCCGGTGGCGAAGCGCGACGGCTGCCGCGGCGGCGACGTCCGCGCCGGCGATCCGCAGGCGGCGAGCAGCGCGACCACCAGCAGCATGCGGCCGGTCATGGCGCCACCGCCTCCGGCGCGCGCAGCAGGACGAGGAACTCGACGTTGCCGGCCGGCCCGGTGATCGGCGACTCGACGACATCGCCGACGCCGAAGCCGTGGTCGCGGGCCCAGCTCGTGACCTTGTCGATCGCGCCCTGGCGCGCCGCCTCGGCGCGGACCACCCCGCCCTTGGCGATCTGCTCGCGCCCGACCTCGAACTGCGGCTTGATGAGCGCGACGATCGGCTTGCCCGCCGGCGGCCGCAGGAGCTCGGCGACCCGCGGCAGCACCAGCGTGAGCGAGATGAACGACACGTCGATCACCGCAAGGTCGCAGGGCTCGGGCACCAGCGCCAGCTCCATGGCCCGCACGTTCTGGCGCTCGAGCACGACCACCCGCGGGTCCTGGCGCAGCGACCAGGCGAGCTGGCCGTAGCCGACGTCGATGGCGTAGACGCGGGCGGCGCCGCGGCGCAGCAGCAGATCGGTGAAGCCGCCGGTCGACGCGCCGATGTCGAGCGCGACCACGCCGGCCGGATCGATCGCGAAGGCGTCGAGGCCCTTCTCGAGCTTGAGCGCGCCGCGCGAGACGTAGGGATGATCGTCCTCGCGCAGCGCGATGTCGGCCCCGTCGGCGACCGGCGCGCCGGCCTTGGTCACCACCTCGCCGCGCACCGTGACTTTGCCGGCCAGGATCAAGCTCTGGGCCCGCGCCCGGGTCGGCGCCAGGCCGCGATCGACCACCAGCTTGTCGAGGCGCTCCTTGGCCATTGGTGCAATGCCCCCTTCGACTAGAGCCTGTCCTGAGCGAGTGCCGCGCCAGCGGCCGAGTCGAAGGGCTCAGGGCGGCCGGTTATTCTACTCGGCGATGCGCTCGCCCCGAACCAGATGCTCGAGGGTCTCGCGCTCGCGGATCACGGTCCAGCGCTCGCCCTGGACCAGCACCTCGGCGGAGCGCGGCCGGGTGGTGTAGTGCGACGACAGGGGGACGCCGTCGGCGCCGGCGGCGCCGATGGCCAGGAGCTCGCCGCGCGCCATCGGCGGCAACGCCCGATCGCGGGCCAGGAAGTCGCCGGTCTCGCAGATGGGACCGACCACGTCGGTCTTGCGCGGCGCCGCCTCGCTGCGGGTCACCGGCCGCATCGGGTGGTGGCTGCCGTAGAACGACGGCCGGATCAGGTCGTTCATGGCCGCGTCGACGATGGTGAAGTGCTTCACCTCGTTGTCCTTGTTGTAGAGGACGCGGCCGAGCAGCACGCCGGCGGGGCCGACGATCGATCGGCCGGGCTCGACCAGCAGCCGCACCGGGTGATCACCGAGCACCGCCATCGCCTGCTTGACCGCCGAGCCGTACTCGCCGTGGCTGGGCGGCGGTGTGTCACCGTCCTTGCCGTAGTCGATGCCGAGCCCACCGCCGATGTCGAGATCGGTGATCTGGATGCCCTCGCCGGCCAGGGACAGGATCAGCTCGCACAGGCGCGCGATGGCGTCGGCGAACGGCGACGTCTTGGTCAGCTGGCTGCCGATGTGGCAGTCGATGCCGCGCACGTCGAGGTTCGGCAGCTCGGCCGCGCGCCGAAAGGCGTCACGGGCCGCCGCCGCGGCGATGCCGAACTTGTTCTGCGTCAGCCCGGTCGAGATGTACGGGTGAGTCTGGGCGTCGACGTCGGGGTGCACGCGCAGGGCGATGCGCGCCCGCTCGCCGGCCGAGACGATATCGGCGGCCGCGCCCAGCCGGGCCAGGACGTTGAGGATGCCGACCGACGAGTTGGCCTTCACGCTGTAGCAGATCAGGTGATCGACGCCGGCCAGGGCCGCGTCGTACGCCTTGTACGCCGCCTCGATCGCGCCGCGGCTGTAGACGTAGGTCGGGGTGCCGACGGCATCGGCCAGCGCGGCCAGCGATACGCCCTCGCAGTGCAGGGTGTCGCCGCGGTACTCGAACGCAGGGAAGGCAGCGGACGTCATGGATTTCCTGGGGCTCCTGGGGGATCTCCGGACTCGTTGGGCGCGCCGGCGCCCGTCAACCCTAGCTCGCCCTCGAGCCGGCGCAGCTCGGCCACCACCCGCACCCGCGCCGGCCCGCCCGGAAGATCGCGGCGATCGACCGCGGCCATGGGATCGAGCCAGCCGTAGACGTCCTCGCCGAAGCGCGCATCGGCGGCGCGCAGCTCGTCGAGCGAGAGCGCGGCCAGCTCGACGCCGCGCTCGATCGCGGTGCGCACCAGGTGGCCGGCGACGTCGTGGGCGTCTCGGAAGGCCACGCCCTTGCCGACCAGGTAGTCAGCCAGCTCGGTCGCCACCAGGTGGCCCTCGCCGACCGCGCGCGCCAGCCGCGCCGAGTCGAGCGTCAGGTCGGCGATCATGCCGGCCATGACCTCCACACTCGCGGTCACCGTCTCGACCGCGTCGTAGAGCGGCTCCTGCGTCTCTTGCAGGTCCTTGTTGTAGGCCAGCGGCAGGCCCTTCACGACCGTGACCAGTGTGACCCACGAGCCGACCACGCGCCCGGTCTTGGCCCGCACCAGC
>SXJR01000142.1 GCA_005779305.1 Myxococcales bacterium
AGCCGGAGCCGGGGCCGGAGCCGCAGCCGGGGCCGCAGCCGGGGCCGCAGCCGCAGCCGGAGCCGCAAACCGCAGCCGGGATGTAGCAATCGGGGTGGGCCCGCCCCGTCCCCGGCCGTCCTGAGCGAGTCGAAGGAGGCAAGACGGAGAACGAGTGCGAGTGAAGCAATCCGCCCTCGGGGAGGCGACGCGGGGCGCCCTTCGCGGCGGACGCGCACGGGCCACGCCTGGCGCGCGACCGGTGGTGGTGGAGCAACCCGCCGCCGCGCAGGTGCGAGGTGGGGAGGCGCGGGAGGGTGGATCCGGCGCGCCGCCAACAGCGTGTTGTTGAACATCAACGAAGGCCGGAAGAGCCAGGGCGGGAACCAGACCCGCTTCTTCCGCTACGCCGCCGGCAGCAACAGCGAGGTGCGCGCCGCCATCGACGCCGCGGTCGCCTGGGGCTGGATCGAAGCGACCGACGAGGATGCGGCGCGGGCGCAAGCACTCCTCGATCGGCTCGCCGCCATGCTGTGGCGGCTCAGCCATCCACGGTGAGGCGTGGGCGGCCCACGTGGGCCGCGCTCAGCGGAACCGCTTCGGCCCGTGGATCAGGCCATACAGCAACCCGAGCAGCCGATCCGCGTGGGCCCTCGCCTCTCGATCGTCGAGGGGCCAGCCCCACGCCCGTGCCGCATCGAGCACGGCCATCACCTCGCCCGCGCTCCCCGACGCATATCCGAAGAAGCGCCCCCGATCGCCGCCACTCCGACGCTGCGCTTCGCCGACATTGAGCAACGTACTGCTACCGGCCCTCTGGAGCTGATCCGCGAGATCCCGATCGAACTTCTTGATCCCGCGCACGAGCGGAGCGAGCGCAGAGATCAACGATTGGCAGACTGCATACGCCTCGAGCATTGGTGTGTCCTCGGGTCCACGAGTTGGGCCCCTTGCGCTCCCCGCCCTCAGGGGGCAGGTGGCGCGGGGTTCGCCGCTCGCGGCGTCAGCGCGCACGGTCCCCATGCCTGGCGCCCCACCACCCTCTCGCGTCATCTCATCGCGCACCTTTGCGGCGGCGGGTTGATCGACCACCGCCCGTCGTGCGCCAGGCGTGGGCCGTGCGCGCGGAGCCGCGGAGGCGCCCCGCGTCACCTGCCCCCGAGGGCGGCACTCCGAGTACTCGCACCCGACTTCTCCGGAATGCGCCCCTTCGACTCGTCCTCCCCTTCGACTCGCCTTCGCTTGCGCTCCGGCTCGCTCAGGGTCGGACTCGCTCAGGGCGGCCGGTGAGGGTCGATCTCTGCCCTCGGGATCGGGATCGGGATCCGGATCCGGGTTCGGGATCCGGATCCGGATCCCGATCCCGTCCCCCGTCCCCGTCCCCGTCCCCGTCTTCCCGTCCCCGGCCCCGTCCCCCGTCCCCGTCCCCCGTTCCCCGTCCCCCGTCCCCCGTTCCCCGTCCCCCGTCTCCCGTCTCCCGTCCCCGTCTCCCGCCCCCGTCCCCGTCCCCGTCTACTTCACAACCTCCACCATCTCCGCCGCCTTGGTCCGGTAGATCGAATCGATGTAGTCCATCAGCTCCATCAAGTTCGTCTCCATCCGCGCGAACCCGCCCGCCGGCGCGTCCATGTAGAACGTGCCGCCTTCGCACAGATCTCCACCCGCCGGCACCGGCACGCCATCGACGTTCGGCCGGCACCGCCCGTCGACGTACACGATGATGAACTTCTGGAACCGCTCTTCCTCGGGCAGCCCCGAGTCCAGCATGTACGTCTCGAACACCGCCGACAGGATCACCAGATCGTCGGGCTCCTGGCCGTAGCCGTGCAGGAAGTACACGACCGGATACCGCCGGCTCGCGTTCTCTGGCGCCGAGTAGCCGGGCGGCAGGAAGATCGCGTACGGCGTCGGCCGGCCCGTGGTCGGCGGCGTGAACATCTGGCTCTTGATGATCTGGCCCGAACCGCGCTCGGGATCGCGGTCGCCGTTGGGCCACTTCTGGTTGAGCCACGCGAACGCGGTCGAGACCCGGTTGATGATCTGCGGGCCGGTGCCGACGTGGCGGCCGTCGCCGTTCATGATGTCGCGGTCGCTGGCGTCAGGGTTGCCGTAGCGGAGGTAGACGTTGTCGGGGAAGTCCTCGAACGGCACGAACGTGAAGTCGTAGCTGGACTCGGTCAGCCCGCCGAGTTTGTCGAAGCCGTCGTAGATGCCGCCGGCCAGCTCGAAGCGGCTCATGAGCTGACCGAAGCCGGCGTTGGCCGACACGCTGGCGTTCAAGAAGTCGCGGATCCCGGCATCGGACCAGATGCCGACGCGGCGCAGCTCGGTATCGTCGAGCGCGGCCAGCATGTTGGTGATGTCGTGCTGGTACCAGCGCGACACGTTGGGCGACAGGGTCCACATACCGTCGCCCTCGCCGACGTCGTAGCAGGCCGAGACGCCGCTGGGCGGGGTCTGGCCGTACTGGCAGGTGCTGGCGACGCCGTCGAGCCCGATGTCCATGAACGGCTCGCCCTGCTGGCGATCTCCGTCGACCTCGGTGCCGAGCGGGTTGTTGAGCGCGTGGTAGTCGTCGCCGGCCGGATCGCGGTTGGTGGCCGCGTTGTAGCCGGGCTCCTGGGCGCTGGCCACGCCGTCGGTGCCGACGTCGCCGAACGGCTCGAAGGCGTTGGTGATGACCGGCTCGCCCAGATCGCGGCGACCGTTGTTGTTGACGTCGACGGCGAGCAGGACCTCGGCCGGGTTGTCCTGGGGCTGGGCGGGATCGAAGACGCCCAGCCCCAGCGCGCTGGAGTCGCCGCCGTCGCAGAACGTGATCACCGGGCGCGAGCCGTCGGGGTTGAACTCTTGATCGTGGAAGTTCTGCAGCACGCGCGGGTTGGCGCAGCGATCGGCGGCGGTGCGGGCCAGGTAGGCCATGTCGACGCCGGGCGGGGCGTAGCCGAAAACCGTCGGATCGGGGTTGTAGAGGGCCGGGTTCGACAGCGCGCGCGACAGATCGCGGGACGCCCTCATGTACAGGTCGCGGCGCAAGGTCAGGCCGACGCCCTCGCCGTCCTGGTAGAGCATGTGCTCGAAGTCGCTGCCCAGTTCGAACTGATCGGCGGCGGGCACGCGCTGGTCGGCGAGGCAGAGCTGGCCGATGTCGCCGCCGTCGTCGGGCGAGGCGGTGCAGAAGCCACCGAACATGTAGTCGCGGAACATGGACAGCGAGTACTTCATCGACGGACCGGGCTCGCCGACGAGGTCGCCGATGAAGTCGAAGCGCTCGCGGTGGCGGAGGCCGATCGACAGCGCCGCGTTGCCGCCCATCGAGATGCCGACGATGCTTCGGTAGTTGAAGCGGCGCAGCTCGGTGGCGCCGGCGTCGGCGGGTGCGACGACCTGGTAGGTGGCCAGCTCGTGGGCCCGGAACCCGAAGCGCGAGGCGAAGCGGTCGGTGTCGACGAGATCGCGGTTGGCGACCGGCGCGAAGAAGGACTCGCCGGTGGCGCGCCGGGCGACGATGCGCACGTGGCGGCGCAGGCCGCCTTCAGGCAGGCGGGCCGCCTTGTAGGGCAGGGTCAGCTCGAACGGCCGATCGCTGGCGGCGCCGACCGGACCGAAGGTCACCGCCGGTCCCAGCGCGATGAAGCCGGCGGGCACGATGTCGTCGGCGCAGGCGATCGTGATCGGCGCGGACGGCGGCCGGGTCGCGGCCTGGGCGTGGACCGCGGCGCCGCGCAGGTCGGCGCCGGCCGCGTCGGTCACCTCGACGGTGCCGTTGGGCGAGAGCACCGACGATGTGCCCTCTCCGCAGGTGATCGTGGTGGTCCCCGACGAACCGTCGTCGCCGCATGCGGCGAGCAGGGCGGCTCCGATCACAAGACAAGCGAATACGACTCTCCCCATGAGCGCACCCTATCACTCCCGCTCCAGGTCGATCACGGTCATCAAGTGACCTGACGCGGCCGACGGAACCCGGAGCACATCCGCGCACTTGTGTGCGACGTCCGGTCCTCGCCCAAAACTTGCCCGCGCTCGCGCGCCCTCCTCAATATGGCCCGACATGGCGCGCGTCCTCGCCGACATGCACGTGCCGCCGGCGTTGCGACGCTGGTCGATCCGGCTCGTGCTCGCGATCGTGGTCGCCGGCCTGATCGCCTGGGTGCCGGCCGGTGACGACGATCGCGCCGAGCGCCTCGGCGACCAGCTCGACGACTTGCGTCGCGAGGCCAACGCGCTGCGCAGCCGCAACGCCGGCCTTGCCGCCGAGGTCGAGGCCCTGCGCACCGAGCCGGCCGCGATCGAGCGCCACGCCCGCGACGAGCTCGGCATGGTCTATCCCGGCGAGCTGGTGCTGCGCCTCGAACCCTCGCCGCCGTCGCCGTCGCTGGCGCCGGGAGGCTCCCCGTGAGACTCCGCTCGCTGCGCCGGGCCGCGGTGGTGGTGTCGCCGGCGACGCTGGCGCTGGGCGCGTGCGCGCTGGTCGCCGCCGGCGCGGTCGCGCCGCTGCACGCTGCCACGCCCGCCCCCGGTGACGTCCTCGCGCTCACCGCGATCGCGATGGTGCTGCTCGCCGCGATCGTCCGGCGCCTGCACTACCAGGCGCCCAGCGCGCGCCACCAGCGGGTCTCGTTCTGGCTGGCGGTGGCTCCGGCCCTCGTCGATGTCGAGCTCGCGCTCGCCGTCACCGCCGGCACCTACGCGGTGCTGGCCGTGACCGGCGGCGTGCTGTCGCCGGTGCACCCGCTGGTCTACGGCATCGCCGCGTTCGGTCTGACCCTGCTGTCGTCGCCGGGCGCAGCGGTGACGCTGGTGGCGCCGTTCGCGATCGAGGCGGTGTGGGTGGCGCGCTCGGACGATCCTCGCGCCCTCGCCGTGCCGGTCGCGCTGCATGCGGTCTTTCTGGTCGCCGCCGCCGCCGCCCACGCCTTGTTCCTGCGCGGCCTGGTCGCCAGCCACCGGCGGCGTCGCGCGGTCCGTCTCGAGCGCGAGGTGCGGTCCATGACCGAGGCCGCGCGCGACTATCGCCTGATCTCGGCCGCGCTCGGACCGGCCAGCCGCGCGCCGCGCTCGCGCGAGGACGAGGAGCGCTTGCTCGCCGCCGGCGGTGTGTCGCTGGTCGGTGACGCCTGCGCGTGGGTGCTGGCCACGGTCAAGCGCTCGCTGGGAGCGCGCACCGTCGCCCTGGCCTGGCTCGACGACGACGGCGAGCGCCTCAAGCTCAAGGACATCGTCAGCGATCGCGATCGCCTGGTGCCGTCGAGGATGCCGGCCGCGGGCGTGCTGGGCGCGGTGGTCCGCGATCGAACGCCGGTGGTGCTGGCCGCGGCCAAGTCGGGCCAGCTGCCGTACTACGAGGACGCCGGCGCCGGTGCCGGCGCCGCGGTGGTGGCGGTGCCGGTGCTCGAGGGCCCGCACCTGCGCGGCGTGCTGTGCGCCGATCGCTCGACCCCGTTCGGCGACGACGCCAAGGAGATCCTGGTGGAGGCCGCCGCCCAGATCGTGCGCGCGGTCCAGGCCGAACAGGTCTTCCGCGCCGTCGAGCGCGCCAAGTACGAACACGAGCGCTTCTTCCAGGCCACCGCCTTGCTCGGCCGCGCGCTCACACCCGAGCAGGTGATGGAGACCGCGTTCGACGCCGCCGCCGCCATCGTCGAGTGTGACGCGGCGGCGATCACGCTCTACGATCGCGAGCGCTCGCGCCACCGGGTGGCGGCGGTGCGCATGCGCCCCGGCATCGCGCCCCTGTTCGACGCCGCGGCGCTCGCTGGCCTGGAGTTCAAGGACAACGCCGGCCTCGCCGCGATGGTGGTCAAGAACCGCCACTACCTGCCCGCCGGCGGCGAGCCGCGCGAGGTCACCGCGCCGATCTACACCAAACGCATCAAGCTCGACGAGGCCCGCTCCCTCCTGGTCCTGCCGCTGGTCGCCGCCGACGAGGCCATCGGCACGCTCATGCTGGCGGCGCGCGCCGAGAAGCGCTTCGGGGCCGACGTGCGCGAGATGATGGGCGTGATCGCCACGCAGGTCGCGGTGTCGCTGCAGAACGGCCTCCTCTACAAGCGCATGGAGACGATGGCCACGACCGACGGCCTCACCGGTCTCACCAACCACCGCACCTTCCAGGATCTCTTCGGCCAGCTCCTCGAGCGCGCCGAGCGCCACGGCCACCACGCCGCGCTGCTCCTGTGTGACGTCGACTTCTTCAAGAAGGTCAACGACAACTACGGCCACCCCGTGGGCGACGAGGTCCTCCGCCGCGTCGCGCGTGTGCTCGAGCAGGTCGCCCGCAAGATCGACATCACCGCGCGCTACGGCGGCGAAGAGTTCGTGGTCGTCCTCGAGAGCTCGACCGCCGAGCAGGCCCGCCAGGTCGGCGAACGCCTCCGCCAGGAAGTCGGCAAGCTCGTGGTCGAGACCGAGAAGGGCCCGCTCCGCGTCACCATGTCGGTCGGCGTCGCCTCGTTCCCCGAGGACGCCAAGGATCGCGCCACGCTCATCGAGCGCGCCGATCACGCCCTCTACCACGCCAAGCATTCGGGCCGGAACCAGGTCGTCACCTACGCCCAGTTCACCGCCGCGCGCTCGAAGAAGGCGTCCTGACCGCGATCAGCGTGCGGCCCACGCGTTCAAGCCCTCGGCCGTGGCCCGGGCCAGGGCGTCGGGCGTGACCACGCCGTCGGGCGCGGCCTTCCGCGCCGCGTCGAGCGCCTTGACCACGTCGGCGGTCCACAGGAACGCGGACTTGACCTCGAGGAAGAGGCGGCGGTGCTCGGCGCCCTTGGCGCCGCGGTCGCGGGCGTAGAGCACGACCAGGGCGCGGACCATCGACTCGTTGGCGACGATGGTCGCGGTCGGGTAGTGCTGGCGCTTCATGGCCTCGGCGACCCGCGGGAAGATCGGCTCGAGCGCGGGCAGGACGACGTCGCCGCGGGCGTCGAGCGCCGGGTTGACGTAGCTGTGGGCGAACTCGTGGACCAGCGTGTAGACGGACGAGCGATCGGGGTGGGGCAGGCCCCCGTCGCGCCCCGGCGGCAGGTAGAGCACCTGCATGATCTCCTCGCGACCGTCGTCGTCGACCGCGAACACCCCGAAGGCGTGGGTACCGGTGAGCATCCCCGGCGCCACGACGAACGTCGCCCGGCGAGGTCCGAACAGGCTCTCGAACCAGTCGACGACGCGATAGCCGTCGAGCGCCTTCCGCACCTTGGCTTCGACCTTGGCCGTGAACGGCGCCTGCGCGGCCAGGAATCGCTCGAGCTCGCTCTGCCGCGCGAAGTCCTGCAGCTGGGCGACGTAGGCGTCGAGGTCGACGTTGTCCCAGCGCGCGTCGAGGCCGGGCAGGGGCAGGATGAGCGGCCGCCGGGGGACGAAATGATCATCGAGGTAGACGGCGAGCGAGGCCGGCGCGTTGAAGCCGATGCCGTGTTCGGCGCGGTGGCCGCGGGCCGCGACCACCGCCGGATGTTCCTTCCAGGCCGCGAAGTGCTGGTCGACGGCGCGGGCGTACGGCGTGCTCGCCGGCTCGCTGTACTCGGGGTAGCCGGCGAGGCGCGAGACGATCGACACCAGCTCGACCCGCTTGTCGACGGCGATCACCAGGCGCGGATCGACGCCGGGGTTGCCGGGCGGCGGCCCCGGCTCGGGGTCGTCGTCATATCGCTTGCACGCCGCCGAGGTCAGCGCCGCCACTACGGCGAGGTGTGCGATGGCGCGCACCGGGGCCCACGAGCCTAGCGCGTTTCACGCCGCGGTGCGGCGCACGGTCACGAACTGGAGCGCTCCCGGACGATTTGCAGGGGAACCTGGTTTGACTCCCTGATCGCACACCCGGAACATCGAGGGGTGACGGTCAAGAACTACGTGCTCGACACCAACGTGTTGCTCCATGACTCGCGTTCGGTCTACGCGTTCGCGGACAACAACGTGATCATCCCGATCTACGTGCTCGAGGAGATCGACACCTTCAAGAAGGACCAGGCCGAGCTGGGCCGCAACGCCCGCCAGATCGCCCGCATCCTCGACAAGCACCGTAACGAGGGCGGCCTCGCCCATCCCCAGCCGATCGAGAACGGCGGCACGGTGCGGGTGGCCCTGGCCAAGAATCCGCCCAAGAACCCCAGCTACGACTCGCGCTCGATGGACCAGCGCATCCTCGAGCTGGCCATGGAGATCCGCGACGAGGCGCCGGCGGTGCCGACCGTCCTGGTCACCAAGGACGTCAACATGCGGGTCCGCGGCGACGCGCTGGGCCTGCCCTGCGTCGACTACGAACCCGAGCGCATCACGATCGAGGACCTCTACCCCGGCAACCGCGAGGTCTCGGTCGACGGCGGCGCCATCGACGCGCTCTACGCCGAGGGCGGCGTCACCGTCGACGTCGAGGACGGCCTCTACCCCAACGAGTACGTCCTGCTCAAGGACGAGGCCACCGGCAAGAGCGCGCTCGGCAAGTTCGACAAGGCCACCACCAAGGTGCTGCCGGTCAAGAAGCTGCGCGACGGCGTGTGGGGCATCCGTCCCCGCAACAAGGAGCAGCACTACGCGCTCGACCTCCTGCTCAACGACGACATCAAGCTGGTGACGCTGGTGGGCAAGGCCGGCACCGGCAAGACCCTGCTGGCCCTGGCCGCCGGGCTGCAGAAGGTGACCGAGGAGCAGACCTACCAGAAGCTCCTGGTCAGCCGTCCCATCTTTCCGCTTGGCCGCGACATCGGCTTCTTGCCTGGCGACATCGAGGAGAAGCTCAATCCGTGGATGCAGCCCATCTACGACAACCTCGAGCTGCTCCTCGGTCTCAACCGCAACGACAAGAAGGACGGCCGCAGCTACGCCGAGCTCATGGACCTCGGCTTCGTCGAGATCGAGCCGCTGACCTACATCCGCGGCCGCTCGCTGCCCAACGTCTTCATGATCGTCGACGAGGCCCAGAACCTCACCCCGCACGAGGTCAAGACCATCGTCACCCGCGCCGGCGAGAACACCAAGATCATCCTGACCGGCGACCCCTACCAGATCGATCACCCCTACCTCGACTCGTCGAACAACGGACTCACCACCGTGGCCGAGCGGTTCAAGCCTGAGGCCATCGCCGGCCACGTCACCCTCAGCAAGGGCGAGCGCAGCGCGCTGGCGGAGCTCGCGACCCAGATCTTGTGAGGCTCCCGGCGGGCATCGCGGTGGCGGCGATGGCGCTGTGGGCGTGCACCTCCGCGCACGCCGACGATCCCGGCTACGAGCTGCGGGTGACGCCCGAGCTCACGATCGACGTCGCCGCCAGCGCGTCGATCTCGGTGACGATCGCGCCGGGGCCAGGCCGCACCGTGTCGGCCGACGGGCCGGTCCGGCTGGCGGTGACCGCGCCAGACGCGCTGGGCGTGCCCCGTCGCCGCTTCGCCCGCAAGGACGCCGCCGATCCGGCCGCCGACGCGCCCCGCTTCGACGTGAAGGTGAAGGCGCGCGAGGCCGGCGACCACGCGGTCGCGCTCGACGTGCGCTTCTGGCTGTGTGGCCCGCGGGTGTGCCGGCCGATCACGGTCACCCGCACCGTGACCGTGCACGTGCCGGCGCCGGTGCCGATCGACGGCGCGCTCCCCGTCGACGCCGCGGTCGACGCCGCCCTGCCCATCGACGCCGGCCGCCGCCGCAGGTAGCGCCGCGACGTCTGCCTGACATCGCGCCGCAACTCGAGGACTATCGGGCCCGGGACGTCACGGACCGCCGCCGACCACGAACGCGTCCGACGGCAGCTCGACGGCGAGGTCGAAGGCGTAGGTCTCCTCGACCACCATGTCGCCGGCCTCGAAGTGGACCGTGATGGTGCGGCGGGTCATCACCGGTCCCTGCGGCGACGGCGTTGCCCACACCCGGGCGTAGCCGGAGGGCTGGCCGGCGACGGTGACGCCGAAGGCGAGCTCGCCGGGCGCGGTGGAGCGCTGGTCGGTGGCGACCACCCAGTCGCGGGCGCCGCCGTCGGCGTGATCGGGCGCGGCCTTGCCGACCAGGCGGGCGACGTTGTGCAGCACGCCCATGCGGGTCATGCCGATCACGATCGCTTCGGTGGCGTGGGGCGGCGCGGCGGCGCCGTCGGAAGTGCGCATGCCATCGCTGACCCAGCGCAGATCCTGCGGCTCGCCCATGAAGGTGCCGCGCGCGTGCAGGCGCACCCGGTTGTCGCGGGTGGCGAGCACCGAAGCGGTCAGGTCCACCGCGATCGCGCCGTTCGCGGTGATGCGGGCCTCGACCTGCCAGGCCTGGGCCTCGAGCAGGGCCTGCTCGAGATCGTCGAGCGAGACGGTGGCCGGCCGGTCGCCGGGAGTCGTCGCGGCCGGCGCCGTCGACCCCGTGCCGCCACCGCCACATGCGACCAGGGCCGCGATCGCGAGCGCTGTGACGCTACCGTCGCGTGTCACCGCCAGCCGCCCACGACCTCGCGCAGCTCGCCGATCCGCGCCTTGGACAGCGCGCCGACCGCGGCCAGCACCAGGGCATCGGGGGTCAGCACCCGGCGGGCGGCCTCGACGATGTCGTCGGAGGTGACGCGGGCCATCGCCGCCAGACGTTCGGACAGGGGCGGTGGCGGGTAGTAGAGCGCGGTGCCGCCGAACCAGCTGGTCATGGCCGCCGTGTCGTCGAGCGAGGCCAGGGTTTCATAGCGGTAGCGCGTGCGGATCTTGGTCAGCTCGTCGTCACCGATGCGCTGGTCGCGCATGCCGCCGACCAGGCGCAGGATCTCGGCCACCAGCGTCGGCAGCTTGGCGTTGGCGGTGGCGCTGGTGACCTCGAACAGGGCGGCGTCGGCGAGTGGCTCGATGCCGGCGCCGATCGAGTAGGCCAGGCCCTTCTGGTCGGCGAGCTGGTAGTGCAGCCGCGTCGACATGCCGTCGTCGAGCGCGCGCAGCATGCCGACAAAGGCGTGGTACCCCGGATCGAGCTCGGGCACGCCACGGAACAGCATGGCCAGGGTGGTCTGGGTGCCGCTGTCGCGCACGTGTTTCCACCGCGGTCCGCCCGGGCCGGGCGGCGCCGGCGACGGCTCGGCCGGCGCTCCCGCCGGCAGGTCACCCAGATAGCGGCGGGCTTGCTCGACGACGGTGTCGTGCTCGATGGGCCCAGCCACGCACACGATCATGTTGCGGGCCCCGTAGAAGCGCGCGAAGTGACCGCGCACGTCCTCCTCGCGGAAGCCCTGGACGTTGCCGCGCGGCCCGATGATGCGCTGGCCCAGCGCGTGCTCGCCGAACATCAAGCCCCGGGCGATGTCGTCGGCGTTGATCTCGACGTCGTCCTCGTCGTAGTCCTCGTTGATCTCCTCGAGCACCAGCGCCCGCTCGAGCTCGATGTCGCCGAAGCGGGGGCGGCCCAGGAGCTCGCCCAGCAGCTCGAGTCCGGCGCCCACCCGCTCGGGCTCGAAGCCCATCGCGTACAGGGTGTAGTCGCGGCCGGTCTCGGCGTGCAGGGTCGAGCCCAGCCGCTCGATGGCCGTGTTCAGCGCCAGCGAGGTCGGAAACCGCTCGGTGCCGCGGAACAGCATGTGCTCGGTGAAGTGCGACAGGCCATTCTCGTCGGGGCTCTCGAACCGTGACCCGACCTTGATGAAGGCCGCCACCGTCGCCGTGTGCAGATGGGGCAGGGCCACGGTGGTGACCCGCAGGCCGTGGTCGAGGGTCGTGGTGGCGACCGTCGGGTCGGTAGGCGAGCGGGCGGGAGCAGGCACCATCGTGAGCAGTAGCACGGGACGACGGGAGTGGGCGGTTGACCCGCCCGCCCCGGGGCGGTATCAACGAGCTGGGGCCATGTTGCTCAAGAAGATAGTGGTGGCCGAGGACGACGACGCCATCGCCCATATGGTGAGCATGGCTCTGGGCGACGCGGGATTCCTGTGTCTGCGCGCCTTCGACGGCGAGGAGGCGCTGCGCCTGGTCCGCGCCCACGATCCCGACCTGCTCATCCTCGACGTGATGATGCCGCGGGTCGACGGGCTCGAGGTCGCGCGCCGGCTCAAGGCCGACGTGATGTGGTCGCGTACGCCGATCCTCATGCTCACCGCCCTGGCCTCGGTCGACAACTCGATCGAGGGGCTCGACGCCGGCGCCGACGCCTACATGACCAAGCCGTTCGATCTGCGCGAGTTCTCGGCCCGCGTGCGCGCCATGATCCGCGCCACCCGCCGCGAGCGCGACCGCAACCCGACGACGGATCTGCCCGGCTCGCGCGCCATCGACACCCACCTCGAGGAGCAGCTCAAGGGCGGTCGGCCCATCGCCGTGCTCCATATCGACGTGCTCGCCTTCGACGCCTACCAGGACAAGATCGGCTTCGCCCGGTCCGAGGACGCGGTCCGCTCGCTGGCTCGCCTGGTTCTCGACGAGGCCCGCGCGGTCTCCGAGGGCGGCGCCTTCGTCGGTCACCTCGGCGGCTCCGATTTCATCGCCGTGGCCTCGCCGCCGGCGGCGCAGGCGCTGGCCGCGCGGCTCATCCTGGCCAGCGACGAGCGTCGCGCCGAGCTGTTCCCGGGCGACGGCGGTGAGGCGCTGGCCGTGGTGGTGGCGCTGGCCTCGACCGAAGGACTCGGGCCCACCGGCTTCGACGAGCTCGGGCGTCGGCTCGGTCAGGCGATGCGTGCGGCCAAGGAAGCTGGCAAGGCCGGCTGCGTGAGCTGGCCGGTCGCTCCCCGCGGATGACCCGCGACCGTAGCGACGCGCGTGGTCCCGGCCGTTCCGGCGATCCCGGCGCCGACGACGCCAAGGTCGAGCTCGGCGCCGCCGACACGCTCGCCTCGGATGGCGCGTCGAGCGGCGGTCATTCGCCACCAGACAGCGCGGCCGTGGCGGCAGCGTCGGCGTCCTCGTCCCCGTCGTCGTCGTCGAACAGCCACATCCGGGGCGTCGGGCCCGGTGATCGCCTGGGGCGCTACGAGCTGGGCGACGAGCTCGGCACCGGCGGCATGGCGTCGGTGTTCCGCGCCAAGGACACCGAGCTGCGCCGCGACGTCGCGGTCAAGGTGCTGTTCCCGCACCTGGCCAAGAAGGACGAGATCACGCGCCGCTTCCAGCGCGAGGCCCGCGCGGCCGCCGTGCTCGAGCACCCGAACATTCTGCGGGTCTACGACGTCGGCGCGAGCGCCGGCACGCCGCCGTTCATCGTGATGGAGCTGGTGCGGGGGCAGAGCCTGCGTGAGGTGATCGAGGCCCACGGCGCGATGCTGGCCGAACTGGTCGCGTGCACAGGCGCCCTTCTGTGCGAAGCCCTCGCCGTCGCCCACGCGGCCGGGATCGTTCACCGTGACGTCAAACCCGGCAACGTGATGCTCGCCGACGACGGCCGGCTCCTGCTCGCCGACTTCGGCGTGGCCCGCCTCGACGACGACGACTCGCTGGTGACCAAGAGCGGCGCGCTCCTGGGGACGCCATCGTTCATGGCGCCCGAGCAGGCGCTCGGCAATCCCGTCGACGCTCGCAGCGATCTGTACTCGGTGGGCGCGTCGCTGTACCAGCTCGCCACCGGCGGTGTGCCGTTCACCGGGCCGACGGCCAAGATCGTCGCCGATGCGTCGCGGGGCGCGGCCACGCCGGCCTTGCGACGGCGGCCGGCGGTGGGGGTCGAGCTGTCGCGCTTCATCGAGCGCATGATGTCGCCCGATCCGGGCAAGCGGCCGGCGACGGCGGCGGCGGCGGCGGCCGAGCTGCGGGCGATCGCGGCGGCCGGCGGCGTCGGCGAGCCGATCGACGAGGTGAAGGCGTTCGCGCTCGATCGCGCCGGGTGGGACGCGGCGAAGCGGCCGATCGTGGTGGCGCGCTTGCTCGAGCTGGCGCGGGCGGCTCGCGAGACGTCGATGCCACAGGCGCTCGCGTTCGTCGATCGGGCGCTGGCGCTCGACGGCGACAACCCGGCAGCCAAGACGCTCGCCGAGGAGCTGATGGCGCCGCGGCCACGGCGATGGCTGATGGTGGTCGTGGGCGTGGCGGCGGTCGGGCTGGCGGTGGGAGGGGTGATGATGATGATGAGTGACGGGGACGGGGGACGGGGGACGGGGACCGGGGAACGGGGGGACGCGGGACGGGGGACGGAGATCGGGATGACGGGTTCGGATCCAGATTCGGATGGGGGTTCGGGTGCGGGTTCGGAGCCGGATTCGGGTTCGGCTGCGGCTGCGGCGGTGGATGCGGCTGCGGCTGCGGACGCGGCTGGCGTCGCGGTGCTCCGGCGCGACGCCGGCCTGCGCCCTCCGATCGACGCGGGTGCGACGACGATGGTCGCGATTGACGCCGGGACGGTGATCGTGGCGGCCGATGCGGCGCCCATGCTGGTCGCGGTCGCCGACGCCACCGTCGCGGCGCCGGCGCGGGTCACCTTCGCCTTTGACACGTGGTGCGAGTTGACCATCGACGACGAGCCGCGCGGGCGGGCCGACCGCGAGCGCGAGGTGACGCTGGCGCCAGGACGGCACCGGGCCGAGTGCAGCCAGGGACCCGGGCTGGGCTCGTGGTCGAGCACGATCGAGGTCGACGCCGGCGAGGTCCGCCGCGTCGACGGCACGCTGCTGCGGCCGGTCGAGGTCACCATCGAGGCCGGCGACAGCGTGCGTATCGCCGGCAAGACCATCGCCCGCGGCGAGCGCGTCATGCTCCGCCCCAACCGCTATCGGATCGAGATCATCGTCGACGGAAAGGCCCGGGCGGCGGCCTACGTGAACATCCCGCGGGTGGCGAGCTGCAGCCTGCGCGACCGGCCGACGCTGGATTGCTACCGTTGAGCACCCGCAGGAGGGGGGCACGGGTCCGGACAGAGGAGTCGCGATCTGGCGGAATGCCGGGAGCGGTGCGGCCGCTCACGGGCCTGCCATCCAGGCGGATTCATCACTTGCACGTGGCAAGGCGGTTGCATCACGATCGCATCGTGTCCGCTCGTGCGTCTCGCCTGGGATACCTCGCCGCCCTCGCCCTGGGCGCGCCCGGGTGCTTCTACGGTGACGCGATCAACGAGCGGCCGAGCGCCGAGATCGAGCGCCTCGACACCGGCGTCCCGGTCCGCGGCGGCTCGCTCTCGTTCCGCGCCGTGGTTGATGACCCTGACCGCGATCCCACCGAGCCGACCTGGCGCTTCGAGGCGTGCAACGCCAGCGACGTGTGCGCCGCCGACGAGACCGGCTCCGATCCCACGTTCTACGTGACCGTGCCGTCGACGGTGGAGGGCATGCCGACCACGCGCGTGGTCGTGAACCTCGCGGTGGCGGACGTGTTCGGCGCCGAGGCCCGGCCGCCGCAGCGCCTCGAGCTCGACGTGGTCAACAACGCCCCGTCCGTGGTGGTCCAGCGCCGTGGCCGCGAGCTCGGCGGCGCCTTCCCGCCCGACGTGCCCATCATCGTCAGCGCCCGCGGCGACGACGCCGACGGCGACGACGTCGCGCTGACCTGGGAGCTGTTCCCGGCCCGCGACTCGGTGCCTGGCGATCGCCGCTTCGAGGTGCTGCCCGATCCCGCCAGCGGCGGCGAGGAGCGCCTGCTGCTCCCCGACGTCGACGGCGAGTGGATCGTGCGGGTCACGGTCGACGACGCGATCGACGCCCGCATGGTGGATCTGCCCATCCTGGTCGTCCCCGATCAGCCGCCGTGCCTGGGCGCGCTCGATCCGCTGCCGCCGCCGGCCAGCTCCGCGCTCCTGCTCGATCAGACGCGTCGCTTCTCGGTGCTGGTCGTCGAGGACGATCTCGACGTGTTCCCGGCGCCGCCGCCCGGCGATCCGTACCTCGGGTTGGCGGGCTTCCGCTGGTCGGTGCGGGCGCCCGGCGCGACCTCCTACGTCGAGGTCGACTCCGACGTGGCCGCGCTCGAGCTCGATCCCGCGCAGTACAGTCCCGGGGATCGCGTCGACGTGCGGGTCGAGATCGACGACCGCGTCGGCCGCACCATCCCCTGCGCCGAGGGCACGAGCGCGTGCAGCATCGGCCAGGACGCGTGTCTGCAGCGTCAGACCTGGTCCCTGGAGGTCCGGTGAGCCGTCATCCCGGCCTCGCGTCCGCCGCCCTCGTCGCCGTCGCCGCCGCATGCGGCGGTGACATGGCCGGCGACGACGACTCTCCCGACGCCGGCGGCAACGACGGCGCGGTCAGCTGCATCGCGGTCGTGTCCTTCGAGCCGATGACCGCGCAGGCGCCAGCGACGATCGTCGCCCGCAGCGACGTCTTCAACGCCTCGGGCGTCCTGACCTATGCCTGGACCGTGAAGAAGAACGGCGCCGACGTCCCCTTCACCGCGCTCGACGCCGACTCGCGCGACATTCAGTTCGACGCCGCCACCGCCGGGGTCTATCAGGTCGATCTCTCGGTCGGCCTCGACTGCCAGGCGTTCCACGGCGACTTCAACGTGCAGCAGCCCGGCGCCAACACGCGGGTGGTGCGCCTGCGCATGGTGCCGCCCACCGCGATCGCGGCGCCGCCGCAGGAGCGGACGATCATCGTTCCCGGTGGCGCCGACTACGCCGCCGGCATCCTCACCCTCGACGCCGGCAACCCGTACCCGGTGCAGGTACGCGACGGCGCTGCCGCGCCGGTGGCGGGATACCTGCGCTTCACCTCGCGGGCCACGCCCGACGCCGTCGTCGAGGCCTTCAGCGGCACCAGCGGCAGCGCCTCGGTGCGGCTGGTCGCGGGTCGCTACGACGTGCTGGTGGTGCCGAGCTCGTCGGCGCTCGCGCCGCGCGTGGTGCTCGACTGGGATCCTGCCTTGGGTCAGCTCCTGGTCGACTCCGGTACCGCGCTCGGCGGCAGCGTGCTCGACGCGGCCGGCGCGCCAGTCGCGGGCGCGCGGGTGTCGCTGATGTCGGGAACGGTCCCGTCGACGGTCGCTACCACCGCGGCCGACGGCAGCTTCAGCCTGCGCTGGCGCGAGGGCAGCGCCATCGAGAAGATCACCGTGGTGCCGCCGTCGGCCAGCGATCTGCCGAGGCTCGACGCCCAGGTCGAGCTGGGCGCGCTCGCCGCGGTCACCATCCGCCACGCCTCGGTCCCGATCAGCGACGTCGGCAACACCCTGATCCGAGTCGGCGGCGCCGCCGCGGTCTCGACCGACGTGCTCGTCGATCTCAGCCGCGCCTCGTGCGGCACCGTGCGCGACGGCACCACCGTCCTCGCCCAGGCCATCGGCTCGCACCGGCGCACGCTGCGCACCGACGCCGCTGGTCGTCTGCCCGCCTCCCGCTTCGTCGACGGCACCGGCGCAGCGTTCATTCACTCGACCGGGCCCGGCGCGCGCGTGGCGCTCGCACTACCCCTGGGGGCCACCGTGGACGCCGCGGCGGTGGTGACGATCAGCGGTCGGGTCCTGCGCTCGGGCGGCACCGCCCGTGCCGACGCTCGCCTGCGGGCCACGCTCACCGGCCCGCTCGCACACACCGGGGCTCCGATCCCGACCGCGACCGCTGCCGCCGATGGTCGTTTCACCATCGCGCTGGCCGCCGGCGCCGACTACGCCATCACCATCGTCGATCCGACCGCCGACGACGCCACGCTCGACATCGACCTCGCCGGCGTCGGGACCCAGGACCTCGGTGATCTCGGGCTGCCGGCGGCCCTCACCGTCTCGGGCGAGATCCGGGCCAGCGGCCAGAGCGTCGGTGCCCGCGCGGTCGGCCTGGCCGCGCTCTGCCACCTCGCGTGCACCGGCATCGAGCGTTCGCGGCCGCTGGGCGAAGCGGTGACCGATCCCGCCGGGCGTTTCGTCGTGGCCGTCCCCGATCCGGGTGTGAGCCAGTAGGGCGCGCGATGCGTGCCTCGTCGACCGTCGTGTACGATGCGGCCGTGACTCGCCCGTTCGTGCTGGCCTTGATCGTCGTGGGCTCGCTGCTGGGGCTGGCGCGCGAGGCGTCGGCGCAGGGAGACCGCGCCACCATCGCGCTCATCCCCTTCACCGCTGACAAACGTCTCGTCCTGTACGGCAAGCCGGTGGCGGCCGAGGTCACGCGCGCGCTGCGCGACGCCGGCCTCGACGTCACCCTGGTCACCGACGGCGATCCGGTGCCGGCCCGCGCCCGCCTGGTCGTCGACGGCCGCCTGGTCAAGCGCGGCGCCGGCGTGGTGATCGAAGCGCGCATCCGCGATCCCGAGCGCGGCGTGGACGTGGCCCGGCCGTCGGGCTCGGCCACGGCGCTCGACGACATCGATCACGCCGCCGCCGCCGTCGCCGCAGAGCTGGTGACCGCGATCCGCGCCGGGCTTGCCGAGCAGGACGCGCAAGCGGCGCGCGCGGCGGCTG
>SXJR01000143.1 GCA_005779305.1 Myxococcales bacterium
AGCGTCAGCGGGCGAGCTGATAGGCGTCGGCGCGGCCACCCTTGATGGCCTTGCGACCCTCGGCGGCGCCGGCGCTGGGCGCCGCCGCGAAGCCGCGCTCGACCTTGGTGGTCACCGTACCGATGTCGTCGGCGAGGGTGGCGTCACCGATCTCGCCGGCCAGGGCCGCGGCCTCGGCGGCGCGCACCCGCAGGATCTGCTGGGCCTGGTCACGACGGCCGTCGTGGTACGCGGTCGAGGCCTCCTCGAGCGCGCGGGCGGTGCGGGCCTCCTCGACCAGGCGCACGGTGTCCTTGTCGCGGGTCGAGGCCACCACCGAGGCGTCCCCGGTCACCTCGGCGTGAGCCACCGCGGTGTGGCTGCGGGCGCCGGCGCCGAGCTCCTCGAAGGTCCAGGTCACCGTGGCCAGCTCCTTCACGCTCTCGCTGCCGGCGGTGGCGCGGATGCGCAGCACCACCTTGGTGCGCTCGCCGCGACGCAGGTCGGCGACCGGGATCACGACCGCGTTGCCGTCGCGGGTCAGGTCGTAGCCGATCACGTCGAGGATCTCGACGCCGTCGGCGGGGACCACGCGCAGGCCGGCGTGGGTGAGCACGGTCTCGCCCAGGCTGCCCAGCTCGGCCACGAACATGGCGCCGAGATCGGCGGCGTTCTCGACGAAGTGGTAGTTGCCGCGGCCAGCGACCGCGATGCCGGCCATGGTCTCCTCGTTGAAGTCGAGGCCGACGCCGACGGCGGTGATCGAGATCCCGGCGGCGGCGCGGGTCGAGGCCAGGCGAACCAGACCGCCGCGATCGTAGATGCCCTCGTTGGCCTGGCCGTCGCTGATCAGGACCATGCGGCGCAGCGGGGTGCGGGCGCGGCCGAGCTCGTCGGCGCCGAGGCCGAGGCCGCCCGAGATGTTGGTTCCGCCATCGGCGACGAGCAGGTCGATCGCGGCCTTGGCGCGGGCGCGGGCCTCGCCGGTGGCGGGGCCGAGCGGCAGCACCACGTCGGCGTTGGTCGAGTAGGCGATGATCGCCAGCTCGTCGTCGGGACCCAGCTTGTCGATGAGGACCTTGGCCGAGGCCACGGCGTCGGTCCACGGCTGGCCCAGCATCGAGCCCGAGCGATCGAGCACGATCGCCACGCTGGTGGGCGCGCGCGAGGTGACGCGGTTATCGGGCGCCGCCAGGGCGATGGCGAGATAGGTCTCGGTGGTGCCGCGCAGGATGTGGCTCGAGTCGAGGCGCGCGGTGATGTACGGGGACGAAGGACCAGGCGTGAAGCGAACCGTCTTCTTGCGGGGGGTCAGGAAGACGATCGCGGCCAGTGCGACCGCCGCGGTGACGAGCGCCACCAGGGTTCGGCGGCGGTGACTGCGGGCGACGGAGGCAGGAGCGCTGGGCATGAAGTCCTGAACGCACGCCACCCGCGTACCGATCTACGCGCCCGGAACGAAGCCAAATCAGAAGCTTACGACGCGGCGTGTTATTGTCAGTTGACACGTCGCGTCAGCAGGCCTAACACTACGCGTCATGATGACAGCTCAGGATCGCAAGCGTCAAGAACGCCAGGCGCGCCGCCGGCGCATCCAGGATGCCGCTCGTCCCGTCTTCGTGGAGCGCGGGTTCGCCCGCGCCTCGATCGAGCAGATCGCGAAGCAGGCACAGCTCTCGGTCGGCGCTATCTATCTGTACTTCCAGTCGAAGGAGGACCTCTACGTCTCGATCCTCGAGACGTCCCTCGCCGACCTGGACCAGCAGCTCGCCGACGTGCGGCAGGGAGACGCGAAGGCCCGCCTGGCCGCCGCGTGGACCCGGCTCAGCGCGTGGGTCGATGCCGAGCCCGAGATGGCTCGCGCGCTGGCCATGACCTCTCAGCCGGGCCTCCGCGCCCAGCTGACGGAGGACGTGGCCGTCGCGATCGCCGGCGCGGTCTCGCGCCTGCGTGAGCACCTCGGTGCGTGCATCGCGGACGGCATCCACGCCGGCGCCTTCCGCTCGGTCAGCCCGGCCGAGGTTGCGGACCTGCTGTGGACCTCGTTCATCGGCAGCCTTGCGGCCGATGGCGCGAGCGGCAACTTCGCCCTGCCCGCCGCGCAGCGCGCGACCCTGTTCGCGTGCGTCGAGGCCGGCCTGCGCGCCGCCGAAGCCGCGTACGTCCGTCAGGCTGCCTGAGTCACTCGGGCTCGCGCTCGGGCTCGGGCTCGAAGCTGGTCTTGTCGCCCGGGCGTGAACAGCGCAGCCGGGCGAGCCAGTCGACGGCCGCGCCCCGTCGCGCGGCGTCGGGTAGCACGACCAGACCGAAAACCAGACGCACGTGATCGTCGCACTCCCACAGGGTGGTGACGGCGCTCATGCGCTCGCCGTCGGTGGTGAGATCGCCGAACTCGAAGATCCGGCGTGAACCGTCGGCGAGGGCGCGAGTCTCGCGACCACCGTCGGCGGGCGTGAAGGTCGCGCCGCCGGCACCGAGGAAGGCCGGCATCATCGTGCGCAGCTTGTCGATCCCGACATCCTCGACGACGGCGGTCTCGCCGAAGACCGCCACCAGCTCGTCGTTGGTGATGGCAAAGACCTCGCGATCGGCGTCGGTGAAGTGCCAGCCGGCGAGCGTGGCCGGATCGTCGCTGCCGATGGGCACGACGTCGCCGATCTCGGCGTCGCGCCCGGGATCGGGGTCGCAGCGAAACGAGCCGAGGATGCGATCGCGCATCGTCTCGAACTTCGAGACCGCGATCACGCCGATCATGACGCTGCGCTTGCCGCAGACGATGTCGACGTAGGTGACCTTGACGCTGCCGCTGGTCGCGTCGAGCTGGGTGGCCTGCTGGCCGCCGACGGTGACGGTGCGAGCCGGGCCGAGCGAGATCTGCTCGCCCCTGGCGACCTGCTCGATGGCGACGCCGATCGCGCCTGGCATCTCCTCGGGCGTCATGATGCCACCGGCCTGCCAGGTCACGACCACCATGCGGGTGCCCTTGCGGGCCTCGATCTGGCCGGCGCGGTACTGCGCGTCCTTGGGCACCGCCATCCACGTCGGTGCCTCGAACGAGAAGCCGGGCAGCTCGACCTGGTGGAAGTCGAGCTTGTCGCACGCGGCGAGCGCGAGGGCGGCGACGGCGAGCGCGTTCAGAAGCGGCGGCTGCCGCCGGCGCCGATCATGAGCCACGAGGAGCCGTAGGTCCCGTCGTTGACGTGGACCGCGAGGGCCTCGTCGTCGTCGCGGATGGGGTTGAGCTGTGGCGCCAGCCCGGTGCCCGGGGCCACGGTGCGCGCCGACATCGCGGCGAAGCCGAAGAGGGTGTCGACGGTCCACGCGCCGATGGTATAGCCAGCGCCGAGCGCGACCAGGTGCTTCTGGCCGTCAACGGTGAGCACCGAGAGGTATTCGTCGGGCGGCGCGCCGGTCTCGAAGGCGTAGCCCAGGCGCACCACCAGCGGCTTCTTCGCCATCGGCCGCCCCTCGATGCCGAGGTGGGCGGCGTAGGTGTTCTTGAAATTGCGGGGCACCACCATGGGGCCGAGCTCGTAGGTGCCGACGCCGGGCACGTCGACGATGCGGACGTCCCGGGGCTCGATGGTCATCGCGTCGTGCTGCGACCACAGCTCGATGGTGCCAGCCACCTCGACGCGCCAGCGTCCCGGCCGGACCTCGACGCCGGCGCGGATCGCCGCCGGCAGATCGAACGAGAGATCGGCGCGGTCACCCTCGATCGAGGCGCCGTCGAAGAAACCCGACGCCGGCAGCCGGGTGTTGAGCTTGCCCTTGCCCCGCACCCACACCGGGAGCTGGAAGGAGGCACCGAGCGTGGCCTTCTTGCCCAGATCGATCTGGGCGCCGATCGACCCGGACGGGTTGAAGAAGCTGTTCTGGTCGACGCGGTTGAGCGAGTCGAAGTCGGGATCCTCGGGCGCGCAGGTGGTCTGCGCCGGACAGCCCGAGAGCACGATCGCGCTCTCGAGCGCGACCACGTGATCCTGGACGGTGACGCCGATGCGGATGGTGTCGGTCATGCGCACGCCCACGCCAACGCCGAGCGTGGCGATGAGCGACTTCGAGAGATCGACCGACGAGTAACGCTGGGGGCCGTCCTCGGCGAACTTGGCCAGGCCGGCGTAGGGCGCCCAGACGCCGACCGCAAGCGTCGCCTTCTTGCCCAGCGGGCGGGCGTAGCCGAGCGACGGGATGGGGATGCCGGGCGCCTGGTTCTCGGCGGCAGGCTGCGGGTTGCCGCCCGAGTCGACGCGCTCGTAGCTGACCGACTGGCCCACGAAGGCGGCGTCGATCAGCAGCGCCCCCGACGTGAGGTGGCCGAGGCCGGCCGGGTTGAACCAGGTCGCCGACAGGTCGTCGGCGCCGGCCACGAAGGCGCCGCCGCGGGCGGTGGGCCGCACGCCGCGGGTGGGCAGGTACATGCCGCCGGCGTGGGCGGTGGCGACGGTCAGGGCAAGCGTCGCGCAGAGCGCGGCGGTGGCCGCGCAGGAGCGGAGGATGGACGGCCCCAGCGAGCGATAGCGAGCGTTCAAGCGTGACTCAGGTGTATGGGGTCGCGGGTGACGTGCGGGGTCAGTCTTCGACTGGGGTGTCATTTGGCGGGCGAGCTACAGGTTGCGCGACTTGATGATGTCGATGAACTTGCGCAGGCCGCGTTTCTCCTCGTCGAGGAAGTCGGCGGTGCCGGTGAGCACCGCGCGGTAGTCGCCGGCGGTGTAACGGGCGCCGAGCTCGTCGTAGGGCCGGGCCCGTAGCACCTCGGACAGGCCGTCGACGAGATCGCCGACCGCGGTGCGGCCGGGCTCGTGCTCGGAGTAAAGGTTCACCATCATGCGGGCCAGGGCGCGGTTGGCGTCGCTGGTGCGCGCGCCCTTGACGAAGTCGAGCTGGGCATCGAGCCAGCCGCGCTCGGGCGCGATGCACTCGCCGATCACGCGGGCCAGCGGCACCAGGTCGCGATCGTCGAGCGCGATCTGGGCCAGGTCGGCGATGGCGGTGAGCGTCGTGACGAACGACTCGCTCGAGGTCGCCTCGTCGACCAGGTACTGCATCAGCTGCTCGAGCTGGAGCCGGGTCTCGGGCGTGGCCTGCAGCGACACGATGAAGTCGGCGGCGCCGGCGAATACCGGGCTGGTCAACGTGGTCTCGAGATCGCCGGGCAGCTCGGTGGTCAGCCAGGCCGTGCGATCACCGGCGGTGTCGTGGGCGGCGATGCGGCGCTGGAGCAGGTCGACGACGGCGAGGAGCACGCCGCGGGTGCGCGGGTTCTTGAAGCGCCAGCCCTGCCCCGGCACGTCGGCGCCCCGGGTCATCACGTCGACGAACTCGCTGATGCTCAGGGTCCAGGCCTCGCCCTCGGGGCCGGCCTGGGCCAGGCGATCGCGCTTGCGGTTGTAGGCGTCGGCGAGCAGGTGCCACGGCGACATCGTCGTCACCGCCCGGCCGTCCGACGTGGTGGTGGCGGTGCGGCCCACGCGATCGGCGAGGCCGGCCCGGGGCGTCAGCAGGTAGCTGGCGGCGACGCGGACGATGTCCTCGTACTCCTTGCCGTTGGCGGTCACGCTGTTGAGGTTGGCGGCCGTACCCTGGAGCGCGCCCATGAGCGTGCCGTCCTGGAGGATCTCGACCATCAGCGCCTCGTAGGTCATCGCGCCCGAGCCGGCGACGTAGCCCGGCGCCTGCGGGTCGACGCTCTGGTGGGTGATCGAGTTGCGGGTGGCCCAGTGCTTGTGCAGCACGACCATCAGGTCGACGAAGAGCTGCTCGCTGCCGTCGTCGGCGAAGGCCTGCACCACCGGCCGGAGCTGGTCGTAGAAGTTCTCCATCTCCCAGACCGGGAGGGTGCCGGCGTGCTGCGCGCTGTAGAGGTCACCCTCGCGATCGCGCATCGGATCGATGATGTTGAGCAGGTAGGCCGGGGTCGGGTCGAGGAACAGGACGCGGTTGAGCGCCTGCGGCGTGGGGTGAGTGCGCATGCCGACGATGCCGACGGTGTCCTCGAGGAACTGATCGCCGCCGAAGACGTCGAGCGAGGTCGCGACCACGCCGCCCCAGTTGTAGTTGAAGTTGGCCTTGGGCCGCGCGCGGCGGCCCTGGCTGACGCATCCCTGCGGCGTGGCCGCGGTCGTCGTCGAGTCGAAGGCGCCGGCGTTGGTCTCGCAGATGTACTGGCCGCTGCCGTTCTTGGCGTAGGCGATCGACTGGAGGTAGAACGTCGCCAGGTTGTTGACCCGGAACAGCGCGCACTGGTTGTAGGTGCCCAGCGTGATTCCGATGAAGGGGTCGACCACGCGCGCGCCCTGCTTGTTGCAGGCCTGCGCGTTGTTGGAATCGGCGATGACGTGGAGGATGCGCTGGAAGATCGAGCGATCGAAGCCGCTGTCGGGACGCGCGCGATCGACCGGCGTGGCGAAGCTGCCGGTCACGGTCTGGTTGGCGGCGATGTCGAAGCGATCCTTGTAGGCCATGAACTTGCGGAAGCGCTCGCCGAGCAGCGCCGTCTCGGGCCGCTCCATCGCCGCGAGCAGGTTCCGCACCAGCTGCGGGCGAGCCAGGATCGCGCGAATGACCGGGATCATGTCGTCCCACATCGGCGCGCTGGCCGGGATGAGCGCCTCAGGGTGGTTGTCGCCCTTGCGCGCCGCCGAGATCATGGCCTCGGCCAGACGCGCGACCTCGGCCTCGCGGGTCGAGAGCAGCACGGTCGCCAGGGCCAGGGTGTCGGTGATGGCCGGATCGCGCAGGATCGACAGGTAGGCGTAGGTCATATCGAGCAGCGGCGACGTCGCGGTGTCGTAGCCGCGGTAGGTGAGCGACTCGCCGTTGCCATAGGCGCGGGTGACCTCCAGGCGGGCACCGACCAGCGCCGAGGCGCCGCGGGTGAGATCGAACGCGGTGCCCTTCTGCGGATCGAAGAGCGAGATGCCGTCGCGGGCGACGGCGGCGAGCACGGTCTTGTCGAGATCGACATACTGGTAGAGCAAGGGCCCGCTGTCAGCGGTGAGCGCGCGCCCGAGCGGGTCGCGGTACATCCACGGGCTGGCGGTGGCGCCCTCGGGCAGCTCGAACGGCGCCGGCGCCGCGATCGGCATGCCGGCCGCGTCGACGTACCGGCCGAGATCGTCGACGTCGGGCTGACCGTCGCTGTTGCCGTCGACGTAGGGGGCGGCGATGGCGCGCAAGCGAGCGACGCCGCGGGCGTCGCGGGTGGCGAGCGGCGCCACCATGGTGGTGCCGAGCTGGGCCCGCTCGGTGAGCAGGAAGTCGAGGGCGATGCGCAGGGTGCGATCGGCCGCGTTGGGGCTGGCGGCCGGCTCGGCGTTGCGCAGCGCGATGGCGACCGCCTCCATCAGGTTCTGCCACTCGCCGCGGGCGCCGCCGCCGGCCGTGATCGCCTCGGTGAGCGTGAGCACGAAGTCGTGCAGCTCGGGGTAGTTCACCAGCGCGCGCACCGCGCCCATCCCGGGGGTGAGCGGGCGGTAACCGAGGCGGTGACCGAGGCGCTCGAGCGCGCCGACCGCCTCGTCGTCGGCGGCGATGTGGCGCAAGGAAGCGATCAGCGCGTCGATGGCCGCGACCGAGGTGTCGTCGTCATAGAGCGAGAGGAACTCGTTGGAGGTCAGGAACGTCTGCAGGTCGGGCAGGTACGACTCGGGGAAGACCGCGTCGACGGCGCCGGTCAGGCGCTCGCGCTCGGCCATGAGCGCCTTGAGCTTGCCCGACGCGGTGGACAGCGGGGCGAGCCCGAGGCGACACATGTCGCGGGCGGCGTCGCCGCGCACGTCGGTGGTGCCGCCGTCGGCGAGATCGTCGAGGTACGAGATGCGCTTGCACACCAGCGTGTGCACGGTCTCGCCGAAGGTTCCGTTGTCGACCGGCTGACGGGCGTCGTCGAACGCGCCGTGACAGCCGGCTGAAACCAACGCAGCCAAGGACGTGACCGCAGCGAAACGCTGCGTGAACGAGTAGTGCGCCCTCATCAGTAGCTCCTGAACAAAAGTCGATACGTGCAGGTAACGAAGCGGAGTTCCACGCTAAACGGCGGTCTGGCCAGTCGTCAATCGTCCATTTCGAAGCGAGGTGCGTTCAGCGACGCAACCATCGTTGGTTGGCTCACCAACCGGAGCCCGGACGTGCGATTTCGGCGCCGGCAGGAGAATTCGTGACGATGTCCGCTCGTCGATCAGCCGTGGGTCCGATCCCGCCATCAACCTCGCTCGCCGGCACCTGCCTGCCGGGTGGCGTGCGCCTCGAGCGCGCCGTGGCGTCAGGTGCGAGCGGGACGATCTATCGCGCGTGGCATGACGAGCTGGGCGCGCTGGCCGTGAAGATCAGCCACGCCGAGGACGATCACACCGCGCTTCGCTCGATGCGCGAGGCCCGCGCGGCGGCGGCGCTCGACGCGCCCGGCGTGGTGCGGGTGATGAGCGCCGGCCGGCTCCCCGACGGGCGCTCGTGGGTGGCGATGGAGTGGATCGAGGGCGTCACCCTCGAGGACGCGCTGGTGGCCGGCGGCGCTCGCTGGAGCCTGGCCCGCACGCTCGACGTGGCAGCGCAGCTGGCGCGGGCGCTGGCGGTCGCCCACGCCGCCGGCATCGTCCACCGCGATCTCAAGCCGGCCCACGTGATGCTCCGCCGCGACGGCGGTCACGCGGTCATCGTCGACTTCGGCATCGCCCGCAGCGCCGGCGACGCCGCGACCAGCGCCAGCCGCTGCGCGGGCACGCCCCACTACATGGCGCCGGAGCAGGCGCTGGGCGAGGATCTCGACGCTCGCGCCGATCTGTACGCGCTCGGCTGCGTGCTGGTGCGGATGCTCACCGGCCGGGTGCCGTTCGACGGCTCGGCGGTGGAGGTGCTGCTCGCCCACGCCGGCGCGCCGGTGCCGGTGATCGCGGGCGTGCCGCGCGGCGTGAGGCTGATCGTCGAGAGGTTGATGGCGAAGCGGCCAGAGGACCGGCCGGCGCGCGCCCAGGACGTGGTTGCTGCGCTGGAGGCGCTGCGCGGGGAGGTGGCGGATCCGTTCGAGGCGACGGTGCCGGTGACGTTGCTGCGGAGCACCTCCGGATCGTCGAGGTCCACGTCCACGCTCCCGCTCACGTCCCCGATCAAGCGGTGGCGCGAGATGGCAGTGGCGGTCGTAGTGGTGCTGGTGGGCCTGGGATCGTTCGCGATGGCGAGATCGATGCACGTCCAGGGCGCGGCCGCGGCGCCGTGGTTGCAGCAGAAGCCGACGCTGCCGGTGGTCGAGCCGGCGCGACCGAGCAACGATCCGGTGATGATCGTGGTCGACAGCGGTCACTCGATGCGCGCGACGATCGTGGGATCTCCGATCGAAGGCGGCGTGCTGAACGTCAAGCTCGAGATCTGGGACGCCGAGGACCAGCCGATCGCGGCCAGGGAGGTCGCAGCGACCGTGCGCGCGCCGGGCGGCAAGGCGCTGGCGCTGGGCCTCTCGGGTACCAACGGTGTGTTCAACCTGAGGCAGCGCACCGACGATGCGGGCGAGCACGTGGTCACGATCTTCGCGCCGTCGGGCGAGACCACCTTCAGCATCCGCGTCGAGGTGGGCCCTCGGCCGGCGGTCTGACCGAGGCCCGAGGCCCGAGGTCCGAAGGCCCGTCAGGGCCTTCGTGCTTTGAAGACGAAGGCGCCGCCGAGGCGGAGCTCCTCGTACTCGGCGAAGCCCAGGCGCGAGAGCTGGGCCCGCAGCTCGCTGGGATCGTAGCGGCGGATGCCGGCGATGCGCGCGGCGAGGCGGCCGGCGAGGTGCGGAGCCTCGGCGAAGGTCGAGCCGACGTAGATGCCACCTGGACGCAGCGTCCGCCAGATCTCGTGGAACACCTGTTCGGCGTCGTCGTAGGCGTGGATCGCGCCGCTGTTGTTGATGCCCTCGAAGACGCCGTCGCCGAACGGCAGCTGGTGGGCGTCGGCACGGACCAGGACGACGTTGGTGTAGCCGCGCACCCGGCCGGCGGCGACCTCCAGCATCGCGCGCGAGATATCGAGTCCGAGCACGAGCGCGCTCGGCGACGCCGCGGCCAGCGCGCGCGTGAACAGCCCCGGGCCGCACGAGAGATCGAGCCAGGGCCCCTGCCGATCGTCGAGCGACAAGGCGTTCTTGTGGATGAACAGCTCGCCGGCGAAACCGCCGACGGCGGCCCCGGCGCCGCGGCCGGCGAACAACCGGACGAACGCGGGACGCCACATCCGCTCGTAGGCGCGCGCCACCAGCGCGCTCTCCATGAAGCGCTGCTCGGACGAGATCGCGGCCGGCTCACCCTGACGGGCGACGTCGAGCAGGTCGTAGAAGCCGCGGCCTCCGTCGACGACCAGGTCGCAGCGGCCGCAGGCCAGCCCACGGGCCGCGGCAAAGGAGCCAGTCGCGCCACAGCGCGGGCACTTGAGGATCGGAAGGACGTGCGGATCCACGCCCGTCGCGTTGTAACACGCCGGGCTACCAGGATCCGCCCAGCACCGTGAGCGCGGCGCCGTTGCCGCCCTGCGCGCGCGTCATGCCCAGGCCGCCGGCGGTCCAGCCATGCCGGCCGCGGCGGAAGAGCGCGGCGGGGCCGGGATCGCGCTCGGCCGCGTACTCGCTGCCCGGCTTCATGTTGCGCGTCCAGCGGAAGCCGAGGTAGACGCCGCCGAGCAGGCCGACCGTCGACAGGAAGCCGAACGCCTGCTCGTCGTCGTTGCTGCTGTCGTCGGAGGAGGCGGCGTAGAGCAGCCACGGCGCGGCGGCGCCGATGAGCGCCGCCGTGTTGACCCGGGCCATCCGCGCGGTCGAGAGATCGCGCTTGCGGGCGGCGGCGTGACCGATGAGGTAGCCGCCGGCGATGCCGATGACGCCGTTGAGCGAGTAGGCCTCGCCCTCGGGCGGATCGAGCGCCATGGCAAAGGTGAGGCCGCCGACCAGGCCCCAGGTCGCCATCGAGTCGATGAGGGCGTGATCGCCGGTGGTGAGCTCGACGTTCTTCTCGAGCAAGTAAGCGGCGAGGGTGCCGGCGGCGGCGCCGAGCAGGACGCCGCCGGTGACGTCGTCGGAGGTGGTGCCGTCGAGCCCGGAGCTAACGTCGGCAAACAGGCCGCCGGCGACGGCGCCGCCGACCACGCCGCCGGCGTAGCGCACGAACCGGCCGGGGCGACGGAACGCGCCCGGCGGCGGCGGCGGCTCCTCCGGGTCGATGATGGGATCGGTGGGCGGATCGTAGGGCGGCGCGATGGGATCGAGCGGCGCGACCGCCGGATCGGCGATGCCCAGCTTCTTGTTGAGCACGGCGAGCAGCGCGCGGGCATCGGCGTCATCGGGTGTGCGGGCCAGCGCCTCGAGTACCAGCTGCTTGGCGTCGGCGTAGGCACCTTCGCCGTCGAGGACGCGGGCGCGCGCGACCAGCGCCTGCGACACCGCCAGATCGACGTCGGGATCGCTGCCGGATGGTGCCGGCGGGATCGGAGCTGGCGTGGGCGCCGGCGCCGGACCACCGGCCTGCGGCGGATCGCCGTACGGGTCGACGGGCTGGGCCCAGGCCACCGCGGGAAGCGCCGCGACGAGCGCGCTGGCCAGCGAGAGCATGGCGGCAGCGCGGCTCCGGTTCGTGGGCTTCACCTCTCCTGGGTACCACCGCGGGAAGAGGGGTTCAACGCCACGTGCGCCCGGTCACCCGAACTGTGAACCCACGGTCACGGCGCGGGCGACCCTGCCGGGGTGGACGGGATGGTCGGGACCTGCTGCGTCGGCGGCCGGCCCTCCTTCCACGACTTCCGGTAGAAGAACATGAAGACGACCTGGATCATCGAGAGGATCGGCACGGCGAACAGCGCGCCCAGGAGCCCGTAGCTGTGCTCGCCGAGCACCAGCGAGAAGATGACCAGCACCGGATGGATCTTGGCGGCGGTGCCGATGATCTTGGGGTTGAGGAAATTGGCCTCGATGAAGTGGATGCCAACGATCCAGCCGACCATGGCCACGCCGCGCACCACGTCGATGCCCTCCTCGCCGGAGACCAGGGCGGCCAGGACGATCGGGATGGTCGACAGGATGGAGCCGAAGATCGGGATGAGGCTCATCAGCGCGGCGACGAACGCCAGGATGAGCTGATACTTCACGTCGAAGATGACGAGCCCGATGTAGGTCAAGATGCCGTTGATGAGGCAGATGACCAGCTGGCCACGGATCACGCCAGACAGGCCGCGATCGATCCCGGCGACGATCACGTCGTAGTCGTCGCGCACGTGGGGCGGGAAGAGCCCGCGCATGAACCCGTGCATCTTCTCCATGTCGATCAGGATGAAGGCGCCGATCATGAGGGCGAGGAAGAAGGTGTAGATGCCCTTGATGATCGTGGTGATGAGCGCGGTGCCGACACGGGCCAGTTCATCGACCTTGGACTGAAGTCCGGACATGGCCTTGGCCGTGTACTCGCGCAGCCTTTGCTCGAGAGTGATGGCCTCGGGCAGGGTCTCGCTGGGCAGGATGCGCATGCCGCCGCCGGGCTCGGGCTTGATCAGAATGCCGGTGGGCGGCAGCTGGGCGGCGTAGCGACCGTCGGGCAGCGGGGTCAGCGTGAAGGCGGTCTCGGGCGGCAGCGGTACGTCGGGGACCAGCGGCGTCTCGGCCAGCTCCTTGGGTTTGGGCGCCAGCGCCGGGAAACGCCTCTCGAGCCAGCGCGCCAGCTGGGGCGTGTACTCCTCGTTGACCTTCTTGTAGAGCGCGGGCGCCTCCATGCCGATCCGGGCCACGTCCTTGTAGAGGCGTGGCACCAGCAAGAAGAAGAAACCGACCACGGCGGCGATGAAGACCAGGTAGCAGAAGACGATGGCCAGGCCGCGCGGCATGCGGCGCGTGCCGTCCTGGCGCTCGGCCATCCGCCGGATCACCGGCGCGAGCAGGTACGCGATCAGCGCAGCGAAGATGAACGGCAGGAGCACGCCGCGGCCGAGCACGACCACCAGCAGCACGAAGAGCGGGAAGCCCCAGCGGCGCAGGAACGTGCGCACCGGACCGCCCGGACCGAGCAACGTGACCCGCGCGCCGGGCGTTAACCCCGAGACTCCGCCCGACGGTGTGGTCGTCACCGGTTGCGGTACGCCGGAGAAGGGTGGGGGATCGGTCGGGCTCGCCATGGGGACGCCGGACGGCTTCAGGACTTCTGTCGTCGCATACCCGACCAGGCGCCCGAGATCCAGCCCCCGACGCGCCCGAGTACCGAGCGGCGGGCCGAGCGCGCGGTCAGCTCGGCGTCGGAAAGGCCGTGATCGATCTCCGGCGACGGCAAGGCGGTGAGGGCGGTGTCGCCGAGCAGCGTGCGGCCGACCTGATCGGCGACGGCGAGGCGGGGCTCGGCGCGGCGCTCGCGCGGCGACGGCGTGGCGATCACCCGTTCGCGGCCGACCTCGGGGCGGGCCAGGCCCCAGCGGCGACAGCCGGCGCAACGCCAGGCGAACGCGGTCGCGCGATGGCTGCAGTGGCTGCAGCGCCACGACGCACCGTCGGCCCACGACAGGGCGCCACCATCGGCGGCGAGGGCGCGGAGCTCGAGGGCGATCGCGTCAGCATCCTTGCCGGCCAGGGCCAGGCGGGCGGCGGCGATGCGCGCCGGCAAGTGCTCGGGCGAATCGGTCGCGACCTTGCGGAAGCGATCGAGCGCGCCGGCGGCGTCGAGGGGGCCCAGCGCCTCGGCGGCGGCGACGGCCAGGTGCGGGTTGCGGGTGGCGTCGGCGAGCTCGACCAGCGTCGCGGCGGCGGCCTGAGCTGCCGTGCGCTCGGTGGTCGGGTCGAGGGCGCCGCTCGCGACCAGCGCCACGCCGGTG
>SXJR01000016.1 GCA_005779305.1 Myxococcales bacterium
CGCGAGCCGGCGCAGGCCCCACGACCCGTGTGATACCCGGGCGCCCTTCCGGCGAGCTCCCACCGGCGGCGCCGACCGAGGTACAAGAGGCGCTCGCGGTGCAGCTCCAGGAATCGGCAGCCACCCGGCGCGCGTTCGAGAGCGACCCGTTCGGACTCGGGTCGATGCAGCTCGACGCTGACCGGACGGCGGCAGCCCGCGGCGGGGGCGGTGCCAGTGCCGCGATCCAGCGTCAGGCGGCAGCCCGCGCCAGTCACGCGGCGGGCCCCGAGCTGCAGGTCCCCAAGAAGATCGAGTTCGACGACCTGGAGGTCGGCCAGCGTCAGCGGCGCGAGACGATCCTGTGGAACACCGGGCCCACCGAAGCGCGCGTGACCCACGCCGAGCTGGCGATCGACGAGCACCAGAAGCAGTTCCAGGTCCGCGAGCTGCCCGACCGCATCATGCTGACGAGCAGCCCCGTCGCCGCGAGGTCGGGCGAGATCGCCATCGACTTCGTCCCCCAAGGCGAGGGCTGGCGCACGGACACGCTGCGTCTCACGGTGAAGGCGCTCGGCGCCGACGGCAGGGAGCGCGTCTTCGCCATCGTGCTCGCCGGCCGTGGCCACCTGCCTGGACAGCCGACCCACGCCGCGAAGCAGGCTCGCGAACAGGACGAGAAGCGGCGAGCCGACGACCACGACGACGACGAGAAGCACGAGGTCTCACGCAAGGCACGCACCAGGCGCAACGAGCAGGATCCGCGGGTCGCGCCCTCGGGTCGGCTGACCGCGTTCAACGCCAGGCTCGATGACATCCGCGACGACATCCGCACGATCGATGGCAAACGCACCGAGGGCATCAACGTGGTCCAGGAGGAGGCCAAGGCGTATGTGCGCAAGCCGCCACCGCCGACCCCGAGCACGTGGGACTACCTGCGCGAGGGCGCCGCCCTGGCGCTGACGTTCGCATCGTACGGACTGGCGCAGGGTCTCGCCGCCGCGATCATCCCCGACGGCAGGCCGTCCGGTGGCCCCGTGGGCATGGGCGTGGGGATCGGTGACGACGGCCAGCGGGAGGCCAAGAAGCCGACCGCCTATCGCAAGGGCATCCAGAAGTCGGTCGAGAAGGCCCTCGGCAAGGGCATGGAGTGGGGGATCAACAGGACCGTCAGGCCTGGGGCCGGCGGCTCGGGCGGTGAGGAGGCGCCGTCGGGGAGTACGTTGTCCGGGGATCCCACCGTGGCGTTCTTCTCGTCACAGCGGGTCGCGCTCGGTGACAGCAACCGCGCGCGCATCCACGAGCTCACCGCCATGGGCCCCGAACTTGTCGACCAGCTTCACGAGGACGGCGATTACCAGGAGGTGCTCGCGGTGCTCGACGCGGTGCGCACGTCGCTGGGCCAGGTCGCGGGCACCCCGGCCGTCGAGCAGCAATCGAGCGCCACCGCCGCACAGTGGCTCTCATTTGTCTCCAAGCGGTCAGGCGAGACGCACAAGGCTTCGGCGGCCGAGGGCGCCATCGCGGCCGGCACGCCCCACGCGGACCAGGTCTCCGATCTGCGACCGCTCGATGCCCGCAGTGGCGTGATCGAGATCAGCTTCAGCGCCGACCTGAAGGAACCGGGTGACCCGGTGCGCATCGTGGGCGTGAGGGTGCTCGGCGTCGCACATGATCTCGCAGAGCGAATCCGCAAGATGAAGCCGCTCGAGGCCCAGGTTCCGATGCGCGCCGTGGCGCGTGACCTCTCGTACGGAGGGCAAGCGATCGCCGATCCGGCGCTTGCAGTCGCACGCAACGAGGTCGGCGAGATCGACGTCTCCGCCGGGAAGCCAGGCGACCTTCCGGACACGAACCAGCAGGCGCGCTATCTTGCGGCGAAGCACGCACCGGAGCGCCAGAGCCAGCGGCAAGAGGCCGATGTGAAGGCCGGCGGACGGCGCGTCGTCGAGCAAGAGATCGTCGCGCAGTGGGAAAGCGTTCTCGGTGTTGTGCACACCGGGACGACCGTTCACAAGACTCGCGTGGAGACGGACGATGACTCGAAGCACAAGGTCTGATGCACTCATCATCGCCCTCGTTGGTGTCGCATGCGCTCGGTCGAAGGCCTTGCCCCCCGAGGTTTTCATCCCTGCTGGCGAGTTCACGATGGGGTGTCGAAACGACGTCGGCTGCGATGGCAGCAACCCGCCACGGCAGCCGTACGCGCCCGCGTACTACATCGACCGCAGCCTTGTGCTGGCAGGTGACTACAGGCGGTGTCACGAAGCCGGTGCATGCGCCGAGAACGCAGCGCCGCGGGATCGCGACACCCACGCTGTGCAGGTCACCCAGGACGGCGCGGCAGCGTACTGTCGCTGGTTGAAAAAGCGGCTCCCGACGCCCGAGGAGTGGGAAAAGGCGGCGCGGGGGACCGATGGCCGACTGTACCCCTGGGGCAACGATCAACATCATCGCTGCATCACGGGTGCGTGCGACGGCGTGCGCAGCCCCTTCGGGCTCGAGGGTGTGGCGCACGTCCGGCAGTGGGTGGACCACCGCTCGTCTCCCGATTTCCCGCGGGGCATGGCCGTCGGCGACAACTCTCATCCATACGGTCGCGCCTCGACGAACCGCTTCTATGACAGCGACCCTTCGTTCTTCTTCACGCTTGCCGCCTTCCGCTGCGCTCGCTCCGTCGAGTCCGACGCCAACCCGCTCAGGCGCTCGACTCCGTGACGGCGCGTGATCGGAGTCCAGCCACGGCGAGTGGTTCGGCGCGGCGGTGGTCGCGCAGCGCTGGGGCGAGTGCGTCGATGTCGAGGGCGATGCCCGCCTCAAGTGGCGCCATCGCAGCGAGCCACTCGGCTGCATCGAGTGCCGAGCGACGATGCGGCACGTGCTCCACGCGACCTGGTCTGCGTACCGCTGTGCCGACCATGGAGTCTGGTTCGTGCGAGATGGCCGGGGGCGATTCGAGCGCGACCTCGCCGCCGCCATCGAGCGACACCAGGTCAGGCACCGCGAGGTGCCTCGCTCTTCCACGAGGCGATCGCCCGCGATCCGCGCGCAGTGCGAGCGCTCGCGGCGCGGGTGCTCGACCTGGAGCACGCCGTGAAGCGGCTCGACCGCGCCATCGACGGGCTGCGCAAGCACCTGTGAGGCTGGACGACGCGGTCGCCTCATGAGGCGCCCTGCCACCATTCCCAGCAGTTCCGGGCACCTGTCGATTCGTGTCGATTTTCAGGAAACCGGTAGCGGGGGGTGCCGATAGGTCCGCCTGAACGCGAATAGACGCGTGATCGCTTCAGGAGACCTTGTATGAAGACGTTCTGGTTCACGACTCTGCTGTTGGCCGGCGCCGCCGGCGGTTGCACCCAGCTCCCCGGCGAGGGGGACGATGACGGCGGCGGCGAGCCCAAGGTGTGCAGCGCCCGGCTGTTCGCCGGCTCGACCACGTTCAACCGAGAGACCGACCCGGCACAGTGGAACGCCAGCGGCCATGGCGCCAAGGCCGAGCCGCCGATGCGGCTGTTCAACCTGGCCGGCAAGGGCAGCCAGCTGCTCGTGTCGACCGACGCGTCGGTGTGGCACATCGACACCGCCGCCGCCGCGCCCAGCTTCCGCCGCGTGTTCGGCGACGACCTGCTGAACCCCGCGCAGTACCAGCCGCACGGCGCGTGCAGCACGGGCCGGGTCATGGCCGGCGACGGCCTGGCCTGGCTGCCCGATGGGCGCGCGGTCATCGGCGACGCCTGGGGCAACGGCGTCATCGAGCTGTCGGATCCGACCAGCGCGAGCTGTCAGGTCCGGCCCATCGCCGGCACCCAGGTCGCGATCGACACCGGCGATCTCATGTCGGGGCAGATCTACCAGGAGGGCGACGTCGTCGGCCCCGGCGCCCAGGCCCGCTTCCGCCGCCCCGATGACGCCACCGGCGACGCCCAGGGCAACGTCTACGTCTACGACGACAGCAACATGGCGGTGAAGAAGATCGCCAACGACGCGGCCCACACCGTGAGCAAGCTGGCCGACCTCCCCGACCAGATGAACACCATCAACTCGATGACCGCGATCGGCGACAAGCTGTACGTCGCCGGCGGCATGTCGGGCGGCGACAAGATCGTCGAGATCAACACCGGCACCGGCGCCCAGCGCACGGTGGTGAGCGGCGCCGCCTTCCCCGAGGCCGCCGGTCGCACCGGCGTGCCCATCGCCATGACCAGCGACGGCACCAACCTCTTCGTGTACCTGTGGGCCGGCTACGTCTACCAGGTCACGCCGTCGGGCACGGTCACGCTCCTCGCCGGCAAGGGCCCGCCCTCGACCGGCTCCGAGGCGCGCGAGCTGAACGTCGACAGCCCGATCGACGGCGACATGCTGCCGCTCGCGTTCACCGGCATGGTGCACGGCGCCAACCTGTACTGGAACCAGGGCCACCTCTACGTGCCGGCCCAGTACAACTACGCCGACGCGCTCTGGGACATCACCTGCGAGTGAGCTCGCCGAGCGCGCGCGAGGACGAGGCACACCATCCTCGTCCTCGCCGCGTCGGATCAGCCGACCGAACCGAGCTTGAACGTCGTCGCCGCCGCGGTAGAATGCATCGATGGGTCCCGCGACGAAGCACGTCGACGAGCTCCTGAAGCTCCCAGCCGACGATCGCTCCGAGGCAGTGGAGGCCCTGCTCATCAGTCTCGAGCAAGACGTCGACGCCAACGACGCTGGAGTCGAGCAGGCGTGGGCGGCGGAGATCGAACGGCGGATCGCCGAGGACGCGCCCGGCATTCCGGCAGAGACCGTGTTCGCCGAGGGACGCGCGCGACTCAAGAACCGCTCGTGAGGCTCGTCGAGTTCGCGCCTGCCGCGCGCGCGGAGCTCGATGCCGCCGCTGATCGCTACGAGCTGGAGCGTCCAGGGCGCGGGGTGCGGCTCTATGCGGCGGTCGAACGCGGCGTGCGGTTGATCGTCAGGTTCCCCGACGCGGGGCCGATGGACGCGGGGGTGCCGGTCAACTTCGCGGTTCGGCGACCCGTGGTCCGAAGCTTTCCATTCGCCCTCGCCTACCGCGAACTTGGCGACGCGATTCGTATCGACGCCGTGGTCCATTCGAAACGACGTCCCGGCTACGGGCATCGGCGACTCAGGTGAGGCGTCCGACCCGACGCCCGACGCGCAGCGAGCAGGACGAGCTCACCGCGCACGTGAAGTCGCTCTACAAGGCGATCTGGGCCGTGGCGCGACGGATCCCGCGAGGCAAGGTGGCGACCTACGGTCAGGTCGCGGAGCTGGCCGGGATCCCGGGCGGCGCACGCGTCGCCGGCGCGGCGATGCGGTCCAGCAAGGGCCTGCCGTGGCAGCGCGTGCTGGGCAAGCGCGGGAAGAACCGCGCCGGCGTGGCGATCCTCGATCCGGTGGGCGCGGCCGTGCAGCGCCGGCTGCTCGAGGGCGAGGGCGTGGAAGTGACCGATCGCGGCCTGATCGATCTGGTGCGCTTCGGCTGGGTGCCCCTGCGGTAGCCGGCCGGCCGGGCGCAAGAGCCTGAAATAGCTGGGGAGCGGCGGCAGCGGGCGGCCGCCGATCTGTCTTCGGATTTTTCGGCAACCGGTAGCCAGGGCCGTCGATAGGTCCCGGCATGAACAACACATCGCGTGTCGTTTCAGCGTCGGCTCTCGCGCTGCTCGCCGCCCTGGGCCTTCCGCGGAACGTGGAAGCAGACTCCCGCTGCCACCTCCAGCCGAACTGCGACTCGCTCATTGCGTCGTGCTGGCAATGTGAAGAGCGCCTCTATGACGCGCCGCGCCTCGTGGCGCACGCCGAGTTCGAGACGATGTGTCGCGAGGACAGCGCGGAGTTGCATCGATAGGACGGCATGACGCGCGCATCGAGTCGCGGCGGTGACGAAACCTCGAGTCGGACCATCCGCCTCTTCACGGAACGGTCGCCCTGCCGGAGCTGCGGAGGGGTCATTGACCAGTTCCGGAAGGAATTCCCACGCATCGACCTTCAGATCATGACGGGGCAGTGACAATGACGAACGACTGGAGAACGAGGATCGAATGGGCAGTGGGTCAGATTCGCGACCACTCGTCCATCATCAGTGGTTGTTCAGAAGCAGACCTTGCTGACTTTCAGCGGAAGCGGTCTCTTGAACTTCCGGAGGCGTATCGCCACTTTCTCGGAGCTGCGGGAGCGAACTGCGGAAGGTTTCTGCAGGGAAGCGACCTGCGTTTCGAGGACCTCGATTCGCTTCAGTCCAGTGCCCAGAGTCTTCTTGGTGACGATGGCGGACCCGGGCTACCCGAGAACGCGTTCGTGTTCTGCAGCCACCAAGGATACCAGTTCTTGTTCTTCCAGCTTGGTGGAGGCCCTGACCCTGAAGTGCGCTATTACCTGGAGGGCGAGGGCGAGTTCAAGCTGGTCGCACCAGGCTTCTCAGACTGGCTTGTTCGAACCGTCCAAGATGAATTCCCCGATACCTCCCACGGGGGAGCAGAAGTCTGAGAAGCCGAATATCGGGTTGACGCGTTTGGTGACCACTTCGCGCCCCTACACGACGCTCAACCCTGAGCGTACGAGGACGGGTCTCAGGAACGTCATGAACCTCTACACCGATGGCAGCGAGATTCCGTTGCGGGGTGGCCGGGCCTTGTTGTCGGCCGAGTACACGCCCGGTGACCGTGGGCCGGGCCTGGTCCGGTTGACCTCGCAGGACCAGGTCACCGGCGACTTGGTCGAGTCGGCGATTCGTCTCGACCGCTGGAGGGCGACCAGCTTCGACGTGTACGAGTGGGTGGACGCGGATGTACTCGTCATCTGCGGATCGCCCAGCATCGTGGCCGTGCAGACATCGACGTTGCGACTCGGCTCTGCGTTCTGCCTCGAGTACGAGGAAGGCGACACGATCAAGCGGCCGTGGTTTGTCCCGTCCGACCATCGACTCCTAGTGGTCGCTACCCCTCGACACGCCTGGGCGATCGATCACAGCGCGGCGATTCGATGGACGTGGGCGTGTCAGCAATCGACCACACGTCGATGGATCAGCGGAGCGCCGTGGCTCGTGGGGCGCGAGGTCCACGTTCCGGTTGAAACCGTCGCCAAGAACTCAGTCGCCGAGCTGGGGCTCGACGATGGCATTGAGGCGGGGTGAGCTCGACGACCACGATCGAGGAGCCCTCGATGCTTCTGACGGCGGGAACCCTCGCTCGCGAGCGGCAGCAAGCCGGGACCTGCGCCCGACGTCTGGTACACACCGTCCCGTGAGAACAAGCGCGTTGCTGCTGATGATCGCGGCCTGCCTGGCCTGTTGCTCGCCTCACCGCGGGCAGCCGCACGGGCAGGTCGCGAAGCCGCCGCAGCACGACACGGCGGTGGGCGCGCCGGCCGTGACCGCGGTCGCCGTGCCCATCGTTCCGGAGCGGCTCGTGGGGAAGCTCGGATCGGTGCGCGTCGTGGTTGCCATGGACAACACCCGGCCCGACTCGTATCCGCTGGCAGGGCTCCTTCCGGAGGCCCTGACCTGCAGCCGCGGCCTGATTCACTCCGCCGACGTCATCGTCGGCATGGTCTCCCGTGATGACGACGTGAGCCTCTTCGCGACGGGTGTGGACGAAGCCTCGGTGCGTTCGTGTCTGCCAGAGCTGGTACGCGTCGCGGGGATCGCGTCGCGTGAGGTAGACGGCGCCTTGGCCGTCACGATCTTCGGACGCGACTACGCGATCACCTGGGACGGCTCGATGATGTCGATCGAGCCGCTCGGGTGGCACCTCCCGGACCGACCTTCGACGCCGCTCCAGCGCGAGCGGTTCGCGATGATTCCGCCCGATGCGCGTATCTGGGCGTTCGCCACGGGGTTCCCCCCGGTCTCCGTCGGCGTGGACGACATGACGGCCTGGCTCACCCGACCACGGGCGTCGGCGCAGGTCACCGTCTTCGCGACCGGCGATGACGAGGCGCTCGAGAAGGCGCTCGGCGGCATGGTGCGCGGGATGAGGAGACAGGCCCAGGCGAGGGGGATGACCTTCGACGAAGGTTGGCTCACGATGTCCACGGCCTCGCGCACGGCGACCGTGACGTTGACCCTGCCAGGAGAGTTGCTCGAGGGCCTGGAATCGGCCCCATGACCGTGGTGGGCAGAGAATCGTCCCGGTGGCACGCAACCGTGGACGGCGGGTGCCGACAACCAGCGGCATGAGCACCTCTGTCCTGCGTTCCCTGTGCAAGTCCGCAATTCTCGTTGCCCTGGGTCTCGGCATGCTGTCGTCGGCGGCCGCCGCCGACACGCCATGTCGTGACGCGATCACCTGCTGGAGACAGTGCCGACTGGGTGACGGCGCCGCGTGTACGGCGAGCCCGGGATCGTATCGACCGGTCGACCGGGGGCCGGAGCGTCCGCCTCGCCCGCTCCGGCGTCCGCGATATCGCCTGGAGGCGCTCATCGGCGGCCGCTCGAATGTCGGGCTGGGTCACGGCTCCCGTACGACGGGAGGATACGAGCTGGTCCGGCGCTTCGGGCCCGTCGAGATCGGACCGGGCGTGTCGTTCGTCGAGCCCCGCACACTGTGGCAGCAGCAGAGCTTCCTCGCCCACGTTCGCTGGCCCCTGGACCTCACTGGAACCCGGATGTCCGTCGTGCCGCGCGTGGCACTCGGCGTGCTCACCGCGACCGGCGAGGTCACCTCCTCCGCGCCCGGGACGCTGCCGAGCTTCGCCATCGACCGCGTCGTCACCCCGGCGGCCGAGCTCGGTCTGACGCTGGAGCGGCGCTGGCACCGGATCGCCGTCGGGCTCGACGTCGGCGCAGGCTTGCACGTCCGACAGCGCCTGATGACGTCCACTGCCCGTCGCGAGGTTCCGCCTCACGCCGAGGGACTGGTGACGGTTCGCGTCGGGCTGCTGCTCTACTGACGCGGCCGGCGCGGGCCGCGGGCCGGGGGCTTGGGGTCGCCGGCCAGGTAGATGACGTGCTGGCGGCCGCCGCGACCGGCGCGGTGGACGGTCACGCTGAAGCCGGCGGCGGCCAGGCGATCGGGGAATGAGGGCGCGGGGTCCTCGGCCCAGATGGCCAGGAGGCCGCCCTTGGCGAGCGCGGCGCGGGTGCGCAGGAGCGCGGCCCGTCCGAAATGCGGATCGTCGCCGCGCTGCTGCGCCGGGTACGCGCCCTCGTAGAGATCGAGGAGGATGAGGTCGTAGGCGCCAGGGCGCGCCGAGGTGATCACGCGGGCGACGTCGGCGATCACGACCTTGACCCGCGGATCGGTGACGGCGCCGGCGGTGAGCGGGGCCAGCGGGCCGCGGCACCAGTCCTCGACCTCGCGGGTGAGCTCGACCACGGTCACGGTCGCGCGCGGGGGCAACGCGTCGAGAGCGGCGCGCAGGGTGTAGCCCATGCCCAGGCCGCCGATCAGCATGCGCGGCGCGTCGCGCGGGCCGAGCGCGGCGCAGGCGACGGTGGCGAGGACCTCCTCGGAGCGGCGGGCCTTGCTGGTCATCAGCACGCGGCCGCCGATGAGGATCAGGAAGTCGTCGGGGCCGCGCTGGCGCAGCTCGAGCTCGCCTTCGCGCGTCGCCACCTTGGCCAGCGAGGCCCAGGGCCGGGTCACGTGACTACTTGGTCTCGTCCACCGGCGGCGGGGGCGGGTTGCCCTCCATCGTCGGCGGGGGCTGGGGCGGCATGGGGGCGACGGTGCCGTCGATCTTGGGGTTCTCGCCAGGCCGGGTGCCGTCACCGGGTTTGTAGCCGTCGCCGGTCTGCGGCGGCATGGGCTCGGGCTGGACACCCATGCTGCCGGTGGCGGCGCCGGGGGTGTCGATGAGGCGGTTGACGTCGTCGGCGCTGGGCGGCTTGCCGAGATCGATGGGCGGCGGCGTGGGCGTGTTGCCGCCGTCGATGCCGCCGGCCGGAGTCTCGGGCACGGTGTCGAGGGAGGGGCGGAAGCGGTCGCGATCGGCGCCGTCCTTGGAGAAGACGTCGTCAGGGCTGCCGCCGGCCTCGCAGACCGCACCGAGGCGGCGCATGGCGCCGAGCTTGCCGGCGAGCTTGATGTTGCGGAAGCCGTCGCGATCAACGGCGGGGCTGGCGAGCTCGCAGGCCGCCGGCGCCTTGGCCAGGTACGCGCCCGCGCACTTGTAGCGGATGCAGCCGGTAATGTTCGAGTCCGTGATCTTCTTGGCCAGCTTGATGTTGAAGTCGATCGCGATCTCGCCGTCGGGCGACTGGAACTCGAAGGTCTGCTTCTTGGCCTCGCCCTTGGCGATCACGATGCCGAGCACGAAGCGGCCGATGGTCACGGTCTCGATCGGGATGCCGTCCTTGACCATGAGCGCCTCGGACTCGCGCCGGGCCTTGGGGAACACGCGTGACACGCCGTCGCCGACGGTGCAGCCGACGTTGCACGACAGGTCGACCTTGCCCGTCGCCTTGGTCCAGTCGTTCTTGGGCAGGCTGAGGGTGATGCGGCCGTCGCCGAGACCGCCCAGGGGCAGACCGACGGCGTCGGCGATGCCGGGGATGGTGGCGAGCGGCATGTGCTTGAGCCGGAAGTCGACCGAGAGGTTCGTCTTCGACGCCTTGATCACGCCGCTCATCGAGCCGCTGCCGGTGGAGACGTCGAGCCCGATCTCGGCCTTGCCGCCGAGCAGCGGCATGAAGGCGATGTCGACCTCGACCCGTTTGAAGTACATCGTCGTGACCGGCTGGCCCGCGACCGACGGACGCGAGGTGAGGGTCAGGCCGGTCAGGGCGAAGCGCCCGGGCACCAGGCTGCGCTCGACGCCGAGCACGGTGACGTCGTACTTCGACGACAGGGCGTCGACCATGCGCTGCTTGACCCGCTCGTACGGGAAGGTGAGGTGGAGCGAGTAGACGAAGGTCACCAGCCCGAGCAGGACGTACCCGGCGATCTTCAGGGCGAAACGAGCGCGCGGCGTGATGGTCATGATCAGCCGCCCTTCTTGGCGCTGCCCGAGGCGCTGCCGCTGCCCGAGCCCTTGCCGTCGCCGCCGCCCTCAGGCACCGGCTTGGACCAGGTCACGACCTCGAGGTTGAGATCGAGCTTCTCCTTGTCGCGGAAGTTGCGGCGGATCTGGAGCGAGCTGACGATCACGGTCTTGTTCTCGCTCTCGATGGCCTCGAGGAAGTTCTTGATCTGGGTGAGCGACAGCTCGCGGACCTCGACCGTCGCGGCGTGGACGGTGAAGGCGCCCTTGGGTGACGGCGAGCGGGCGTTGACGCCGGGCACGGTGATCTCGGCCTTGTTGCCGGCGGTGAAGATGTAGCTCTCCAGCTTCACCGCCTCGGGGCCGATCAGCTTGGCCGGATCGTCGGCGTTGACCGACTTGGCCTTGGCCTTGAACGAGGTCAGGTTGTTCAGCGCCTTCTGGGCGTTGGCGTTGCGTGTCTCGATCGCCTGCATCCCGTCGCGGATCTGGAGCGAGACGTAGATGACCATCACCAGCACGAAGGAGACGCCGAGGAGCACGACCAGGCGCCGCTCGCGCGGCGAGATCGACTCCCACTTGTCGCGCAGGTTGTCGAGGGTGGCCATGGCTACATGCACTCCGTCCGGATCGCGAACGAGAAGTTCTTCTCGCCGTTGGGACCGTTGGTGGTCGAGCCGCGCGTGATCTCCTTGATGCAGGTGATCGTCTTGAGCGCGGTCTCGAGCTGGTCGATCTCCTCGGGGGTCTTGGCCGAGGCCTTGATGTTCACCTTGTTGTCCTTGATGTCGAGATCGGTGACGTCGAGGGTCACCTTGTCGCGCGGCGGCAGCTTGGCGTTGATGGCCAGGAGGAGGTCGTAGGCGCTCATCTTGGGCAGCGGCGAGTCGCCGGGCGCGGTGTCGCTGGTGGTGAGCGCCCTCAGCTCGGCCACGGACTTGCGGCTGCCGAAGTACTCGGTCGACTCGAGCGCGACCCGATCGGTGAGGGTCTTCTCGGCCTGGCGCAGCTTGCGCAACCCGGCGTAGGCCGCTGCGCCGGCGAAGACCAGCACCACCAGCATCGCCACCGCGACCTGGGTCAGCTTGGTCTTGATGAACGACATGTCGACCTTGAAGGCCAGGGGGCCCTGGCGCAGGTCGAAGGTCGGGCGGCCACCGCCCACGTCGTGGGCGGTGGCGACGGCGAGCGCGGCGCTGTCGAGGCCGGCGATCTCGGCGGCGCGGGGGCCGACCAGCACCGCCGGATCGTCGCCAGCGAGCGTGGTGGCCGGCACGCCGAGCTGCTCGGCGACGAACGGGGCCAGGCCGCGCAGGCGGCTGCCGCCGCCGACCAGGAGCACGCGACCGGCGGCGACGCCGGTCTTGGCGCGGCACGCCGCCAGGGTCTGGCGCAGCTCGCGGGCCCAGGGACCGACCTCGCCGATGAGGACGCCGTGGACGCGGGCCCAGGCCTCGCTCGGCGCCGGGTTGGAGGCCGAGGCGATGAAACCGTCGGAGTGTTTGGCCTGCTCGGCCTGGCCGGCGTCGAGACGCCAGTTGCGGGCGATGGCGTCGGTGACATGACGGCCGCCGCGGCCGATGGTGCGCGAGAAGACGGCCTTGCCGCCGTGGGTGATGACGACGTGGGTGTGCTCGTGGCCGACGTCGACGACGGCGACCGAGGCGCTGCCGGCGACCGACGGCGCGCGCTCGGCGAGCCGGGACAGGACCGCCACCGGCACCAGGCCGCGGGCCTCGGAGCCGGCCTCGCCGGTCAGCTCGAGGAGCTGGCGGGCGCGCTCGAGGCGCATCGAGTAGGTGAGGACGCGCATGCCGTCGGTGGGCGCGGCGACGCGGCCGCGCGCGGGCGCGGC
>SXJR01000144.1 GCA_005779305.1 Myxococcales bacterium
GATCGACGCCATCAGCGGCGCGGTCTCGGGACCGTCGGGGCGCTGCTGGAACAGGCCCAGCGCAACGGCACCCTGCGCGGCCGCGTCGAGGCCATCGACGCCGCCCGCGCCAAGGTCGCCGCCGCCCAGGCCGCGTACGAGGCCGCCCGCGCCCGCCGCGATCGCTCGGTGGTGGTCTCGCCCATCGCCGGCGTCGTGCTCTCGCGCCACATCGACGCCGGCGACACCGCGGCGCCGGGCGTGATCCTGTTCGAGGTCGCCGACCCCGGCGCCACCGAGCTTCACATCGAGATCGAGGAGCTCGACGCGCTCCGCATCGGCAACGGCATGGCGGTGACGGTCACCTCGCAAGGCGGCCGTCAGGAGCTGGGCAAGGGCCGCATCTCGCGAGTCTCGCCGCAGCTCGGCCGCCGCACCATCGGCGCCAGCGAAGCGCGCCTGCGCGCCGAGACCCAGGTCCGCAGCGCCTGGGTGGGCTGGAACGAGGTCGGCGGCGCCATCCTGCCCATCGGCCTGCGCGTCGAGGCCCGCATCGAGCTGCCCGGCCGCCAGGTCGAGGCGCGGGTGCCGCGCGGCGCCGTCCGCGTCGAGGACGGCCAGGCGCACATCGAGGTGCCAGGCTGGAACCTCCTCGCCGACCAGCGCCCGGTGGTGCTCGGCATCGCCGACGACGAGTGGGTCGAGGTCAAGGGCGTGCCGTCGGGCACGCAGGTGGTGAGGGCGCCATGAGCACGCATCCGGGTGTCTCCGACTTCATGCCCGGCCTGGTGGCGCCAGCCGCGCCGCTCTCGCGCCGCAAGCGCGTGCTGCGCGACGAGTCGATCCGCGCCGCGCAGCGCCGTCACTTCGTCCTCTTCGACATCATCCCGGCCACCGCGGCGGTGGCCGCGCTGCCGCTGCTCTGGTACCTGGGCGTGACCGGCGTCGGTCTGGGGCTGTTCGCGGCGATGTGGGTCCTGAACCTCATCGGCATCGAGGTCGGCTACCACCGCCTGTTCTCCCACGCCGCCTTCGAGGCGCGGCCGTCGGTGCGCGCGGCCCTGGTCATCCTCGGCTCGATGGGCGCGCAGGGGCCGGTGGTGTCGTGGGCCTCGAACCACCGCCACCACCACCAGCACTCCGACACGCCCGAGGACAGCCACTCGCCCCACGCCCACGGCGGGACCGGCTGGCGCGCGCGCCTGCGCGCCTTCGCCCACGCCCACCTGACCTGGAAGTGGTCGTATCCGTATCCCAGCCCGAGCCACTACACGCCGGGGCTCCTGCGCGATCCGGTGGTGATCCGCACCAGCCGTCGCTACACCACGTGGATCGCGCTCGGCCTGATCGTGCCGGCGTTGCTCGGCGGCGTGATCACCGCGTCGTGGCGCGGCGCCCTCGAGGGCTTCCTCCTCGGCGGGCTCTACCGCCTGGTGCTGGGCCAGCACGCCACCTGGTGCATCAACTCGCTGTGTCACCTGTTCGGGACCCGTCCGTTCCGCACCGGCGATCGCAGCACCAACAACGCGTGGCTGGCGCTGCCGACCCTCGGCGGCTCCTGGCACAACAACCACCACGCCTTCCCGTCCACCGCGTCGAACCAGCTGGCGTGGTGGCAGATCGATCCCTGTTACTGGGTCATCGCCGCCCTGGCGCGGCTGGGCCTGGTCACCGACGTCAACGTTCCGACCGCCGACCAGGTGCGCGCCAAGCGCGCCGTGGCCGCGCGCCGTTCCCTCTCTGCCAAGGATCTCGTGCCATGAACCCCGCCCTCGCTGTCCTCGCCCTGTCCGCCTTCCTGCTCATGTTCGTCCTGCCCAAGGTGTTCTTCCGCTCCGACGGCAGCATGAACCTGCGCTGGTGGATCACCGCCACGCCGTTCGGCCTCTCGTTCTGGGGGGTGGGCATGGCCTGGCTCGGCGTGAGCCCACGCCTGCGCGGCATCGGCGGCGAGGCCGCGGTCGCCCTCGACATCGCCGGCATGATCCTGCTGGTGGGCTCGATCGCCATGATGGCGGCGACCATGGCGACCAACCGCGTGCCGCTCGCGCTGTGGCACCAGGACGGCACCCAGAACCAGCCCCGCCAGATCGTGACCTACGGGCCGTACCGCTGGGTCCGCCACCCGTTCTACGTCTCGTTCATCCTGCTCACGCTCGGCGCCGCGCTGATCACCCGCGACGCGATCACGGCCGCCGCGTTCCCGCTGGCCCTGCTCAGCCTCGACTGGACCGTGCGCAACGAGGAGAAGAAGCTCCTGGCCTCGCCGCTCGGCGACGAGTACGGCGCCTACCGCGCCCGCACCGGCCGGTTCATGCCCCGCCTCACCGACCTGGTCTCGCGGTGATGAACGCCGCCGCTGCCACCACCGTCGCCGCCGGTCCGCGGCCCACGCCCCATCGCATGGGCATGCTCTTCGAGATCCTCGACGAGATGGGCGAGGATCCGACCTTCACCTTCGAGCTGACCCGCCTGGGCGGCGGCGCGCCGATCGCCGCCGTCGACATCAAGCACGCCGAGTCCGACGGCTATGGCGGCCTGACCCGGTTCCTGCGCCAGCAGGGCATCAGCTTCGAGGCGCCGGCCCAGCGCACGGCCACCGCGCCGCCATCGCTCCTGTCGCGGATGAGCTCGCTCTACCGCGTCGTGCGTCACCGGCCGGCGTCGTCGCTGGTGCTGCGCGCCAGCGGCGCGGCCTGGACGGCGGGCGCACGCGTGACCGCGCGCCCCCACGCCGGCCGCCTGCTCTCCGCCGAGGCCAGCGCCCGTGTCTTCGCGTCGGCCCGCGCCGTCGGCGCGTCGGTGAGCTCGTACCTCCTGCACGCGCTGACCGAGACGGTCGTCCCCGCGATCGCCGAGCCGTCGGCGTCGGTGACCTGGGGCGTGCCCGTCAACATGCGCGGCCCGGTCCGGGTGGTCCCCGACGAGGCCAACTGCAGCTCGATCATGCCGGTCGACGTGCCGCGGGGCGGGTCGGCCTTCGCGGTTCACCAGGCGCTCGCCGCCGCGCTTGCCGCCGACCTGCACTGGGGCAAGTGGGATCAGCTCAACACCGCGGCCCGGTTCGGCCGGCGCGCGCTCAAGAACAAGATCAGCCGCTACTACCGCACCGCCGGCGCCGCCCGCATCGGCGTGTTCTCCAACGTCGGCGTCTGGAAGGGCGACACCGCGCCCGACGTCGGCGTGATCGGCTTCGGCGTGCCGATGTTGCCCGATCCGATCTTCGCCACCATGGTGACCTGGAACGGCAAGCTCGGCCTGTCACTGCGCGCCCACCCGTCGCTCACCGCCGATCCCGCGGTGGTCGCGCGCTGGATGGACGCCTGGCTCGATCGGATCGCGCCGTGACCCGCGCCGCGCCACCGCTCGAGCCGCGCCCGCGCTCGTTCCGGTTCGAGCACGTGCCGACCTACTGGTTCGGCGGCGATCCGTGGCGCACCCGTTTCTTCGACGCGTTCTCGTCGCTGTTGCCCATCGGCGAGCGCCTGTTCATCGACTCGCTGCGCCGCCAGGCCGCCGAGCTCGGCGATCCCGAGCTCGACGCGATGGTGACCTCGTTCGCGCAGCAGGAGGCCGTGCACGGCCGCGAGCATCGTCGCTACAACGATCGGCTGCGCAACCTCGGCTACGACCTCGACGGCTGGGATGACTCGCAGAAGGCGACCATCGGCCGCATCAGCAAGCTGAGGAACCCCCACATCCCGCTCGCCATCACCGTCGCCTTCGAGCACGTCACCGCCGCCATGGGCCAGGCCATCCTCACCCACGATCTGCTCGCCGACGCCGATCCCGAGATGCGCGCGTTCTGGTCGTGGCACTCGGCCGAGGAGATCGAGCACAAGGGCGCCGCCTTCGAGGTCTACCGGCGCGCCGGCGGCGGCCCCGACCTGCGCCGCGCGGTCATGGCCTGGTGCCTCTTCATCCTCGGCATCCGCATGGGTCGCCGCTTCCTGCACATGCTGCGCAAGGAGGGCAAGCTCCTCGATCGCGCGGCCTGGCGCTCGGGCGCCCGCTTTCTCGTCGGAGAGAAGGGGCTGCTCGGCTTGATGCGGGCCGACTTCCGCGCCTTCTTCCGCAAGGACTTCCATCCCTGGGCCGCCGACACCTATCACCTGGTCGAGGC
>SXJR01000145.1 GCA_005779305.1 Myxococcales bacterium
CGCGGCGGCGTTGAGGGACTCGCTCGCCGAGCTCACCGCCGCCGGCATCGCCGGCCGCTTCGCCGAGGCGCTGCCCGGCGCCCGCCAGGCCCTGGCCGACGCCCGCAACCTCGGCGATCGCGCGCTCGAGGCCGAGGCCGGCATCCTGCTCGGACGGCTCGAACGCAACGCCGGCGCCGACACCGCGCGCTCGACCCTGTTCGACGCCGCCGCCGCGTGCGAGGCCGCCGGTCGTGACGATCTCGCGGTCGAGGCGTGGTCGGAGTGGATCTACGTCGCCGCCACGGTCGGCGTGGCCGACGCCGAGATCGAGGCCGCCAGCCGCCGCGCCGAGGCCGCGCTGCGCCGGGCCGGCGAGGATCGCCGGCTGCTGGCGCTCCTTCGCAACAACCAGGGCAACTGGGCCTACGAGACCAAGAAAGACGCCGAGGCCATCACGCTCTTCGACGAGGCGCTGGCGCTGCGCACCGAGCTCTACGGCGCCGACGATCCGCGCGCCGCCGACATCCTCGACAACCTCGGCAACGCCTGGGGTGGGCTCGCCGACACCGGCGACGAGGCCGGCCGCGAGGCGGCGCTGGTGCGCTCGCTCGAGTACGCGCGGCGCGGCCTCGACATCCGCCTGCGCGCGTTCGGCGAAGACAGCGCCGCCACCGCACGCTCGCTGCACAACACCGCCAGCGCCTTCGAGGCGGTCGATCGCCTCGACGAGGCCGATGCCCATTTCCGGCGTGCGCTCGCCGCCAAGGAACACGTGCTCGGCGACGATCACCCGATGATCGGCTCGACGCTGGTGCTGATGGGTCGCCTGGCCCAGCGCCGCGACAAGCTCGAGGAGGCTCTCGGTCATTTCCAGCGCGCCGCGCGGCTCTGGGATCGCCCCGAGGGCGTCGGCGTGGGTCCGTTGTGCACGCCGCTCGCGTACTCGATCGACGTGCTCATGGCGCTGCACCGGCCCGCCGAGGCCATCGCGCCGGCCGAGCGCTGCATCGAGGTCCAGGCCACCGACGTGGCCCGGGTGCGCACCCGCCGTCGCGAGGCCGCGCTCGCTCGCCTCGAGGCCGGCCAGACCGACGCCGCGCTGGCGGCGCTGCGCGCGCTGGTCGCCGCCGAGGCCGAGGCCTACGCCGTCGACGATCCGCGCCGCGCCCGAACCCTGGTGGCGCTGGCCCGCGCCGAGCTCGCCGCCGGCCGCGCCGCCCAGGCCGAGACCACCGTCGACAAGGCCTCCCGACTGGCCCAGGCCGACGCCAAGGCGCCGCCCTCGCTGCTCGCCGACATCGCCATCACCCGCGCCGAGATCAGCCGCGCCCGCAGTCGCCCGGGGGCCAACGCGCTGGCCACCCGCGGTCTGGCGCTGTGCGATCACGACGCCTGCGGCATCGCGCGATACGGGCTTCATCACCGCGCGGCGCAGCTCGAACGGTAGAGAGTATGAGCCGCCACGGTCGCGCCGTCGTCGCGTCTTTGATCGTCGTTGCGGCGTGCGGCACCCGCGGGTCTCAGCCTGCCGATGAGCCGCAGAACCGGTTCAGTGCCGCCGCGCTTCAACTTCCCGATGACGCCTGTCTGCGGCTGGGCATCGAACGCTACCCCGACGATCAACCCCGCCATGGCCCCGGCAGGTGCCGACTACGCGCCGAACAGCATCCACCGACGGGGATCTGGTGCATCGCGGCCCTACACGATCTCGGCGGCGAGAGTCTCGAGTTTCGCGGCTGCTACCGTCGGGAAGGTACGAACTTCACGCTCGACTTCGCCACACTCGATAAGGCCCAGGCCCAGATCTTGGTCGAGTTCGACGGCAAGCAGTGCTGGGTCCTCGATACGCGAGCTTGGTCAACCGTCACCGATGCCGTCAAAGCGCTGGTCAGCGCGACGACGGGCTGTGCCTCGTTCCGCGACGACGTGGTCTTTTGATCCACGTCGGAAGCTCCGAGCCCGAACGGCTCACGTGTGAAATCCCAACACATGGGTGACGAAGGTGCCCTCCTTCTCAGCAACCCCGAGAAGGAGGCACATGACGAAGCACGAACAGGCGCGCTTGATGAACTGGAGACTCAAGGTTCTTCAGCACGCCAGCGAGGTCACCAGGAACGTCGCGCGTGCCTGCCGGCACTTCGGCATCTCGCGAAAGTCGTTCTACAAGTGGCAGGCCCGTTACGCGGAGAACGGCACCACGGGGCTTTTCGACCGTTCTCGCCGGCCGCGCTTCGGCGCTCGCGAGAACTGACCCGGGTGTGCCCTCGAGAAATGACCCACCTACGAACCGCCGCGGCCGACGGCGCGAGCGCGGAGCGGCGGTCCGCACCGTTCGTGCTGTACCTGTTCGCAACAAGCAGGACGAGGTCTCGTTGTCGCGCGCCAACGCCATGCACCAGCGAGACACGCCCAGCAACCCCAGCCCGAGAACGAGACACACGCACGATGCCAGACCGGCTCGACGCCCCCAAAGCGCACGGGCGCGGGTCGCCCACGTGGGCCGGGGCGCAAGCGCAACTGGGTGCGGCTACGAACGACGCTGTCGAAGAACGTGCCGGTGCACGTGACCCTGAGGGTCGTGAAGGAAGTCGGCGGGCTACGCCGTCGCCGCGCGTACCAGGCGGTCCGGCGGGCGCTGAAGACGAGCTTCGTGCGGCCGGACTTCCGCGTGGTCCACGTGAGCATCCAGCGCGAGCGCATTCACCTGATCTGCGAGGCCGACGACTCGGCGGCGCTGGGCCGCGGGATGCAAGGGCTCCAGATCTCCGCCGCCCGGCACCTCAACGTGGCCGTGGCACTGGATCGCGGGAAGCCCGAGCCCCGCCGGGGCACGGTCTTCCCGGAGCGCTACCACGTCGAGCAACTGCGCTCGCCGCGCCAGGTCCGCCACGCCATCGCGTACGTGCTCAACAACTGGCGCCGCCATCGCGAGGACCTGGCCGGGTTCGCGCAGGGCCGCGCCGCGATCGATCCGTACGCCAGCGGCGTGCTCTTCGACGGCTGGAAGCGGAATGTGCCGTCCATCCCCCCGGACGGCTACCTGCCGCTGCAGGTGGTCTACCCGCAGACCTGGCTGCTCACCGTCGGATGGCGACGGCACGGACCGATCGATCCGCGGGAGGTGCCGGGTCCGATGGCGGTGTCGTAGCGGCGCCAGTCGAGGATCCGCGCGACGCGCCTGGTTGACTCACTTCGGCGCGGCGGGCGCAGACGGCGCCGGCGCCGCGGGCGCAGCAGGCGGCGGCGTCTCCGGCGCTTCCGGCGCGGCGGGCGTCCCGCCCAGGCCCTCGGGCAGCGGCGGCAGCTCGGCCAGCGCCGGAAGCAGCACGATCTCGATGCGCCGGTTCCTCAGGCGATCGTCGGCGGTGGCGTTGCCGGCCTTGATGTCGTCGCCCTTGACCGGATCGTACTCGCCGGCGCCGGCGGGGATGAGCCGCTTGGGATCCATGCCGGCCTTGACCAGCACGCGCGTCACCGTGAGCGCGCGCGCCGTCGAGAGCTGCCAGTTGTCGGCCGGGCCGGCGCTCTTGAGCGGCACGTTGTCGGTGTGGCCGACCACCAGGAAGCGGCGATCGGGGAAGCGCTTCAGGATCACGCCGACCTCGACGATCTTGTACTCGCCTTCCTGCGAGATCTCCGACGACGCCGACTTGAACAGCACCTCCGAGGGGAGCTGCACCACCAGGCTGCCGTTGCGGGCCACGACGTCGAGCTCGCCCGGCTTGATCATCTTGGCGAGCTGGCTCTGGATCTCGGTGATCGCCGCCAGCCGCTTCTCGGCCTCGATGCGCTGGGCCCGCAGCGCGGTCAGCTCGTCCTTGGTCGCCGACAGATTGCCCTGCATCTTGGTCAAGGCCGCGTCGTTCTCCTTTTCCTTGGCCGCCACCGCGGCCAGATCGGTCTGGCAGGTGACCAGCAGCGCGGCGTCCTTCTGCGCCGGCGTCAGCGCCTGCGCGCACGCCGTGTACGCGGTGTCTTTCTTCTTGTTCTCACCACGCAGCTTCCACCCGTACCAGCCCGCACCACCGACTCCAGCGGTCATGACGATGGCGTAGGCCCACAGACGAAACGGGAACCCGCGGCCCTTCTTCGGCGGCGACGAGCTCGGTATCACGGCGGCGTCTTTGGCCATGGGGACCTCCGAGCCGACTCTACCGAGATCCCCGCGGTGGTGACACCGCCGGTGGCCGCACATGTCGGACCGATGAGATGCACGTGTGCGCCGTTACAGGCGCACGTCGTCAGGGGACGGTGCGATCGGGATCAGGCCCATGGATAACGCCCGACTCAGCTCGACGCCGACGTGTAGCTGCGGATCGCCAGCGTCCACACCGTGCGCGAGACCATGAAGAACGCGGCCGAGCCGGCGAGCGAGAGCAGCGCGGTGCGCAGCGAGAGCGTGCCCAAGAGCGCCATGGCCGGGAAGCTGGTCATGAGCGCGAGCGGGATGATGAAGGTGAAGACGAAGCGCCAGGTGCCGCGGAACACGTGGATGGGCCAGCGGGCGGCGTCGAAGACGGCGCCGAGGAGGAACGACAGGTTGTCCATGCGCACCACCCAGAACGCCGACGCGACGATCAGGATCCACAGGGAGTACATGACTGCGACCGCGGCGGCGACGAGGGCCAGCGCCGCGGCCAGCTCGCCGGCGCCCGGGGCGCGGCCCATCTCGACGAAGGCGTAGACGATGATGCCGATCCCGGCCAGCAGGTCGGTGACGTGCCACGGATCGAAGCGCGTGGTCGAGACCAGGAACTGGGCGTCGGCCGGCTTGAGCAAGGTGTAGTCGAAGCTGCCGCTGCGGATGCGCTCGACCACGGCCAGGAGCGACGGGTTGATCGCGCCCTCGAGCACGCCGCGCATGATGGTGAACAGGCCCATCACCACCAGCGCCGAGCCAAAGTCCCAGCCGGCGACGCTGGTCCGATCGCCGTAGAGCACCAGCAGCGGAAAGATCGCCAGCGCGGTCCACAGGAGCGACATCACGCCCTGGATCACGAAGTCCACGCGGTATTGCATCGAGGTGATGAGCGAGGTGCGGATCGACACCCCGAGCAGCCGCACGTAGTAGCCGAGGCCGCCCACGGTCATGCGCCGTAGGCCTCGAAGCGGCGCACGCCCGCTCGCCAGCTGACGGCCGCGGCGGCCACCATCACCGCCGCCCACGCCCACGTCCTGGCCACGACCGGCGCGACCGCCGCCGCATCGGGATAGCGGCCGATCAGGATCTCGACCGGTGCGCCCAGCATGTAGCGGAACGGCAGCCACTCGGCGGCCGTCGCCATCCAGGGCGGCATGAGGTCGATGGGGATGAGGTAGCCCGACATCAGCATGAACAGGCCGAAGTAGACCTCGACCAGCGACATCGACTTCTCGAGGAAGAACGAGAGCGAGCCGATGGCCAGGAACACGGCGAACGTCAGGAGCCAGGCTCCGGCCATCGCCAGCACGAACAGGCCGATGCGCGCCGGATCGTCGATGACCACGTCGCGCGCGGCGGTGAGGAACAGGATGCCCACGACCGGCGTGATCACGACCAGCCGCAGGGGCAGCGCGGCCAGGTGGGTGGCCAGGAAGCTGGCGAAGGGATGGACCGGGCGCAGGAGCCGCATCGACAGCGTGCCCATGCGGATCTCCTCGGCGATCTGCCACGCCACCCAGTTGCTGGTCAGGTTGCGGACGATGAGCGCGCCCAGGTAGTAGGCGACGAAGTCGGCCTGGGTGTAGGCGCGAAACGGCGCCTCGTCGGCGACGCTGGTCCACAGCGACAGCATGACCAGCGGCATGGTCGTGGTCAGGATCCAGACGATCATCTCGGCGCGATAGGCGATGGTCTCGGCCAGGCCGACCCGCAACATGGTCGGCATCGCGCGCAGCTCAGCTCGCATCGGCGGTCTTGCTCTTGAACAGCTTGCGCATCACGTCCTCGAGCGGTGGGTCCTCGATGGCGAGATCGCCGATGCCCTCGCCGGCGAGCAGGTGGCCGATGACCTCGCGCAGGCGGTCCTCGGGGACCTCGATGGTGGTACGGGCGCTGTCCTGGGTGACCAGCCGGCCCAGGCGCTCGATCACGTCGGCGGCCATGGCGCCCGCGAACGACACCCGCTTGTCGGGCATCATCGACTTCACCAGCGCGCGCAGGTCACCGTCGTGGATGAGGCGGCCCCCGTCGATGACGATCACGCGCGGGCACAGCGCGACCACGTCGTCCATGTAGTGCGAGGTCAGCATCACGGTCGCGTCGTGGCGCTGGTTGTACTCGCGGATGAACTCGCGGATGGTGACCTGCATGGCCACGTCGAGGCCGATGGTGGGCTCGTCGAGGAAGAGCGTGGTCGGTTTGTGCAGGAGCGCGGCCGCCAGCTCGCACTTCATGCGCTCGCCGAGCGAGAGCTGGCGGGTCGGTTTTTGCGACAGCTCCTTCAGATCGAGCAGCTCGGTGAGCTCGGCCAGGGTGCGATCGAACTCGGCCGGAGCGACACCGAACACGGCGCGGTTGAGGCTCCAGGTCTCGGCCGGCGGCAGGTCCCAGATGAGCTGCTGCTTCTGGCCCATGACCAGCGTGATCTGGCGCAGGAACGCCGCCGCCCGCTTCTGCGGCCGGTGCTCGGCGACCGAGACCTCGCCTGCGGTCGGGTGGAGCAGCCCCGACAGCACCTTGAGCGTGGTGGTCTTGCCGGCCCCGGTGGGCCCGAGGAAGCCGACCCGCTCGCCGCGCTCGATCGTGAACGACACGCCGTCGACGGCCTTCACCGTCGTGTAGGTCCGGTGCACCACCGAGCGGAGCGCGGCGGCAAGCCCCGGCGGGCGCTTGTGCACCTTGAAGTGCTTCTTCAGGTCGCGAACCTGGATCACGGGCGGGCGGCCAGCGTAGCAGCTATGCTCGGAGGGTGAAGCGGACAGCCCTCCTGGTGATCGCGCTGGTGGCCTGCAAGTCGGGAAGCGGCGGCGGCAGCGGCAGCGCCAGCGGCGCCAGCCCTGGCGACGGCGGCGTCACCGCCACGCGCCCCGCCGATCCGCCCGTCGCCGCCGACGCCGGCGCCGCCGTGGCGGCGGCCGCCGACGCCGGCCGCCCGATCCCGCCCGATCTCATCCCCAGCGGGGCTCACGCCCAGTATCCGACCGCGCGCCGCGCCGGCACCGCCGACCTCTTCTTCATCGAGGAGCCGGTGCGCGGGCCGCACGTCACCCACGTCGACAAGCCGCCGCGCCGCGGTCTGACCTTCAGCCGGCACGGGCACTGCTCGGTCACCGGCACCGGCCTGGCCTGCGGCGCGACGCCGCCGGAGCGCGGCGACAAGGTCGAGGTCAAGGTCGGGCGCACCGCCGACGGCAAGCCGGTGCTGGTCGAGTGGAAGGTCGGCGGCCGCGTCGACTCGACGGCGATCCTCACCTACAACGACGCCGGCCAGATCACCCAGCTCGCCCGCCTCGACGACGTCGACGACATCACCTACGTCCGCACCTATGATCCGCCCGGCAAGCGCTACACCGCCCGCAAGCTCGACGGCGCCAACCACCTCGACGGCTGCGGGGCCTACGATCTCGGCCTCGACGCCGCCGGTCGCGTCATCAACGAGACCTGCCTGCAGTGGCTGGGCGATCCCATGCGCGACACCAACGGCGTCACCACCACGCGGTACCAGCGTGATGACGACGGCTTCGTCACCCGCGAGGAGCGCTTCGGTGCCGCTGGCGCACCCATCGCCGGCGTTCGCGACGCCGTCGCGCGCATCGACACCGAGCGCGACGATGCCGGCCGGGTCAAGGTCGAGCGCTTCTACGACGTCAACGGCAAGGCTACCCCCTCGGCCGAGGAGCGCGGTTGCTACGCCGTCGGCTACGAGTACGAGCACGGCCAGGAGGTGCGCCGCCGCTGCCTCAACGCCGACGGTAGCCAGCGCCGCGACACCGACGGGGTCGCCACGTTCGAGTCCGTGCGCGACCGCCGCGGCTGCAAGATCGAGGCTCGCCACCTCGGCGCTGGCGGTGAGCTCGTGCTCCGCGACGGCATCGCGTCGTACGAGTACAAGGTCGACAACCACTGCCGGACGATCGTGAGCGCATGTGTCGATCGGGATGGCGATCGCACCGCCTGCGCCGCCGGCGAGCCCGCCGTCTACAAGTACAAGCTCGATCGCCACGGCCGCACCGTCTCGGCCACGTTCCTCGACACGGACGGCGAACCGACCGTCGACGGCGACTACGGCGCCACCGAGGTCCGCTACGAGTACGACGCGCTCGGCCGTCAGACCGCCGAGTCGTGCCACGGCGAGCACGGCGTCAACCTCCAGTGCGCCGAGACCGGCTTCCACAGAAACGTCGACGCCTTCGACGACAACGGCCGCATCAGCTCGCGCCGTTTCGTCGGCCCCGACGGCGAGGTAGCCACCAACCGCGGCACCCTGGTCCGCGAGTACATCTACGACAACTACGATCACCTGGTCGAGACCCGCAACCGTGACGAGGACGGCGACCTGCTCGAATCCGACGGCATGGCGATCAAGCGCAACTACTATGACGACACCCACCGCCTGTTCGGGTTGGTGCTGCTGGACGCCCAGGGCGCGCCCTCGCGCTACGACGCATGTTTCACCGGCGTGAAGTGTCCGGCGCTGGGCCAGCCGTGGCATGCGGTGCGCGTGGTGCGTTCACCGGACGGCCGTCCCACGCACAACCACTACTTCGACCATGACGGCAAGCTGATCATGACCCTCGACTGTCGTCAGGAGCAGTGCTGGGGCGGGGACTGAGGGCGACGAAGAGAGCCGTCCGTCGGAACCTGACGGAATCGATGTAAGTGCTCGTCGCGCTTGGGTTTGTTGGGTCCGACGCGACACTCGCGAGCCCGGCTCGGACAGGTTTCTGCGCAACGCTTCGGCCGACGCCGGTCACCTGGGTAGTGCTCCTCGACTCCAACTACACGTCGTACGCTGGAACCCATGACACCGAGTCCGAGCACTCGGAGTCCACCGGCTTCGCTGGTGGCGGCCGCCGGCTCGCCTCGCGCGGCGGAGCAACCGCTCCAACCGCCAGTATTGGAGGCCTCCTCCCCGAGCCAGCTGGCCGTGCGCGACCCGCGCCACCCCCACCACCCGGAGACGACCCCTTCGGCATGCACCTCATCGATGACGCCGCGCCAGCGATCGTGGACGTGCTCGCGAACGACAAGAGCGAGCCCGCCGCCCGCGATGGGCGCGACGCGGGGTCAGAGCACCCATCGGGTGCGAGACGCACGCGCGCACACCACAGCCGCCGCAGCAGCAGGAGCCCGAGTGTCGGTCCGGCGCCGGTAGTGCCCGGCGGCGCCGGACCATCCGGTGTCCGCCCGACGGCGACCGAGGCTGCCGCGGAGACCGATCCGCAGCTCGAGCGCATCCTGCGGCAGATCGCCGATCAACTCCACTCGGCGGCCGAGGCGCACGAGCGAGCTCACCACCAGCGCCATGGCAGCGCCCAGGGCCGGATCGTCGGCGCGGTGTCCGAGGTCTTCGCCGAGGGTCGCGAGGCGTTGAGCGAGGGCTACGATCAGGTGCTCGACCTGTGGAACCATGCGCGCGGCAACAGCGCGAGCGCCGGCGCCCCGGCCGCGGCGCCGCCGGTCGATGCGCGCGTCGAGATGCCCTCGCAGACGATCTGGGAAGAGCCGCTCGGCTTCCTCGCGCGCGCACGGGTCAGTCTCGGTCGCGGCGAGCGCGAGGAGGCCATGCATGAGCTGGCCGCGCTACGCGACAGCGCCACGCGCGCGCATCTCCGCTTCCGCCAGTACATGGACCGCGTCGCTGATGGCGCCGGGGCGGCGGCCACGTCGCTGCAGGGCGTGGTGGCTCTGTCCACGATGGCGCTCTCCATCTTGAGCGGCGCTGCGGTGGTGGGCGCCGGGGCCGTCGCAGTGGGCGCGATGAGCGGTGCCGGAGCGATGCTTGGCACGCTGGCGACCGGCGGTGCCCAGCGCGCGTCCGAGATGCGCCATGGGCTACGTCGGGAGGCGGACCTCCTGGGGCTCATCGAGAGCGCGGGCATCGAGGGGCTCACGACGATGGTCAGCGCGCTCCTCGGCGGCGAGGTGAGTCGCCGCATGTTTGCGGCGCTCGGCCGACGTCTGGCTGCCACGATCACCGCCGAGCAGCTGGCTCACTTGCAGCTGGGTCGTGAGGTCCCACTCGAGGTGCTCGGCAGCGCCCTGGCGACCCGCCTGCAGCACGTCGCGGTGTCGGCGGTGTCGGCGGCGCTCCAGGCGCCGGTGAGCGTCGCGCTTCGCACGGTGATGAACGATCCACAGCGGCCCCGATCGGTTGGAGCCTTCGTCGACCGCGTCGTGCACGAGATGGTCGCCGGCGGAGTCCTCGCGATCGTGATGACGCTGCTGCTGGGCCACGGCCGGGCCGCACCGCGCGTCGTCGAACCCAGCGCGCGGGCGCCGTCGCCGCAACCCTCGACACCAGCAGCGCACGCCGCGCCCGCGCCGGTAGCGCCTGCGGCGCCGGCGACCGCACCTCGCCTCGCCGGCGAGCGCACGGCGCTCGTGCCACCCGCGAACGCACCTCGCCTCGCCGGCGAGCGCACGGCGCTCGTCCCACCGGCGCCGTCGGCGCCGCGTCCGGTTGCCCACGTGATGGAGATGCCCGCGGTTCCGGCGCGTGCCCAGGCCGGCGATCCCGTTCCGTCGTCGTGGATGGCCGGGCCGGTGCGGGCGGGCGGTCCGCGCCGGCCGAAACCGGTGATGGAGATGCCTGGCGCGCTGCCGCCGCCTCGGCAGACGATGCACGGCCTCGCGCCGCCGCCCGAGGTTGCCCACGAGCCGACGCTGGTGCAGCCCGGTACCGAGCCGACGCTGGTCCAGCCCGGCACCGAGCCGACGCTGGTCCAGCCCGGCACCGAGCCGACGCTGGTGCAGCCCGGCACCGAGCCGACGCTGGTCCAGCCCGGTACCGAGCCGACGCTGGTCCAGCCCGGCACCGAGCCGACGCTGGTGCGGCCCGGCACCGAGCCGACGCTGGTCCAGCCCGGCACCGAGCCGACGCTGGTGCAGCCCGGTACCGAGCCGACGCTGGTGCAGCCCGGCACCGAGCCGACGCTGGTGCCGCCCGGCACCGAGCCGACGCTGGTGCAGCCCGGCACCGAGCCGACGCTGGTGCAGCCCGGCACC
>SXJR01000146.1 GCA_005779305.1 Myxococcales bacterium
ATCCTCCACGGACTTAGACGCGCTGTTGGCGAGTTGACGCTGGGTGCCGACGACATCGTCGGGTAGCGGCCGATGGTGGCGGGAGGCACACCCAATGAGCAGCAGGTGACGTTGTGGATGAGCAGTTGCGTGGGAAACCGTGAACGTGCCGTTCGGGAGCTCCCGCCATGAGACGACGAGCCGCGCTGTGCCTCACCTTGCTGCTGTCATGTGCAGCTCCCCGATCATCGAGGCAGGTGGAATCCGGTGAGCCGAAGCGCACGGAGCCCCGCGACGTGACGCACGACGCGCCACCCGACGCCGCCATCGCGGCGCGCGCGGGGGAGCCCGATGCCGGCCTCACGCGGGACGCGTCGCCGCGCGCGTCGCCGCTCGTGGCCAAGGGGTGTGTGGCCGAGGTCGAGGCCCGGCGCGCGTGCGAGCAGCGCGGTGCCGGCTACGTCTACGCGCCTGACTGGCCGCCAACGCATGGCGGCGCCGCGATCCCCGACGAGCTCCTGCAGGAGGTGGCTCGCCGCCCCTGCGTCTGCCTGCTCCGCCAGCCTGCGTGCGAACGGTGCACGGACCGGCCCTGATCGCCGCCGGCCTGGCGGTGTTACTGTCGATGATGTGGCGAGGGTTCACCACGGACGACGCGGTCGCGAGCATGGCGGGCGCCACGTGAGGCTCGGCGCGGCCCTGATCATCCTGGCCGCGTGCGGGGGCACTGGCGCACGCGCGCAGGAGCCGCTGCCGACCGAGGGCCCCGCGGACATCGCCGCGATGCGCGCGCTGCTCCAGCGGTACTCGCCCGTCCAGTACGCGATCGTCACGACCTACGAGTCGCTGCCCGGGAAGTTCACCATCGACGGTGGCGAATCCACGATCAGCCACGCGCAGACGTTCGCCGACTGGTTCAGGGACGGCGCGGCCTACAACACCGTCGAGCAACTCGACACCTCGATCCACGAGAGCTTTCACGCCTACTCTGGGTCGATGGGGCTCCAGCTGGTCTCCGAGCAAGGCCGCTACGGTGACGGTGTGCGCGCGGTGCTGGTCGACGACGACCCGTACCTGCTCCGCTTCACGCCGACCTTTCCGGCCCGCGACACGGCCGAGACCTTCCCCGCCGGCGCGCGGACCTTCCGTCACGAGGTCTATGTCCTCGGCGACTCGAGCACGCAGATCGACGGGGTCTACGGCTACCTCGACGAGTGGTGCGCCTACTACCACGGCAACCATACGGCGCTGGACCTGTGGCCGTGGGTCCGCGACGAGGCGCCGCGTCACGAGAGGGTGATCGGCAACTACGTCGCCACGCTCCACAAGATCCAGATGGCGCATGCCGAGTTCAAGCTGTTCATCCTCCACTACCTGCTCCACGCGAAGGAGCACGAGCCGGAGATCTACGACGCGCTGCTCGCCAACGCGACGTTCCGGCGCGCCTACGTCGAGATCGATGCCGCGTACGCCGCCCTCGTCGAGGCCTCGCGCGCCCTCGAGCCCGAGGTGCACGCATTCGCGCGCGCCAGCGGCGTCGATCCCGCGGGCTACCTTCTGATGGAAGACGGTTTCGCCGGCGTGGTCGCCACGCTCGTCGCCCGACCCTACGTGGAGATGGACGCCGCGCTGCGCTGATCGATGAAGGACTAGGGCAGCGCGAGCACGTACGCGGCGCCTGCACTCATGGCCATGTTGCTATCGGGGTTCCCGTCGACGCCCCTGGCGGCACTCGCTTCGTAGGGTGCACCGGCGACGGCGAGTCCGCCCGTGCGGGTGATCGCGACGCTCGATCCGAAACCGTCGCCACCGTCAGGGTTCGACGCCTCCAGCGACCGTCGTGGTAGCCAGCTCGAGGCGTCGCGGACCAGTTCGTAGACCGCGCCCGAGCCTGGTGCGCTGACGCCCTTGCCAGGCGCTCCGGCCAGCAGCACGGAGCCGTCCAGTGTCAGCGCCACGTCGGCACCGAACCCATCGCCAGCTGCGCGTGTCGGGGCACGTACGGCGGCGTGCTCGGTCCAGGCCATCCCGGATCGGGCAAACACGTACACCGCACCCTCGTTGTCGGCCTCCATCGGGGTGCCCGCGGCGAGCGTCTGCCCGTCCGCGGACAGCGCGACGCTCGTGCCGAATCTGAAGCGGGGTCCGACCGTCGACGGCTTGATGTACGCCTGCTGAGACCAGGTCGTGCCCGCGCGCACCGCGATGTAGACGGCACCGGCCGACTCCATCGAGTTGTCGAGCTCGTTGCCGTTGACGCCTCGGGTGCCGCCCGACTCGCCGCAAGCGCCGAACGCCAGCGTGTTGCCGTCGCCCGACAGCGCGACGTCGCAGCCCACGTAGTCGTAGGCCTCGGTCTGCGCGCCCTTGAGCCCTTGCTGATGCGACCAGAGCGTGCCGCTGCGTGTGTACACGTGGACGGCGCCGGCGAAGGTCTGTCCCGGGCCGGGGGCGCCGATGCTGTTCTCGTCGTAGGCGCCGGCCGCGAGCGTGTTGCCGTCCGCCGACAGCGCGACGCTGTTGCCGAAGAAGCCGGCATCGTGCGCGTTGGGTGACAGCAGGCGTGCCTGCTGCGCCCAGGACGTGCCGGTCCGCACGAACACGTAGACCGCGCCGATCGAGGTCGGTTGCGTGTCCATGTACGCACCGACGGCGAGGGTGTCGCCGTCGGCCGAAAGCGCGAGGCCAGACCCGAAGCTGCCCTGGGTGACGATGCTCGCCTTGACGTAGGCCTGCTGGGCCCAGACGCCGCCGGTCTTCGCGAACACGTAGACCGCGCCAAACCCCGGCGCCGACGTGCTGTTGCCCTGATCGCCGTCGATGCCCGTGGACTCGCTGGCCTCGGCCATGGCCGCGACCGCGAGCGTGGAACCATCGGCAGACATCGCGACCCGAACGCCGAACCCATCCCCCGCGTCCGTGTTCGACGCCTTCAGGTAGGCCTCGACCTCCGCGTCGATGAGGGTGCCATCAGGGCCAGGCGCGTCCACGACGTCATCGGGCACCCCGTACAGATTGCAGCCGCCGAATGCAGCCGCCGCGGCGCCCACGAGGATCCCGACACGTCGGTGCAACATGACCCACCATCGCACGCCCAGCGCGAGCGGAGTAACATCGCGCCGATGGCCCGTCCGCACGTTCGTCACACCGCCCCGATCGAAGGTGACTTCGTCGTCTTCCTGATCGGTGCCCGGCTGGTGAAGTCGTGGCACGACGCCGTGCACGACGCGCCCGAGGGCACCTGATCGTGGCCACGTCCCCGCGCGACCTGCTGCTGGCGTCGATCTCGACGCGGACGCTGACCCACTACGAGCGTTCGGCGGAGTCGTTCCGGGCCGGGACCGCGGATCACGACGTCTCGCAGAACCGCGACGCGCTCCTGGCTGCGATCGAGGGCGCGCCGCCGTTCCGGGTGCTCGATCTCGGCTGCGGGCCCGGCCGCGATCTGGCGGCGTTCCGCGCGCTCGGTCACGAGCCGGTCGGCCTCGACGGCTGCGCGGCCTTCGTCGCGATGGCGCGCGAGGCGACCGGCTGCGAGGTGCTGCACCAGGACTTCCTCGCCCTCGACCTGCCGGCGGCCCGCTTCGACGGGGTATTCGCCAACGCGTCCCTCTTCCACGTGCCGCGGGCCGCGTTGCCGCGGGTGCTGGGCGAGCTGCGCGCGGCGGTGGTCGCGCGCGGCGTGCTGTTCGTGTCGAACCCGCGCGGCGACGACGAGGAAGGCTGGCACGGCGACCGCTACGGCACCTACCACTCGCTCGAGGCCTGGCGGGCGCTGGTCACGGCCGCCGGCTTCGACGAGCTCTCGCACTACTACCGACCTCCTGGCAAGCCGCGCCACCAGCAGCCCTGGCTGGCGACGGTGTGGCGAGCCCGATCGTGACAACGCATCACTTCACCTCTGGCCGAGCGCCATGTAGCCGGGGTGTCGAGCCCTGGCCGTGCGCTGGCGGGCGCCCGTGACGACCAAGGACGACGTGCCGCGCCCACGTCCGGCGCGCGAGCGCACCAGGCGTCCGCGCGCGGGCAGCCAGCGCGTCACCGTGGTGCTGCCGTGGGATCTCGATCCGCGTCTGGCGGCGTTTCCGGCGACGCCGGCCGATGGCCAGCTCCTGGTCCTCGAGACGCGCGCCAAGCCGGCCGCGCTGCCGTTCCATCGCCAGAAGCTGGCGCTCGTCGTCAGCGCGCTCCGCCACTTCGTGGCCGAGCGGCGCGCGGCAGGGTTCACCGTGGAGCATCGCGTGGCCGATGACTACGAGGCCGGCGTGCGCGAGTTCGCGGGATGGGCCAAGCCGGCGGCGCTGCACGCGATGGCGCCCCGCGAGTACGCCATCGATCAGCGGTTCCGCAGGCTCGCCGAGGAGCTTCCGTTGGTCCTGCACGACGACGGCGGCGACGGTGGCCACTTCCTGTGCACGCGTGACGAGTTCGCCGCATGGGCCCGCGGTCGAGCGACGCTGCAGATGGCCCACTTCTATCCGCTGATGCGCCGGCGCTTCCGGCTGCTCGTGGATCGAGCCGGCAAGCCCGTCGGCGGCGCGTGGTCGTTCGACACGGAGAACCGCGGCCACGCGCGCAACGTGGACGTGCCGGAGATCCCGTGGGTGAAGCCCGACGCGATCACGCAGAGCGCGATGCGCTTCGCTGAGCGCGTCGGCCGCTGGGGCGTGCTCGAGCCGTTCGGCTGGCCGGTGACGCGCACGCAGGCGCTCGGCTGGTTGCGCGACTTCGTCGGGAATCGGCTCGCCGCCTTCGGGCCCTACGAAGACGCGATCCGCAGCGACGCGCGCTTCCTCTTTCACAGCCTGCTCAGCCCCGCGCTCAACCTCGGTCTGTTGCATCCGCTCGAGGTCGCGCGCGCCGCGGCCGACGCCTACGAGCGCGGCGCCATCGACCTGCCGTCGGCAGAGGGCTTCGTGCGCCAGGTGATCGGCTGGCGCGAGTTCATCCGCGGCGTGTACTGGCACCTCATGCCGGGGCTGCGCACCTCGAACCAGCTCGGCGCGACGCGGCCGCTGCCGGCGGCGTTCTGGGAGCCCGAGCGCACCGAGTTGCGCTGTCTGCGCGACGCCCTCGAGAGCGTGCGCGACACCGGCTACACGCACCACATCGAGCGCCTGATGATCATCTGCAACTACGCGACGCTCGCCGGCCTCGATCCGCGCCCGGTCTCGCACTGGTTCTGGGCCGCGTTCGTCGACGCCTACGAGTGGGTCGAGCTGCCGAACGTGGTCGGCATGGGCATGTTCGGCACCGACGCGTTCACGACCAAGCCTTACGTGGCCTCCGCAGCCTACATCCAGCGCATGACCGGCGTGCCGACGACCAAGCTCGGTCGTCGCACCCCGGCGGTCGCGAAGGAGGCGCCGTGCGCTCGCTGCGCCTTCGATCCGTCGGTGCGCTCCGGGGCCAACGCGTGTCCGTTCAACGCGATGTACTGGGATTTCCTCGCCAAGCATCGCCGGCGCCTGGCAGAGAATCCGCGCATGCGCGCGCTGCTCAGCAACCTGGACCGGATGTCGCCCGCGGAGCGGAAGGCGATCGCGGCCACGGCCGAGGCCCATCGTGCGACGCTCGCCCCGTTGGCGACGGGCTGGGCGTTCGACGACGACGCGGGCTGATCGAACCGCCGCCGCCGAGCGACGCAGCGAGGTTCGAGCGGCGTAACCGCCGGTGTGTTCGCGGCCTCTGAGCATCATGAGAGACGTTGCGGGGTTCAGGCGTTCACAGCTCTGGTTCTGCGCCGCGGCGGGACTGTCGTTCGCCGCGTCGGTGTCCCTGTGGTTCACGGGCCACAGGGAGCAAGGGCTCTACGTCGGGCTCTGGGTGCCGTCGATCTTGTCGCTGGGCGCGCTGCTGCTCGCAAACCGGACGGTGCGCTGATGGTCGACTGGCCGCTCTTCGTCCTTGGGCTGGTCGCGGTCTCGATCGTCGTGATCGCGGTACGCGCCGTCTCCCGCGAGGATCTCGCCGCACGCACCGCGGCCGCGGCACGCACGAGGGTCGTGACGCCGCCCGCAGCCGGGCGGAAGTGACCGCGGTCGGCCGCGGTGTCAGCGACCGATCAACCGATCGAGCGTGACCCGGGCGCCGGCGGTGAGCGACACGAAGTTCGCCCAGTTCTCCAGGTCGCGCGACTCGACCTCGGCGCCACCGCCGACGAGGCGGGCTCCGAGCAGCAGATCGACACCGCGGGCGACCGGATGGCCGACCATGAGCTGGGTGTCGTAGATCGCACCGCGCACGCCCGGCACCAATCCGAAGGTGGAGAACCCGTCGGCATCGAGCGCGGCCCAGACGCCCTTGGAGGACGGCCGGTACCACAGGCGCGCCTTGGCGGCGACCACCACGCCGATGTCGTTCTCGGCGGCGCGCTGCATCCCATCGAAGGAGCGGAACGCCACCTCGGCGTTGCGGATCTGCAGCGAGCCGCCGATCTCGAGCGTGACGGGCGCGCGATCGAGCAGCCGGTACAGGTACGAGCCGCGCAGTCCGTCGAACTGGTACCGGTGCTGGACCACGGTGCCGGCGACGAACCGGGTGTCGCGGAACTGGAGATCGCTGGCGAGCACGACCTCGGTGGTGGCCACGAACGGCGCGTCGAGCAGGATCAGCCGGTGCCGGCGGCGTTCGATCTCGACGCTGGTCCGGCGCGCCACGAGCAGGTTGTCCTGCTGGCCGACGTCGCCGGCGCCGAAGCGGGTGCCATCGGCCCCGTAGGCGCCGTCGTTCTGGGCGATGTAGGCCGGCCCGACCTCGTGCACGAGCGTGACCCGGAGCGGGGGCGCCGGGATGTCCTCGTCGGCGACCGCGCCGTTGGCGGTCCCGGCCACGGCGACCACGGCCAGGATCGAGGGGAGGTATGCCTGCATGATGACTGGATGTCCCCGCAGCCGGCAGGGTTACGAGGGGCGGCTCCCTCGCAGCCAGCCATGAGCCTGCTGCGCCCGACTCCTTGCCGCCCGACTCCCCGCCGCCCGGCTCCCCGCCGCCCGACTCCCCGCCACCCGTCCCTGTCCCCTGACAGCAGTCAGACGTCGATCGCGAAGCGCACGAGCCCACGCGAGCCGCGGTAGCTCTTGGGGCTGGTCTCGCGGAGGAGCTTCCGCTCGACGAGGGCTGCGATCAGGCGGTCGGTGGCGTCAGAGGGAAGGCAGATGCGCAGCTCGATCGCCTGGGGCGTGGCGCCGTCGCTGCCGACGCTTGCCAGGAAGTCGAAGATGGCGCGTTGCTCGTCGGAGAGGCCGGGCAGCACGGCGGCCCAGCGCCGGCGGGCCTTGGCGGCGAAGGCGAGGAGCGCCTTGCGCGTGCGCTCGAGGGTCGCGTCCTGGGCGGCGAGCCAGGCGCGGGCGCGCTCCGGGGTCGCGCGCTCCCAGCGCGACTCGTCGGTGGGCTGGAAGATGTCGTTGTCGATGCGGTGCTCGTAGAAGAAGTGGGTGGCACAGACCGGGCAGCGCTCGAGCTGGTCGGGGAAGCCGCGCGGCTCCGCCTCCACGCCGACCACGATGAAGGCGCGCACGTCGGCCGGCGTCTGCTCGGCGGTCAGATGATCCACCGTCAGCCCGTACGGGACGGGCACCGACCGGCACCCCGGGCAGTCAGCCATGACCCTTCGATGCCGCGGGTAGCCCGATCCGCTGCAGGCTGTCGCTGCCGAGCGCGCGGGCACGCTCCTCGATCTCGGCGATGCGCGCCGCTTCCCACGCCGGCTCCACCGCGGCGCGCGGCGTGGTGCCGGGCTTCGACGGCCACTGGCTCATCGCGTGCTCGGCCAGCGCGGTGATGGTGAGGCTGGGATTGACGCCGAGGTTGGCCGGGATCATCGAGCCGTCGATCACGAACAGCCCGGGGTGGCCGTAGGCCTCGCAGCGCGCGTCGACCACGCCGTGCTCGGGAGAGCTGGCGATGACCGCGCCACCCAGGATGTGGGCGGTGGTCGGCACGTCGAACAGCACCTCCATGATCGACGACTTGGGGATGCCGTCGATCTTCCTCGCGAAGGCGCGCGCGACCTCGTTGCCGAGCGGGATGTAGGTCGGGTTGTCGGCGCCGGCGCCTCCGGAGCGACGCGAGGTGTCGAGGGCCTTGCGCCACAGGCGACGCCAGCTCCGCCGCATGCGCAGGCCGATCGAGTTGTCGAGGGTCTGCATGACCAGGAGAAACACGCCGCGCTTGGCCGAGCCGAACGGCCACAACGTGCGCAGGAAGTCGATCGGGTGGCGGACGACGTTGCCGAAGTACCGCAGCCAGCGCGGCACCCGACCGCCGCCGTCGGTGAGGAGCGTGGCCAGCGGCGCCAGCGCGTCGGAGCCGGCGCTGTAGCGGACGATCTCGACGTGGGTGTGAGCGTCGGGGTGGATCGACGACGAGATGGCGATGCCGCGGTCGAAGCGCTTGCCGCCCTTGCGCGACTTCACGCCCAGGATGGCCTCGCTGTTGGTGCGCACGGTCTGGCCGAGGGCGGCCGACAGGTTGGGCAGGCTGCCACGGGCCTTGCTCTCGAGCAGGAGCTGGACCGTGCCGAGGACGCCGCCGGACATCACCACCCGGCGCGCCCGCAGGACCTGACGATCGCGGCCGAGCCACGCGCCGCTGGCCTCGTGGGAGACCTCGTAGGTGCCGTCGGGCACGGCGCGCACGTCGGTGACCGTGCGCATGGGCCGGACCTCGGCGCCGAGCTGCTCGGCGAACCAGAGGTAGTTCTTGTCGAGCGTGTTCTTGGCGTTGTAGCGGCAGCCGACCATGCAGCCGCCGCACAGGGTGCAGCCGCTGCGCGCCGGGCCGGCCCCGCCGAAGTACGGATCGGCGGCCTGCTTGCCGGCGTCGCCGAAGTACACGCCGACCGGCGTGGTCACGTAGGTATCGCCCTTGCCGAGGTCGGTGGCGATCTCGCGCAGGACCGCGTCGGGCTCGCCCTCGATCTGGTTCTGCTGCACGCCGAGCATGAACTGGGCGCGCCGGTAGAAGGGCAGGAGCCTCGCCTTCCAGTCGCCGAGGTCGCTCCACGCCGGCGACGCGAAGAACGGATCGGGCGGGACGTAGAGGGTGTTGGCGTAGACCAGCGAGCCGCCGCCGACGCCGGCGCCCGACAGGATGAACACGTCGGACAGGAACGACAGCCGCAGGATGCCGAAGCACTTCGCCTTGGGCATCCACAGCGACTTGCGCAGGTTCCAGTTGGTCTTCGGGTAGTCCTCTGGCCGGAAGCGGCGGCCGCGCTCGAGGACCACCACCGAGTAGCCCTTCTCGACCAGGCGCAGGGCCGACACCGAGCCGCCGAATCCCGAGCCGATGATGGCGACGTCCACCATCTCCGGCTCGTCGCGTCGCGTCATCTTGTCAGCGTAGCCGAGATCACCTGGCGAGCGACGTTCGGTTCTCGCATGCTGGACGCATGCTGCCTCCGTCGCTCACGCCCGCGGTCGGCACGCCGCGGCGCTCGTTCGGGAAGCTGCTCTACGCGCTCCTCCTCGGCCTGACCTTCGCCGGCGCGGCCGCCGCCGCCCACTGGGCCGGCACGACGTGGTCACCCAAGCCGGACTGGGAGGTTCCCGGATCGGCGGCGGTGGTGATCGAGCCGCCGCCGGTGATCGAGCCGGTGCCGTCGGGGCATAGGTCGCCGTCGCGCACCGAGCCACTGCATCTGGGATGCGGCCACAGGACCTCGACCGGATTGCAGTACACGGTGCTCGAGCGCAGCGGGAACGTCGTGTCGCCCGGTCCCCACGACACCGTCGAGGTCGAGGTCGAGGGCTGGGACTCCGAGGGCAAACGGCTCGCCGGCCTGCCGGCCGACGGCAAGGCCCGCTTCCGCGTCGATCAGCTCATCCCCGGCTGGGTCGAGGGCCTCCAGATGATGCGCGTCGGCGACTCGATGGGCCTGTGCATCCCCGAGGAGCTCGCCTACAAGGGGCGGCCAGGCGGGCCGCAGGGCACGCTGTTCTTCAGGATCAAGTTGCTGGCCATCGATCGCGCGGATGAACGCTGAGGATCACGTCCATCGCGCGCTCGGCGACGGCGCTGATGGTGTGAGACGGGTTGCGCAGCGCGGTGCCGGGCAGGACGCTGCCGTCGATGACGTGGAGGCCGGGGTTCTCGCGCACGCCCAGGTCCGCTGCCGAGACGATCGCGTCGGCGTCGGTGTCGTCGCCCATGGCGCAGCCGCCGACGGGATGCACGGTGAACGCGGTCTTGCTCAGCTCCCACGGTGAGTCGGCGAGCTCGCCGCCCAGGCCGGTGATCAGCGAGCGCGCGGCCTCGATCGAGCCGGGCGCCGGGTGGTACGCGTCGCCGCTGGTGATGGCGACGCCGCCTTGATCGCGCACGGTGATGTTGCCGGCGGTGCCGTTGCCCTGGCGGCCGATGATGGCGACGCCGAGCATGTGGCGACCGTAGTCGCGGAAGCGCTCCTTGTAGGCCGCGCCCCACGGCTTGCTCACGCCCTTGGGACGGGTCTCGAGCATGACCGTCGCGCCCACCGGGATGCCGTGGACGTCCTCGAGCACGTACTCGCCCAGGTCGACGTGCATCATCATGACCGCGCCCTTGTAGCCGTCGACCTGCTGGGGCACGAAGCCGCCCTGGAGGAAGTCGCCGGTGCCGTCGATGCCGCGACCCAGTCGCCTGGCCGAGAACGGGCGCAGCGGCTCCCAGCCCTTGGGAAGGTCGGCGTGGATCGAGCGCTCGAGCAGGACCGGCGACTCGATCGCGCCGCAGGCGACGACGACCTTGTCGCCCTCGACCTGGACCAGCGCGCCGTCGTTGACCAGGTGGTAGTCGCGCTCGACGTGATCGGTCTTCCAGCAGGCGACGCGGTAACGGTTGCCGTGGCGCGCGATGTACGCGGCCTTGCGGCGGGTGCGCACGGTCAGCTTGCCCGTCCTCGCGGCGTCGGCGAGGTAGGTGTGCGCCATCGTCGTCTTCTTGCCGAAGGCGCAGATCGGCACGCACCAGCCGCACGCGGTGCAGCCCGACAGCGCGAGCGGGTTGGGCACCGGCGGCGGCAGCCCGGCCGCGGCCGCGGCCTGCGCGAAGACGCGCGAGCGCGGGAAGTCGGCGGCGCCGGCCAGCGGCGACACGCCCAGCCGGGCCTCGACGCGGGCGTAGTACGGATCGAGGTGGGCGCGGGTGTAGCCGGCGGGCCAGCCGTCGAAGGCGATGCCGGGCGCGCGCAGGTGGATCGCCGAGTACACCAGCGAGCCGCCGCCGAGGCCCATGCCCTGCGCGACCAGGAGGCGCGGCTTGGTGAGCAGGTAGTCGTGCGGGTAGTCGCGCAAGAGGCGGAACAGGAACGCCGGATCGGCGGTCTGCAGCGCCCGCTGCTTGCTCCAGTCCTCGCCCATCTCGAGCAGCTCGACGGTGTGGCCGGCCTCGGTGAAGCGCTTGGCGGCGATCGAGCCGCCGAAGCCGGAGCCGATGACGATGACGTGGGCCATCAGGTCGCCCCGGGCGGCTCGTCGCGATCGGTGCGGAGGGTGAGCCACCAGGCGGTGATGGTG